>JAZNBB010000015.1:0-21552 GCA_045586845.1 Eubacteriales bacterium
CGCTTCAAAATGATTATCATATCATTTTACCTATACTGAACGGTCACGCCGAAAGCGACAAAGCTTTTACAACAATAGAGAATAATGCCAAGGAGATTATTGAATATATCGATGCGCACTGTGGCGGTTCGGTTTTGATGATTGGCGGTTTATCTTTGGGTGGGCAGATTCTGTTAGAAATCTTATCCCAACGGAAAGATATCTGCCAATATGCCGTCGTTGAAAGTACTCTTGTTAGACCATCAAAACTAACGTATTATATGATAAAACCGGCATTTGGCAGCTGTTATGGCTTGATTAAACATAAATGGTTTTCTGCGCTTCAATTCAAATCGTTAAAAATAAAAGCGAATTTGTTTGAGCATTATTTTAGGGATACTTGTGCGATTTCAAAAAAAGATATGATTGCGTTTTTGCAAGCCAACTCATTGTATTCCCTAAAAGAATCAATAAAGGAATGTACCGCAAAAGTACATATATATATCGGTGAAAAGGAAAATAGTTCTATAAGAAAATCAGCCGTGGATATTCACAACGCCTTGCCAAAAAGTACACTACAAGTTTTGCCAAAATTGTATCACGGCGAATTTTCCATAAACCACGGCAACGATTATGCTCAGAAAATAAGAGAAATCATCAGTATTTGACAAATTCCAATTTATCGAACAGAATAAAACAATCGCCGGCAGATTTTCTGTCGGCGATAATTATTTGTTTACAGCGTAGCAAACCTACGTACCATAAGCAAACTTCCTTATGAGAACCCGACTTTGGTGTGATACTTCGTTAAGAGTATCACGCCAAGCGGGCGCATCACTTTTTTACTGATCAGAGCTTGAAAAAGAGCGATACCATTTTTCTTCCTGCCTTATACAAGGGACCCTCCAGCTCCTTTTGGGCACATTTGAGCTGCTCGCGGATGGCAATGCCCTGCGGGCAGTGCGGCTCACATTTGCCGCAGCCTACGCACATGGAAGCAGCAGCTGAATTTTTGCGCATTGCAGTGCACATGGCGTACTCGTACACCGCCTGAAATTTTCCCTCGGCATATCGGCGGTTATACGCGGCAAACGTGCCCGGAATATCCACTCCGCGGGGGCACGGCATGCAATATCCGCAGCCTGTGCATCCCACCTTCATACCTGCGTTGATGGCGGCAAGCACGCGCGCAAGCATTTGCTGCTCGCTCTCGCCAAGCTCTCCGACCTGCACGCTTGACGCAGTTTCCACATTATTGCGCACCATGCTCTCGGAGTTCATGCCGGACAGCACCACGTTGACCTCGGGCTGATTCCACAACCACCGGAACGCCCACTCGGCAGGCGTATGCTGCACGTGGTACTCGGCAAAAATGCGCTTTGCCTCCCCCGGCAAATGGTTGACCAGCTTGCCGCCGCGCAGGGGCTCCATGATCATGACCGCCAGCCCCTTGCTTTTTGCATAGTGCAGTCCCCTTTTGCCCGCCTGTGAATTTTCGTCCATATAGTTGTACTGGATCATGCAGAAATCCCAATCGTACGCGTCCACCAGTCGGCAGAACATATCGCTGTTTCCGTGGTAAGAAAAGCCGATCTGTCCGATCTGCCCGCTCGCCTTTTTCTGCGCGATCCATTCCTTGATACCCAGTGCGCAAAGTCTCTCCCACGTGGCAACGTCGGTCAGCATATGCATCAGATAATACTCCACGTGATCGGTGCGAAGCCGCTCAAGCTCCTCGCAAAACAGCTTTTCAATACCCTCGCGGCTCTTGATCATATAATGCGGCAGCTTTGTCGCAACATTGACCTTATCACGAATGCCGTTTTTCTCCAAGATCTCGCCCAGCACCGCCTCGCTGCCGCGATAGACGTATGCCGTATCAAAATAATTGACCCCGCTTTCATACGCCAGCATGATCTGGCGCTCTGTTTGCGCTATGTCGATCTTTCCGTTTTTCTTGGAAAATCGCATACAGCCAAATCCAAGAATGGACAGTTCTTTTCCGTACTTATCAAGGCGATATTGCATCTTAACCTCCTTTAAGGTTCAATCAGATAACGCAGCATTCTCTCGGGGGCGTCCAAAAACTGCTTTGTCATACGGTAATGCTCGGTATCCTTATAGGCAACCTTGGCAATACCCTGCTCGGAAAGCTCGTATATGCACGCCCCGGGGTACGCCATGAGAATGGGCGAATGGGTGGCAATGACAAGTTGCGAGTTTGCCTTGACAAGACGGTCTATCTCGGCAAGCAGCGTCAGTTGCCGCATGGGAGAGAGTGCCGCTTCGGGCTCGTCGAACAAGTAAAGCCCATTCCCTCCAAGGCGGTTTTGCACCAAGGCAAGAAAGCTCTCTCCGTGCGATTGATGATGCAATGACCTGCCGCCGTAGCTGTCTATCAAGGGCGGAAGAAAGCCGGGCATCCTGTCCAGCTCCTCGATGTTGGTCGCCACGTTGTAAAAACTTTCGGCACGCAGAAAATAGCTATCCTTGGAGTACGCGCGACGCACCACGCGCAAGCACTTATGCAACTCGGAATGCGTGTCGTTGGTGGAAAAGAAAAAATTGCGCGAGCCTCCCTCGGGGTTAAAGCCGCAAGCAACCGCCAAAGCTTCCAAAAGCGTGGATTTGCCAGTACCGTTCTCTCCTATAAGAAAGGTCACTCCGGCATCAAAGGTAAGACGCCCCTGCGCACACAGATATTGTACAACAGGCAGCGAATGCAGATAAGAATCGGCGGGTAATTCGTTTTCAAACAGAATCTCGCATAAATACCCTGTTGTCATGATATCTCCCCCTTCTCTCGGTCCGTATAGCTCTTGACCACATACGCACCGAACAAGCGTCCCAGTTCCAGCTCACTTGCCGCATCATAGTGCCCCCAATCGGGGGCTCCCGCAGGCTCTTTGTGCACGGTAAAGCCCGATTCAATGGTGGAAAAATAGTAATTCATATCCGAAAGCGCGGCAAACTGCTGCTTCGCTTGGTTGATTTCGGGATAGGCGGGCTCACAGTAGGGGCTGTTGGAAATTCCCGCATCGATAAAGCAAATGCCGCCCGGCTCGGCATACTTGGCAAGATCCTCGCGCAAATAGGCTGCAAACGCGGTCTGATTGGCAAGGTACTTGGACGCTTTGAAATCGGTAGTATCCGACTCCCCCTGCATCCAGCAAACAGCGCCCACGCACGCATCATAGTCTGCAGCGGTCAGCGCATCGAGATAGGTGGTGGCAAACGCCATAAACGCCTCATAGATCGAGCCGCGCTGTCCTGCACACAGCCAATGGTGATGCAAAGAATATCCCGACATGGTATATTTCAGTATAAAAACGGTTTCATTGGGATACGCATCAGCAAGCACCTCTGCCATACCAAGTTCGGGGCCAAAGTAGCCATCTCCCGCTGCACAGCCGAGATCAACCGGTACGAAAGTACCACCCGAGGTATATTTGTGGTCGTCAAGGCAATAATTGATGCGCACCGAGTCAAAGCCGGCCTCATACGCGGCGTACTGCTCCTCGCTCACGCACTCCTGCAGATAACTTGTCAGCGAACAGCCCGTGGCATTGCTCTGCCCGATCAGAATGATCACGCGGGCACGCTGTCCCTCTCCTTTGGGTAGCTCTGCCCCGGGGTATGTCATGTTCATATTCAGGTATACGGTCTGATCCTCGGTTGTTGCTTCATTGCCATGGCCCTCCGAGCAGGCACACAAGCACGCGCAAAGGCAGATCAGCAACGCAAGCACGCGAAAATTCGTACGGTCACGCATATCCTTCCCCCCCGTTTTATGCAAAAATTACACGTTCATTATAGCATAAGCGAATACGGGTGTCAACAAGGATTTTGCCCACCCGCTTGACAAGACGCAAGATATCCTTTATAATAAAAGCAGAAACGTATGGAGGTGACGTCATGAAAATTTGGAAAAAGGTTCTGATCATTGCCACGTGCTGTCTGGGCGCGCTTCTGCTCTTGGTATGCGGATATCTTGGCTACGTGGTATTCAGCTACGAGCGTATTCCCGATATGCAAGAGCTGGAGATTGACCACGCGAACGCAGACACAACCGCCAAGACCGATACGGAATACGTGATCGTGACCCAAAATCTGGGCTTTGGCGCATACACGCCCGATTTCACCTTCTTTATGGACGGTGGAACAGAGTCCAGAGCCGAGAGCCGAGAGAGCGTGATCGCCTGCATCACAGAGGGCGCGCAGACCGTCAAATCGCTTGATCCCGATTTCATTTTGTTCCAAGAAGTAGACCTTGACTCCACGCGCAGCCACCACACAAACCAATATGATATGCTGCGCGAGCAGTTCGGTACGTTTTCAAGCTGCTATGCAGTCAATTACGATTCTGCCTATCTCGCCTACCCCTTCCACAGCCCGCACGGCGCATCCTACAGCTCGCTTGCGACCTTCTCCTCGGTAGAGATTACCTCGTCCATGCGCCGTTCCTTCCCCATTTCCACCTCGTTCAGTAAATTTCTTGATCTGGATCGCTGCTACAGCGTCAGCCGCGTGCCTGTGGACAATGGCAAGGAATTGGTGCTTTACAACGTACACGCCTCAGCTTACGGCAGCGATGACAATATCCGCGCGGCGCAAATGACCATGCTGTTCGAGGATATGGCAGCTGAGTATCAAAAGGGTAATTACGTAATCTGCGGCGGCGACTTTAATCACGACTTTACGGGAGATTCCTCACAAAAGCTCAACGGTGCCGATGCCGATTTCGGTTGGGCGCAGCCCTTCCCCGCAGATATGCTGCCCAAAGGCTTTTCGCGTTGCATTGACTATGCGGGCGACGTGCTTTACCCCACCTGCCGCAACTGCGATATCCCTTATGAAAAAGGCAATTTCACCATTATCGTAGACGGTTTTATGGTGTCCGACAACGTGACCTGTAAGCAGGTGGAAAACATTGACACCGCATTTACCTATTCCGATCACGCACCTGTAAAAATGGTCTTTTCGTTACAACCGTAAAAAAGGAAGCCCCATGGGGCTTCCTTTTTTATGGCTTATTCACTCTTTTTCTTTCTTGCCAAATACACGATACTGCCTCCGACCGCCAACACGGCACCGATCGTGATGACCAGCACGACCGTATCAACTGGAGCGTTGGGGTTTTCTTCTTGATCGGTGGTCTGTTCGGGAGCATCTGTGGTCTGCTCGATGGTATCACTCTTTTGCATAATCTCAATACGCCCGGAGCCGTTGACCGTACCGTAATCGATCAACATACCGGTATACTTGATACCAAGCGGCGAGTTATCTGCCTTTACACACCCGTTCTCAAAGCCCTGCACGTAATTCGCCAAAACCATGTAGTCCTCCATGACGTAATCCAGCACGTTAACCGCACCGTCAAACATAGCGTATCCGTCGCCCAGATCACGCAGGGTGTAATTGTAGCCTGCCAAATTGTAGGAAGCGTTCAGATCCAACGCCTCATACACACCGGTTTCCTTATTGTACACCTTGACGTCGTACACACGGTACGCATCGGGCGCACCCGTCCAAGTACCGTTCTCGTCCGCCTTGGTGGTGTTGGGGACGGTGGGGTCGATCTTATAGGTAATGCCCGACACGTGCAAAAAACCGCCGTTCTCACCCTCGCCTACAAGTCTTGCGCCCCATTCCAGCGCATCCAACAGCTGCTGACCGCTCACCGTTTGCAGACACGCAACGTTGCCGAAGGTATGCATATCCTTACAGATCTTGTAAGTAATATCTCCTGTAATGGCTTGATTGCGCACACCGCCGCCATTCATGATGGCAACATCCACTCCAAGCCCCATATTGTCAAACAGATAGTACAAGGCATCTGCTGCAAAATCACCCGAATTGGTCTGTTGAACACGCACAAGACGGTTGCCCTGTGCATCGTAGTTATCAAGCTTGATCTCTGCCGAGCCAATCGTTTGTCCTAAATTTGCATCGATCTCGGCAAGCCACGCATCCTTGATCTGCTTGACGCTCTCGTCCGCGATCAGCTCTGTGCCCTTATACAGCTCGGAGCGCAGCGCATACCCCGTCACGGTTTCACCGTCCTCCGCCAAAATCTCATTACATTCAATAAAATCGGTGGTGATCGCGCCGGTCTCGGCATCAACGATCATCATACCGATACGCCCGAAATACTCACCCGTCTGCGTCAGCACCACGTCGTTACCGTCCTTATCCTTGACCGTCTCACCCTTAAGTGCGTGATGCGAGTGCCCGTCAATAAAAGCATCAAGGCCACTCAATCCTTCAATAGTAACGGTGCTGGTCCAGCTCCCCGAAGAGCCGTCAATACCCAAATGCCCCAGCGCAACTACAGTGGTAGCGCCCTCTGCAACGGCTGCATCGATTGCCTTTTGCACATCTGTGCGCATATCCGAACCGTCGTCACCGCCCGAAATGCCATAGATAAAGTTGCCGTTTTCATCTTGAAAGTACGTGGGCGTAGACTTGCTGAAGGTTTCGGGCGTAGTGATACCCACAAAGGCGATCTTCTGCTCTCCGCAATCAAACATGGCATACGCAGGCAGCACGCTCTCACCCTTAACGCCGTCCCTTTCATGATGGAAGTTCGCAGAAACGTAAGCATATTCCGCCCACTCGATCACGTCAAGACAGCCCTGCATACCGTAATCAAATTCATGGTTGCCAAGCGTGGCAACGTCATAGCCTGCAGCGTTCATCAATGCGATCACGCTAGCGCCCTTGTCCATAGAGCCGTAAGCCGTTCCCTGCACATGGTCTCCTGCATCCGCCAGCAGCACGTATGCATACTCGGTCTGCAGATCTGCCTTGATGGCGGCTATCACATCATAGCTCAACGGACCATCAATATAGGTATGTACGTCATTGGTGTAAAGGATCACAATGTCCTCACTCTTTTCAATATCCTGTGCCGACACGGGAAGCAGGGTGCAAGCAACCAGTAAAAACACCAACAACAAAGCCGTGATCTTTTTCATTCCGCACCTCCTAAAAGGGTTTTATCTGCTTTTATTATATCGCATTCTGCGTTTTTTGTCAATAAGTACGCATTTCAGATATAATAATCCCGCTGCCAAGGCGTTGTGTTCCTGAAGACACAACCCCTTGGCAGCGGGATTTTTCAGTCAGTTTATTGACAGGATCAATTCGTATGCAGACGTTACCAGATTGGTGATCAGAGGAATATTTCTCCAAATCAAAAAAGCAAGCAGCGCAACGCCAAATATAATCAGCACCGGGATATTGTACATCACCTTGAGTATCTTTTTGGCAAACGCAAGGTCAAACAGCCAATACAGATTAAGCACAAGTAACGTAGCCAGCAGATATACCGTCATGCAAAACAGCAGTTGGTTATCCATAAAGGCTGCCGCAAAACGACCCGAAAGAAAATCGTTGACAAAGTGCGTGCCTCCGCAAGTCGCACATTTGCCGCCCATGACTTCCCAGAAGCAAGTATTGTTTGTATGCTCCAGCAGGATACGGCTCAGCGGCGCACAGATCAATGCCGCCAGCACACATAGCACGTCACTTGCCAATACAATGATTTTTTTGTAATGTGTTTTGAAAAAGGCTTTCATATGCCGCCCCCGGCGACCTCCTTTCAGCTTATTTGACGGAATTGAGAAAAGAACACCCGACACATGACATGGCAGGTGTTCTTTCCGGTGCGTTTGATCAACGGCAAAGGCTTACATAAGCCCTTCAAACATTAAAAATATACCGCTCAACCCGTACGTGGCAATCACGATAACCAGATATGCGACCATAGCAATCAGCAAAAGACCCAGCACACCAACGGTAATAGCGGAAACAATGATGCTGACGATTGCAAAAACGTTCTTAAAGCCGGCTTTTTTGGACTTTTTGGATGCAACGATACCCAAAATCAAGCTGACAACCGAAACAACAAAAAACAGCGCAACACCTAAAACGCCGCCACAGCAGCAGCAACTAAACAGACCCAAAACCGCCGAAGCGATCGCTACGATCATAGCAACCAAGCCCAAGGTCTTACCGGGATCCTTTCCCTTAGCCACAACCTCGTTTTGTTCGATAACTGTGCCGCAATCGGGACAAACGGTAGTGCCGGCTGTCAGTTCGGTATCACAAAAAGGACACTTCATAATAATTCCTCCTCATTATGTATATACGGTTTGATTATAGCACATACATATGCAAAAAGCAAGACGTTTTTGAATAAAAGCTCAAAATATCTTTATATCCAATATAACCTGTATCTTACGGCTCTTTATCGTCTGTCTTTTTCTCCGAAACAATTTTTTCATCCTTCTGCTCCATGCGGATCTCCCAGTGGATGATAAGTGCCAGCAAAGCGCGGATAAGAATAACCACGGCAAGAATGCCAAGCTCCTTAAGGTCACGAACAATGACCGTATGTATGATCTCGGCACCCATCTTGCACTCCAACGCGAGTGCCAAGGCACGTCCGAGATCAATGACAACGTTTCTGCGTGCGTTGTCGCGGAAGTGACGGATCAACAAAAAGATGGCTCTGACCGTACCTACCAATATGATGATTATGCCGATCAGCTCCAGCGTGTATGCCACAATCTCTGCAAAGCCAAACAAAAAGCTTTTATAGCCGGCAATTAAAGCTGTAATATCCATCTTAATCTCCTTTTATGGGTCGATAACGTAAGCTTCCCATCCCTGCGTTGTGCG
This sequence comes from Eubacteriales bacterium, assembly GCA_045586845.1. GTDB lineage: Bacteria > Bacillota > Clostridia > Oscillospirales > CAG-272 > SVQP01. The sequence goes on from JAZNBB010000015.1 coordinate 8,665, forward strand.
GCACGTGCCGTCAGGCAGCACCCATTGCACTTCGGTATCGGGCAATGAATTGACCAATGCCATCCCCTGCTCAAGTGTCATACAAAACAGCGCGGTTGAGAGCGCGTCTGCGCTACCCGAATGAGAGGTCAGCACCGAGACCGACACAAATCCTTCGGCAGGCATGAGTGTATCGGGATGAATGATGTGATGGTAGCGTTTACCGTCAACCAAATAATAGCGTTGATAGGAGCCGCTGGTAACAAGAGATTTTCCCGCAAGCCCAAGATAGCACAAATAGTCCTCACCCTCGTCCATAGGGTTTTCCAGTCCGACAGTCCAAGGCTGACCGTCCGCCTTTGTTCCCACCGTGCGCACGTTGCCGCCCACATTGAGCACATAGCCCGTAACGCCCTTTGCCTCCAAGCCCTGCGCCACCATTTCCACGGCATATCCCTTGGCAATTGCCCCCACGTCCAACTTCATTTCGGGGTCGGTGATAGTCACGGTACAGTTCTGCTCGTTAATAATCAGATTGTTGATGTCGGTATGCTGTGCCGCAACCTGCAGCTCGTCCATAGGCGGCAGCTGCGCCGATGCGGGATCGCTCATACCCACGGTGCGATATTCATGCCAGATCGAAAGTACGCTGCCCATGGCAATATTGATCTTGCCATCTGTCAGCTCATGCATCTGCTTAGCGTACAACAGCATATCGATGATTCGCCTGTCCACCGTGACCGTGCGGTGCTGCCCTTCAACCAGTTCATTGATGGTACAAAGGTTTTCCAAGCCCTCAAAACGATGGTAAATAGTAAACAAGCGATGGTAGGTCTCCAATTCCTTTAGCACTTCATTTGCCACCGCGTCAAAGGCCTCCTTGCTCTCGGCATACCCCGAGACAGTGGTCACGGTATCGAAATAATCAAAGGAATAGGCGCTGAATTTTTCAAGCTTATTCTGCTCTTGCTCGCAAGCACTAAAACAAAGCCCGGTGAAAAGCAGGCAAAGAGAGACGAGTAAAATAATAATCTTTTTCATAAAGTTGCAAAAATGGGAGGCTCGGGCCTCCCATTTTTTATCCTTTCAAGGATTTCATTAGTCCAGCTTATCAGCAGCCTTGGTCAAACCGTTTACCAGAATGGTGCATCCTGCGGTCTTGACTTCGTCAGTACCGTAGTTATCGGATGCGCAGAATGCAACGATCTCCGTAGCGGTCTTGCCAACACACAGGGTGTTGAAGGCGTCAGCCTGCTCGAACCACTCCTTAGCAGCACCGCCGTAGGCAACCATGCCATAATTTGCGCCCAGCTCTCTCTTGGACTGAGCAGCCTTGGTCAGATCATAGGTCGAAACACCGGCTGCATCAAAGGTAAACTTGACCTGTACGCAGTCGGAAGCAGCAACCACAACTTTGCCCTGCGCATCAACTGCAGCAGCGACAATGGTGGTCTCAACCTGGTTCTGACCGTCAACCTCTTCAGCGGCATCCTTGGTGGACTGCTCGGTATGGAATCCCAGCTTAAGAGCAGTAGCAGCAGTAGCGTTGGAATCGGCAAGATTAGCAAAAGCCTTCTCAATCGCACCTACAAACTCGTTGACCATAATGGTGCAGCCTGCAGTCACAACATCGGAAGTGCCCTTATTGCCCTCGGCAACCAAAGCCTTGATCTCGTCAAGGGTCTTACCGACCACAACAGATTCGAAAGCGTCGCACTGCTCAAACCATTCCTTGGTAGCACCGCCGTAGGTAACCATATTATAGCCGGCACCAAGCTCGTACTTGGTCTTGAAACCGTCGTTGGCAATTGCCTTACCATCGAAGGTATACTTTACGGTGTTTTCAGCGGTGTCGAGCTGGCAAGCGACTACCTTACCGTTTGCATCAACGGTAATCACGGCAGCAGTGATGGCAGCTTTGCCCTCACCTTCCTTATCCTCGGTTGCGTTGGTTGCGGAAGAAACATTGGTGTAAACACCCATACCAAACTTCAGAGTCGTTTCCTGGTTGTCAGCATTCGTGGACTGCTCCTCGTTGTTGCCCTTGTTGTTATCACAAGAAACAAAAGTCGCAACAGAAACCATCATCAAAACGCTAAGAAGAACGCAGATAAACTTTTTCATGAGATTCTCCTCAATCATAAATATTATTACGTGATTTGTTTTCACACGCTTTGTAATTTTACCATAATTATACCCATTTGTCAAGCATTTTCATCCCTTAGACACACTTTTGGCACATAATAGCAAAAAATGCGCACCTTTAGTGCGCATTTTTGCTCTTTTTGTTTATTTTTCCGCTTCCACAGACACAACCACCTTGTGCGGTATGCAAATAATGCTTTCACCGTCGTGCGAAATGGGTCTGTGTGACGCACAGATCCCATCGGGGCAAGTGGCAGTTTCCACGTAAGCCTTGCCTTCTTTAATGACCAGATGATTGACCTGCGCATGATTCTGCCCTGTCAGGATATCGACTTCGGTATCCTCAGAAAGCGGATAGGTAGCATACACCTCGCCGTTGACCGTAACCACGACCGAATCGCCTTCACTCCGAAACAGCAGGAAAGCTCCGCCAACGATCAAAAGAACGGCAATGATTGAGCCAATCAGGATCAGATCGTTCCGAATTGTTTTGCCCATCATGGCGTCAGCCTTACTTTACAAGATCACGGGGATTGACCCCCTCGGGGATATCTGCAAGCACAACCTTTTTGATTGCACCCGTAGGACAAGCGTCCGCACACGCACCACAGCCGGTGCACTTATCGTAGTCAATACCTGCAAGGTTGTTCTGTATGGTTACGGCACCATGCGGACAAGCCTTTTCGCACTTCTTGCAAGCGATACAGGCATTCTTGCAAGCCGTGCGTGCCTGTGCACCCTTATCGGTATTGGAGCAAGCGACCACAACGGCTGATTCCTGCGGAATCATAGAAATGATATGCCTCGGGCAGGTATCGCGGCAGAGTCCGCAACCAAGGCAAAGAGAGGTATCCACATGTGCAATACCGTCCTTCAGACAAATTGCGCCCGAGGGGCAGACCGCTGCGCAGTCGCCAAGACCCAGACAGCCAAAGCGACACGCGTCCGGACCTGCGAACAGCATGGAAGCCGCTTTACAGGTAGGGATACCGCTATATACGGCTTTGGGGGAGGTTGCCTCGCAATGTCCGTTACAATGCACGAACGCGACAACATCTTCGGGTATTTCAACCTTTACTCCCAAAATCGCGCTCAGCTCATTTGCAGTTGCTTCTGCGCCCGGCACACAGAGATTGGGAGCTGCAGCGCCCTCGGCTACAGCCGCGGCGTAATCATCGCAGCCTTTATATCCACAAGCACCGCAGTTAACACCGGGCAGACATGCACGCACAGCCTGAACGGTTGCATCTTCCTTGACAGCAAAGAAGTGGGAAACCAAACCAAGCACAACATCCAGCAAGATGGCAATGATACCACACACATCCAGTGCAAGCAGGACACTGATCAGTAAATCTACGCCCTTGTTGCCTGTCATGAGGAACTCCATAATAGTATTCAACATATCAGCCTTCCTCCTTTACGCGAACAGTGCATCCACAATGCCTGCAAAGCCCATAAATGCCAAAGAGATAAAGGATGCGGCGATCAGCGTGACTGCCAGACCGCGGAAGGGTCTCGGAATATTGGTCTCGTCAATGCGCGAGCGCAAACCCGAGAACAGCACCATAGCCAAGAGGAAACCAAGACCTACACCCAGTGAGCTGATCATGGACTCAAGGAAGTTAAAACCGTCAGTAATATTGTTGATAGCAACGCCAAGCACGGCACAGTTGGTGGTAATGAGCGGCAGGTAAACGCCCAGTCCCTTATGCAGGGCGGGAATGAACTTCTTGAGCAGCAGCTCAACCACCTGCACAAGCGATGCAATGACCAAAATGAACACAATGGTCTGCAGATATCCGAGATTTAAGGGGTCCAGCACAAAATACTGAATGGGCCATGTCACGGCGGTGGCAAGCAGCATGACTGCGGTGACCGCAATACCCATGCCGGATGCCTGATCCAGCTTTTTGGAAACGCCAAGGAAGGGGCAGATACCCAAAAATCTGGCGAGCACGTAATTGTTGACCAGTACCGAAGACAACAGAATGACGATCAAAGACTTAAACAGATCCATTACTGTACCTCCTTAGTCTCTGCCTTAGCCGGAATTGCCTTGGCAGTATCTGCGCTCTCGGTGCAAGCGGAATGGCAGTGTCCTGCATGGGGACAGCCTTCGCAGGAGAAGCTCTTTTTCAAGGGTGCCTTTCCTTGCGTGATAACGAATACCAGCGCGATCAAAAAGCCGTACACCATCATACCGCCGGGTGCCTTGACCAACACCTCGATCTTATAGGGCTCAAGTGCGGGAATGGCAATGCCCGCAAAGGAGGCAGCGCCAAACACCTCACGAATGGTTGCCATAGCGCACAGTGCGAGCGTAAAGCCCAAACCCATGCCAATGCCGTCAAGCGCGCTCTTTCCAACAGAGTTCTTGCCTGCAAACATCTCGGCTCTGCCAAGAATGATGCAGTTTACCGTGATCAGCGGCAAATATACGCCCAACATTTCGTAAAGCGGTGGCAGATATGCCTGCACGATCATTTGCACAATGGTTACAAAGCCTGCGATTACAACGATATAACAAGGAATACGTACGTTATCGGGAATGACCTTACGGAGCAGTGAGATCAGCACATTAGAGCAGATCAGCACCACCATAGCGGCAATGCCCATACCGAATGCGCCTGCGACGTTGGTTGTGGTCGCCAGCGTGGGACAGGTACCGAGAATCAGCACCAGCGTAGGATTTTCCTTCAGAATACCCTTCAGGAGGATCGACCAATTACTATTCTTATTCATCAATTATTTCCTCCTCCCAGAATTTTCACAGATGCAAAGGCGTGCTCTATTGCCTTTAGATATCCGTCGGTAGTCATGGTTGCGCCGCCGATGGCATCAATTTCCTTGTAGTTTTCCTCGGTCTTACCGTCAAACTGACCGTAGAACTTTTCGTCCGCGCAAGCGTCACCAACGCCGGTCGTTTCTTTTTGAGAAACTGTAAATGTGTCGATGATCTTTCCTTGGGCAGTCATGGAAACGCGTACCACGATATACTCACCCGAAGCGGGATGATAATCGTTGCCGCCCTTGATGCCGTAGCCCGCACCCTTGACCTCAAGGATGTAGTTCCCGGTTCCGGTCTTCTTGGCAGACACCAGATTTTTGGGCAGCCCCTCGAATGTGGTCAAGTCAATATCCTCAGACGAGGAGGATGACAGAATCGCATACGCGGCTGCAACTGTTTCATTGTCGGCTTGACCGCTTTCGTCCACGCCAAAGAACTGATCGCCGATGATAAAGACGTAACCCTTGCCATTCTCGGCAACATAAACGTCATCGATGCCCTCAAGTACCTCGACCATGAAAGGCTTGACAAAATTTCCATCTGCTGCGGGAAGCGCGGCAGCAAGATTGTCGTTGAAGATCTGCTCCTCGGTGCGTCCACCACCCAGAATGGTGATAGCATCGAAACAATCCTTGATTGCATTTTTATACGCCTCGGTGGTCTTGGTCGCACCCGAAACGGTGTCAACCGCATCCACGCCCGCGGCATCCTTGCCCGTAAAGTTTTCGCCGTAGGTCTTCTCATGCCCCAGCGTTTCGGAGGAGCCAAGGCAGACAACACCGCTGATCGTACCGTCAGCGTTGATACCGCACATCAAGATCATGCCCGTACCGTAGCCGGTGGTTTCCAGCTGGAACACGTGGCCGCCGTTCTTTTCCCGGTAAACCTCTTTAACGGTTTCAGGAAGGGCCTCGGCATCAAATGCGATACTCTCAAAGCCCTCGCCTTCAGGCATGACCTGAAGCAACGCTTCGTTGGCAGCTGCGTTTTGATTTTTCTCAATGATGGGAGCTGTCAGTTCGTTGGTAAACGCAAGCATGATTGCCATAACAGCACAAATGGCAACCAACACCGAAATTGATCGGGGCTTGAATACAGATTTATTCATGCCTTTTCACCTCCCACACCAAATACTTTATGCTTGGTCCAGCTGTCGATAAAGGGAGTGAGAATGTTCATCAGCAATATGGCGAAAGAAACGCCTTCGGGATAAACGCCGAAATAGCGGATCAGGAAGGTGATAAGACCCGCACCCACACCGAAAATGACCTTGCCCCATGCGGTAGAGGGAGAGGTAACGTAATCGGTTGCCATAAAGATCGCGCCGATCAGAAGACCGCCCGACAAAATTGCGGACAGTGCGGCAACGGCATTAAAGCCCTCCATAAACAAGGAAGCAACGAACACCGTACCGATAAAGACAACGGGAAGATGCCAGGAGATCACGCGGCGAATCAACAGGTAGATAAAGCCGACCAGCAGCGCTGCTGCGCAGGTCTCTCCAATCGCGCCACCATGTAAGCCAAGGAATAAATCCAGCAACGACACCGCCTCCTCGGAAGCCAAAGGAGTTGCGCCTGCCACGGTATCCACCACAGTGGGAAATGCGGCAGTTGCCATCGAGCCAAACGCCACCAGCATGAACACACGGGCGGTGATGGCAGGGTTAACGGGATTGCAGCCAAGACCGCCAAACAGGCACTTGACCACAACAATGGCAAACAGCGCACCAATCACGCATTGCCAAAGCGGCACGTTTGCAGGCAGGTTAAGTGCGAGCAGAAGACCCGTAACAATGGCGCTCAGGTCGCCAACCGTCTGCTTTCTCTTGGTGATCAGATTGAACAGTGCCTCAAAGCCTACAGAGCAAGCCACGGTGAGCGCAACCACCAACAGCGCACGCAGACCGAAGATCACGCAGCCTGCAACGGTGGCGGGCAACAGTGCAATGATCACATCCAGCATGATGCGCCACGTACTGCGTCCGCTATGGATATGAGGAGAAGCGGAAAGTGTAAGCAACTTACTCATTTTTGACTTCCCTCCTTTGCTTTTTCTTCTCTCAGGAATGCCTTGGCAAGCTTGTTGGTCTGTACCAAAGGACGATTGGCAGGGCAGATAAAGCTGCAGCAGCCGCATTCCATGCAAGCGTTCAGCGAAAGTGCCTCGAGCTTTGCAGCATCCTTCTGCTCATACGCCTTGGCGATCGCCGCAGGGGCAAGACCGAACGGACAGGTATTGGTGCAAGAACCGCAACGAATGCAAGGCGTGGTTGCGGGCAGCTTGGTTTCCTTTGCAGTCAACGCAAGGATCGCGTTGGTATTTTTAAGAATGGGGGCGGATGTATCCGGCACTGTAATACCCATCATAGGACCGCCATACACCACCTTGGAGGGCTCCTCGGTCAGTCCGCCGCAAGCCTCAAAGATCTCAGACATTGCCATACCGACGGGTACGATTACATTCTGCGGCTGCTTTACCGCACCGCCATCCACAGTCACGCACTTCTCTACCAGCGGCATACCGGTCTTTAAGTAAGCACCAATGGCAGCCAGCGTAGTGCAGTTGAGAACGACACACCCCACGTCAATGGGCAGCTTGCCCATTGGCACGACCTTACCGGTCGTGGTATAGATCAGAACCTTTTCACCGCCCTGCGGATACTTGGCGGGCAACACCTTGACATCGACCTTGCAGCCTTGGCTGGTCCGTTGCATCAGCTGCATCATAGCCTTAATGGCAGATTTCTTATTATTCTCAATACCAATCACGATGTGCTTGATACCCAGATAGGTCTTGAGTGCCTCAAGGGCAGTTTCCATATCGTCGCAACGCTCCAGCATTGTCAACGTATCGCTGGTCACATAGGGCTCACACTCGGCGCAGTTGATGATCAGCTGCTCTATTTTGGTAGGATCTGCATTGAGCTTGAAATGCGTGGGGAAACCTGCACCGCCAAGTCCTACGATGCCTGCATTTTTTATTGATTCGATCAAGGAATCACGAGAGTCAATTACCGGAGGAGTCAGAGAATCATCAGGAGTCATTTCACCGTCCGATTCGATCACAATGGCGGGCACGGTGCTGCCTGCGCTTGTCAGATAGTCCGTAATCTTTACGACTTTACCCGAAACCGATGCGTGCATGGGAACCGAAACTGCCCCGCCCGCTTCTGCGATGAGTGTGCCGACCTTGACAAGATCGCCCACCTTGACGCAGGGCTTTGCAGATGCTCCGATGTGCATGGACATAGGGATGATCACCGTCTTGGGCGGATCTATGCGCACAGCAGACGAGTTAGCGGTATTTTTTCTGTGAGGCACGTGTACCCCGTGAAGAGAAAAAGCCATTTTGTCTGTTACCTTTCCTTATGTTCTATGCGCTGCGGCAGCAGCCGAAAGCGCATGCGTATACAGGTTAAAGTATACAACATTTTCGTCAGTTTGTCAAGAGCATTCGCGCAAATCAACACTAAAATAAGAACATTTCAACAAAACCAATATTTGGAAGGAGCACGCAATCTCGACAAAATAAAGCCTATCTGCTTTTTTGATCGCAACCGTTTTTGCTTTCCATATTGTGAAACCCAAAACAACGTCTCATTTCCCTTTACAAACTCCTCCCGATATGTTACAATAATGTCGAAATATCCAAAATTCATCCAAAAACGGGAGGTCCCGTATGCTTCTGACCAAAGATAAAGACTTTTACCGCACGTTTGGGCGGCTGTTTTTCATGATCGTGCTGCAAAACGCGATCGTACTCAGCGTCAACCTGGCGGACAATTTAATGATCGGCGGTTATAGTGAGACTGCACTCTCGGGCGTGGCAGCCGTCAATTCCCTGCAATTTTTGTTCCAGCAGCTGACCATCGGTATCGGCGACGCACTTGTAACCATGGGCAGCCAATACTGGGGACAGGGACGCACCGCTCCCATCAAGCAGCTTGGCAAGGCGGCTGTGTGCGCGGGTGCTTTTTTGGGTCTTTTGCTTTTCGTGCTGACCAGTCTGTTTCCCTATCAGATCGTAGGACTGTTCTCCGACTCGGCAGAGATCATAGAGCAAGGCGTGCAATACCTGCGTATCGTGCGCTGGACCTATCTGCTCTTTGCGCTGAGCACCACACTGCTCTCACTTTTGCGCACCGTGGAGATCGTGCGCATCTCGACGGTCGTATCTGCCGCTGCGCTTGTGATCAACTGCTCGATCAACTATATGCTGATTGAAGGCAATCTCGGTGCGCCCGAGCTTGGCGTGCGCGGTGCCGCCATCGGTACGCTGATCGCACGCGCGGTCGAGCTTTGCATCATTCTCGCATATTACGTATTCATTGACAAGCGTCTGCGCGTGCGCCCTGAGGACATGGTCAAGACGGATTTTTCACTGTTCCGAGACTATTACAAGCATTGTACATATTTCGTCATGGTCTCTTTCATATTCGGCAGCTCGGTCGCGCTGCAAAACGTGATCCTCGGCAACATGAACGACAGCGCCATTGCCGCCAATTCGATTGCAAGCACCTTGTTTCAAATGCTCAAGGTCATGGCGGTGGGCGCAGCGTCGGCAACTGCCATTATCATCGGCAAGACCGTTGGCAATGGCGACATGAAAAAGCTGCGTGAATATGTCAAGACCTTCCAAGTCATCTTCCTTTGCATCAGTCTGATCACGGGTGTCGCGCTGTTTATTATCCGCTCGTTTATCCTGCAGTTCTACGACCTCTCTCCCGAAACCTACGCCACCGCCAAAAACTTCTTGCTCGTTCTTTGCATCACGGGCATGGGAACAGCGTACCAGATGCCGGTTAACATCGGCATCATCCGCGGCGGCGGTGACTCCAAGTTTGTATTTGTGAATGACCTGATCAGTATATGGGGCATCGTGCTGCCCATATCCTTCCTCGGTGCGTTCGTTTTTAACTGGGATCCCACCATCGTCCTGTTCTGCCTGAACAGCGACCAGATCTTCAAGTGCGTTGCTGCCGCCATCAAATGTAATCGTTTCAAGTGGGCGAAAAAGCTGACGAGAGAAACCAATTGTTGAACAGGGACAGGCATCCTCAACCTGCTGCGCAGTTCGACGATGACACGAGCGGGGGTTTCATTGCTATAAACCAAAAGCAGAAGCCATATGTGGCTTCTGCTTTTACATATTTTCTCCGCTGTTTTCGCAGCAGGATGGGGCTGTTCTTTTTATTTTCCCGAATTGACCATATATAGATCATACGTGCTCCGTCGCATCAGATCCTCCCAAGGGTAGACGTCGGTGTCGTGTCCCGTAAAACAGATAACAAATGGGTTCTCTGCATACACGATGCCGATGTCGTTGCTTAGGTTGTCGTCCTCCCCTGTCTTATGTGCGATCCTGACATTTTCACCCAATTTGCCCGCAAGCTTATGCCCGATCTGCTGCTCTGCAAGTACCTCGACAGCGTAATCGCTGACCTCCCGACTCACAAACTCACCACGATACAGGCGTTCCAACAAAAGACCGAGTTCTCGCGGGCTGATGGAATTTTGCTTTCCCTGCGCTGCCGCGCTGCGGTCAAACAGCTTGCGTCGAATACGCGTTTTTGCAAGGCCCATCTCGGCAAAGCCACGCTCAATGTCTTCAAAGCCGCAAAGGCGGATAAGACGGTTGGTGGCGGTATTGTCGGAAAGGCAGATCATGAGACGACACATGGTGCGAATATCGGTTTCAATACTGCCCGTAAACATATTGAGCGCACCGCAGCTGGGCACCTTGTCGCTGTCCAACGTCACGATTTTGTCATCCAGCGACATATTTCCCCTCTCGCACTCGGTCAGAATATGCAGAAACAGGGGAAATTTGATCACGCTTGCAGCGCCGTAGATTTCCTGCTCTCGGATACCGTATTCCAACCCCGTGACGAGGTTTTTGTAATAAAAGCCAAGATGCCCCGGCATGGTGCTTATTTCACGGTGGATGCTTTCCAATACGGATAATTCAGTCATTCTCATAACATTCAATCACGCAAAAAAGTCACGCTTGTTGAAAGCCGCAGTCATGAAACGCCAAGCGGCCTTACCGTTAGTCAGCCACTCAATATGCGCGTTATTCTTGGTGTTTTTCAGCATCTTCTTCACCAAGAAATCAGCAACCACATCAGGATAGTCGCCCAGAATATTGTAAACTTTCTTGGTCTTTTCGGGCAGATCGATCTTCTCTTTCCCGCCAAGAGCGCCTGTAGTAAAGTCGGTGATCATGATACCGGGGCTGAGTCTGCCCACGATCACACCGGTCTTTCTCTCCTCGCTCTCCTTTGCAAGCGCTTGTGTGAAATGCGTCACGGCGCGTTTGCTGGTGCCGTACATATTCAGTCCCAACATCATAGCGTCGTTGCTGCCGTAGCCTTCCAAATTGTAGATCGCGCCGTGCCCCTGCTTAATCATCTGCTCCATAGCAGCCTTACAGCCGATCACAGTTCCCTTCAGATCTACGTCCAGCACAAGCTTGATCTCGGTCTCCGAAAGCTCCCACAATGCCTTCATGGGCTGGTTGATGCCCGCATTGTTGATCCAGATATCGATGCTGCCGCAGTTCTCTACAGCATACGCCACCAAATTACGGATACTTTCCATATCGGACACGTCACCTACACAAGCAAACACCTTACCTGCACCGCTGACCGCCTCCAAGTTTGTCTTTGCCGTCTCAAGCTGGATGGGGTTGATGTCATTGAGCACCACGTTATAGTCCGCCTTGCGGAAACGTGTAGCCAATTCATAGCCCAGTCCGCGACCCGAGCCCGTAACCACAATTGTTTTCATGTTGCCTTCCTCCTGATAATGTCAACTATTTTCAAAAATATTCTATCACGAAACGGGGTGGAAGTCAATAGTGGAAGCCAACTTCGTGCGTCAAGGATGCCTTATGTCCTCAGGGCGCACATTGGGATGCTCCATCGGATCAATCAGCAAGACACGAATCCTTGCTTGGCTCATTACTCTCACCTTTCAAACACTTTTATTGAGTTGTCGGTGATTTAAAAACAAAAAATACTTGCTGGTATGGGTAAACAAACGCCCCCGATTTCTCGGGGGCGTAGTTTGGTTTAGCTGTCCTTACGAGGGTGCCAAGCTATTGCAAAGCAGCTAAGCAATACAATCAGTACCGCAGGAACTCCGATGATACCGTTACAGTTTCCAGAAGAGTTGTTTTCCGTCATAGGAGCTTCGGTCGTAGGCTCTTCGGTCGCAGGTTCTTCGGTCGTAGGCTCTTCGGTCGTAGGAACGTCGGTCAACGCCTCGATGACCTCGGTTTCAACGACTTCACCGCAAGTCGTACACTCCTTGTGCTTGCTGCCTGCAACACCAATCTGCGGCTCGGTATCCACAATCCAATCGCTCGGAGTATGTCCAAGAGCAGCAGCCTCACTGTCCACATAGGTGTCACCACAGTGACAAGTGTGCGTGGTGTAACCATTCTTGGTACAAGTAGGATCGGTTACCACCGATTCATAGGTATGACCCAGTGCGGGTACAACCTCCTGCGCTGTCAAAATCTCATGACATACAGCGCAATGTTTGCCCTCTGTCATGCCTGTTTCGGTACACGTAGGAGCTACCGCCGCGTCAATTACTTCGGTGTGACCAAGTGCATCTACGTAGGAATCCGCAAATACATCCCCGCAATAGCATGTATGCGTGGTGTAGCCCTGCTCGGAGCAAGTCGGTGCAGTAATCGTCACTTCATGCATATGACCTGTTGCAGGAATCTCAACGTGTTCTCTGTTCAGCTCTGCTTCGCAGACAGAGCAGTAAATAACATTATCGTAGCCACCAACCTCGGTACACGTAGGCTCGACGCGGTTCTCAACGACGGTCTCGCCCTCGGTGTGACCATTCGCAGGCTCAGATACAGTCTCAAAGTAGTCACATCTGCTACAATCGCGTCTGTTCTCGCCTTCGGTCGTGCAAGCAGGTGCAACAGTCTGATACCATTCACCCATGTCG
>JAZNBB010000016.1:0-51091 GCA_045586845.1 Eubacteriales bacterium
TTACTCATAGATAAATCCTCCAAATATGTTTTTTTACTTTGACTGGCAGGTCAAACTAATTATATCATATTTGGAGGATTTCCTCTCATCGGCATAGCCTTTATTGAACCCCGCCACTATGGCGGGGTTTTCTTTTTCCAATAAGGGCTGCCGCTTTTGCGACAGCCCTATTTTTTGTTTTTGTGTCTTTCCTATTATTCTGCGGTCAGACCCGAACGCTCGATACCTTCAACAAGGTATCTCTGTCCGAACAGATACAGAAGAACCAGCGGTGCAATAATACACAAACTCATCGTATTAACGATTGCCGTCTGATACAGGTTCCATCCTACAAACTCCGTCATCTTAAGCGATTTCGGAATTTCGGAGAGGAGCTTGGGCATCAAATAGCTGTTCTTGGTCGTAAAGAACAAGTCTGTATAGAACATATCAGTCCACTGCCAGCAGAACGAGAACAGGAATACCGTGATCAGCATAGGCACGGACATCGGCAGAACTATCTGAATGTAGGTTCTGAAGTTGCTCGCACCGTCGATATACGCCGATTCCTCAAGGGAGTCGGGAATACCACGGAAGAACTGTCTGAGCATGAAAATGTACAAACCGTTCTTGAACGCCAAACCGGTTGCTGATAAGATCAGCAAAGGCCAGTAGGAGTTACAAAGGTTCCATCCGGTGGAAGTCCAGAATTTCAAGGATTCCGGCACGATGTCGATCACACCCTCAAGGAAGGTATGCCCGAATACGGTAAAACCTCCGCCTGCCAAGAATCCGAATATTCCAAGGAAATCGAAATAACGGAACTTCATAAACAGAGACAAGCTGAGCGTCTGGTGAGGCACGATCATAGTCAGCATAACCAACAGGAAGATCAGACCGTTACCCTTGAACTTGTACTTAGCAAAGCCGTACCCAATGGTTGCACACACAAAGGTCTGCAGCACAGCACAGCTCAGAGAGAGCAAAAAGGTGTTTCCAAACGCTTTCCAATAGTTGGTTTCCGTCATAATTCCCTTGTAGATATCCAACGTCCAGTTCTTGGGAATCAGACGTACGGTAACGTCGACAAAATCTTCAGGAGCCATAAAGGAACCTGCGATCTTGGTAAAGAACGGGAACAGAACTATGTAGGAAATACCTACGAGCAGGACCAGTCTGAATACAAACCAGACTACCTTGGTGAGGAAGAAGAGGCTGATATACTTTTCCTTGAAACGTGTCTTTGCATCGGTTCTTTCAAATTCAACCTTGATTTTTCTCTTGCTTTCCTTAAGCACTTTGGGCTTATCTTGCAAGTTTTGTGCATTCATTCTTTCCTCACCTCCTTAATCTCTTCTTTGATAGAATACGTACGACGAGAAGATCAGTGCGACCAGTGAAACGATCGCAATGACGATCAGGAAGTACATCCAGTACATCGCTGACGCAATAACGTCACCGTCCGTCTGCCCCTTAACACTCTTGATAAACGACATAACCGTGTTAGACTGCGTCGTAAACGCATCGACAATGGTATAAACGCCGTTTACCAGGATCATCGGGCTGATCATGGGGAAAGTGATTTTCCAGAAGGTTTCCCATGCGGTTGCACCGTCAATACGGCATGCCTCGTAGATCGCAGGCGAAATCGACTGCAGCGCGGACAGGAAGATCAACATCTGTACGCCGGATCGGTTAACGATACCGTAAATATTATTGATCCAGCCGACCGCAGTTTCCATAAGCCCGGTACCGACTTTCATGTTGGCAAATAGTCGTTCAATGTCCACCATTGATACAATGTCGCTGGCGGCACTTGATCCCGAACCGTCGTCAATACCGTTGGCACTATCCATGTATTGCCCCAGAATGTTCTGGTTCTCTGCTGCTTCCATGACACCGGTTGCAAGAATAACGGGAATGAAGAAAATTGCACGGAATGCTGCTCTGCCGATCATCTTCTGATTGAGCAGAACTGCCATGAACAACGAGAAAATAATGATTGCGGGAATATCAAACGCCAGTTCTTTCATACCCGAAACCAATACCTGTGCGAAATCGGGGTCTTCAAACAATGCGTACTGATAGTTATCAAACCCTACAGGGATCAGCGTAAAGCCGCCGCCCTGCAGGTTATTGAACTTGAAAAAGCTGAATTTTACGGAGTCGAAAATAACAGGCAGATAGATCAGCGCAAAACCGATCAGGAAAGGTAGTACGAAATACCAACCAATACGAGCCTTTCTCTTATCCAAGGAGGCTATTTTTCTCTTTTTGGGTGCTGACTTCTTGGTGATAGCATTCTGAAGCTTTGCATCATTTGTCATGTTCTACACCTCCCTTTCTTACTGCATGACAACAACGTAGCCGTATGCGGGCAGGGTATACATCATATCCTGATATTCCACGCTGACGGAGAAGTTGTTGTAATTGAGAATAATAGACTTGTACGCGTCGGTATCTACACCGTTCTTGCCACCGTAGGTGACGACAACGATAGAGCCTTCCTCTACGGCATACTTGTCAAAGGTTTCCTGTTCCTCATCGTCCTTGTTATCGGTAGAAGGACCAATGGGAGTGAGACGTCCGTCGATCTCTTTCTGGGTAATGTATCCGCCGCTGATCATGGCTTCGCACACCTGATCAAACAGGCTCTTTGCGCTTTCTGAATAAGTCGTAAAGGATGCCTGAGTGAAATCAAGCTCGACGTAGGGGTAAGGATTCTCTTCGCCGGTTAACTCAAAGATCATTTCGCCCAAGATATACTGACCGAAATTAGTGATATCAGTATCAAAAAGCTTGGTATAATCATATTTGTAGTGGCACAGCAATTCGATTTCCTTCTTGCTGTCTTCGGTCAGCGTAAAGGTCTTCTTGTCTTCCAGTGCATCGGCTTCCAGCTTAGTAATCTGTTCTACGGTAGCATAGTACAGATCATTGGGCTTTTCATGGAGCGCTGCGATATCTTGCTCTGCGGTCTGCTCAAGAGCTGCGATCTGTTCTACAGCCGCATTATACAGATCGTCAGGCTTTGCCTGAAGAGCTGCGATCTCTTGATCTGCAGTTTGCTCAAGCGCCGCGATCTCTGCATTTGCAGCCGAAGTCAGAGCTTCGACCTGTGCAACTGCTGCATCGTACAGTCTATCAGGCTTATCATAGATTGCCCGGATCTCAGCTGCAGCGATTGCATTGAGCAGCTCAGTCTCTTGATTTGCGAGTGCAGTTGCGTGGCTTGCGGAAATGGGCTGGTACTTACGTACGGCTTCAAGATTGTATCTGTCAACCTTAATCTGCGCATCGGCATACAGTCTTTCGAGCACAACAGCCAACGTTGCCTCATCGGTATAAGTAGCTCTTGCCTCTTCCACAGCTGCCATCAACTCAGCATATATAGGAGCCAGCTGAGCATAAAGCTCTTCAGCAACCTTCTTATTGTTCTGCTCTCTTTCCTGCTTTTCCTCATCGGTCAGCTCAGCGAGCTTTGCCAGTGCTTCTTCGGTGATCTTTTCGTTGACCGCCTCAAGTGCTGTTGCAAGATCCTTATTCACTTGCTCAACACCGGGAACGATGCCGTTGAATGCCTCGCCCCAATCTTTGTAGAACTGATCCCAAATCGCCGTTGTGTCAGCTTGCAGCTTGTCATTGATCTTTGCAATATTTTCATTGAGCGCTGCCAAAATCTTGTCGGTTTCGGGAGCTATTGCGCTGAATGCTTCACCCCAATCCTTATAGAACTGGTTCCAAACCTTTTCAATGTCGGCTTTCAGCTGTGTGCGGATCTTTTCGGTTCCGGGAATAATCTCGCCGAATGCTTTGCCCCAATCCGTATAGAACTGCTGCCAAGCAGCTGCAGTATCTGCAGCCAGTTTCTTATCGATTTCAATCTGCTCTGCAGCAATTGCTCCTCTGATATACTGCTCGATCGCCTTGATATCATCCTCAATGGTGTATACAACGCCATCCTTGGTATATCTGTCCTTAAGCACGGTGACTACTGTTCCCGTCAAGTAATTGGAAGTCTGATCTGTGTAGCCGGCTGCCTCATCTCTGAGCACGGGAAGCATACCCGTATCTGTTCCGTTCAGCGTTGCTTCGTCCAGCTTTGCATCGATCAGCGCGACCGCATTCTTGGCTTTTTCAAGATGGCTCTCTACCTCAAGAAGTGCCTTCTGTGCCTTAGCATAATAGTTATAGATGTTTACGATGTCGTTCAGTCGTCTGTTGCGTGCAGTGTTATATCTGCTTCTGGAGGTTCTGAAGTTCAGATACAGCTGGTACAGCTCGTATTCCTCAGTTCCCTCTTCTGCCTGTGAGTGCACCTCATATGCTTCGAACTTAGCGCCGGATTCGTCAATAGCGAGGAAATACTTATAGCCGCAGCTATGGGAAACATATTCTGTTCCATTTTCTTCTGCTGCCTTTTTCGCAGCATCCTCATCGGCTTTAGTCCATGCATCCTTGCCGCAAACGTGATCAGATCCCTCGGGAACAGGCGTACCGTCAAGGTGTTCCGCCAAATTCTCTACCTCAACCAAGAAGGGAGCGAACATATCGTTTGCCTGTTTGTAGGCAACTGCTGCATCGTCCAGAGCAGCGATAGCCGCTGCTGCCGCTTCTCTTGCATGCTTTCTTGCCAGGCTGACCTCTTGCTTCTTGTGAAGCTCGATAACCGCGTCAGCATTCAGCTCATCATAAAGGAAGCTGTCAAGCACGTTCTGAATATCCTCGAGCAGTTCATCGCTGTCGGGAACACGGGTACCGTTCCAGAATTCGTGATCCATGATCAACTTATCCTGAACGTCGCTAAGCACTGTGTTGAGCTCGCTATACAGTTCAACTACGTCTTCCTTCCAAATGTCATAACGTACAGAATAATAGTGGCTGAGCAGCTCATATTCTTTCAGGTTTTGGGTGTTCTGGTAGGACAGGATGTAATAAGGAGATGCGCCGTTCTCAATTGCCTTGAGCATTGCGTACTGAATATTACCCTCCATGTTCAAAGGAGCACCGGTGAAGTTTACATAACCGTGCAGTACAACACCTACGAAAGGTACAGCGTGCGCTGCGTCGTTATTACGGCTGGAGTCCAGAGCAACGTCCAACAAGTGGTCAAGATACTTCCAAGTAAACGCGTTGCCGCCCTCACTCATCAATTCAATCTCCTGACCCTGATTGTTTTCAAGGCCGGACAAATATTCAAGTGCGGTTGCCACGAATTTCTTGGAGTCCTCACGGTTGTAAGGATCGTCCTCATCAAAGTCGGAGTTGAGCGTATTACCCAACGTGCTGACCGAAATACCGTTGACATTATCATACTTAAGATAGTTAGCGGTCAGCTTTTCATAGAACTTGTTGAATCTTGAAGGAGAAATTGCCAACTGATAATGGCTTTCCTGCTTCTGTTTGGTTGCAGAATATTCGCGGTAGCTTGCATAACGGTCGTCAATGGTCTTGACTGCATCTTTATCTCTGTTAACACCGTCGAACATCTTGGTGTATTTGATATATGAGAAGTCGAAATCCGGGAAAATACCCAGGTGACTTCCGTCATTCTTACCGTTGACCTCGGCTGCATAATCGACCAATGCTTGGAAGCCGTCCTTGCCGCCGACTGTCTTTTCCCACTTGAGCTTAGAGGGTACGGTGGAGAACATACCGCCGTTGGCATAACCGGTCAGCTTGAAATTGATGTTGTTCACGCCCAAGTCAGCCAGCTCGTCATACATGGTCTGCACATCCTCGAAGGTGGTCAGAGGAGTCATAACGTCTACAGGAATGGACATGATTCTCTGGGTAGTCTCCAGAGAACCGAAGGTTTCGATGTACAAAGGAATATCATCCTTGATATCCTCTGCTTTCAGTCTTGTCAGATAGTTGTTGCGATCCAGATAATCTCTGTACGCAAGCGCCATACCCATCCAACTGGTCTCGTAGTAATTCTCAACACCGTTTTTCTCTGCCAATTCACTATCGGACAGCATAACGTAACGGATCTTATAGTTACCAACGTATTTTCTCTCACTGACAACCGTCCAGGTAGCGTCCGAACCTACCGAAATGGAGTCCTGCAGGTTATAGGAGTCGCTGGGTCTGGGATTAAATACCATCTTCACGGTATTGTAGTCACTCAGAGAGCCTGCGTGATAGGTCATGATATCGGTCAGCGCGTCGCCTTCTTCCATAATGGCAACGTAGCCGCGATTTTGTTCGCGTCTGATAGACTTTATCGCACTGTTACCGATCATAGCTCCATATTTCGTGACCAATGCGGGAACTGCGTCCTGAGAACTGGAAACGCTTGCATTGAACGCATTGACCTGATCTACAATCGAGCCGGAGAGTGTTGTAATCAGCTTATCGGTGATCGCGCCGGTATTTTCATCCTCGGTCTTTTCATAGTAATCGTAGTAAACCGTGTTCTCTACAACACCGAATACGGGGAATCTGATAGCCTGCTGATACGTACCGGTAATGGTGTGGTACGCAAAGTCGGTACCGTAAACCTTGCCTCTGACGGTTCTGGTATTCTTATCGTCGATATCGTCAAACTCATACAAAGAGCCTGCGCCATCGGGATAGAAGGTGTAGCCGTCATACGCGCTGTTACCTGCGCCCATGTAAGGCAGAACCTGCAGAGCATCCAGCTGATACAGCTGTTCGTTGAAACGGATACCGTTTGCGGGAAGTCTGACGGTCATACCGTGTTCATCCAGCGTATATTCCAGTGCCAGCTTGAACAGAGGCGGGTTCTTATCCTGTGCCTCGTACTCGGTCTCGGCGTGGTCGGCATCCAGCTCCTCGTACGTATACTCGGGGCAATAGGTTTTGATGTAGTCTTCGATCTTATTCTTCTCAGTCTCGGATGCGTTCTGGTCGAATACGTAAACTTCCATCTTTTCTACGATGGGAAACGCATCGATCAGCTCTGCACGGGCTCTTTCGGACAGACCCTCAAGTGTAAGCTTGAGATAGTAAGCAGTCAGCTTACCGTAGTCGAAGTCGGAAATACCGTTTTCTTTGGCGCGGCCTGCAATAACCTCGTCAAAACGCTCTACGCTGATCATACCGGGAACAAGCTTTCTTGCCTGTTCTCTACCCAGCGTGTACTGCACGCGGATACCGTTCTTGATCTGCTTAACCGTGATCTGATCCTTCAGAGCTGCCATTTCGTAGCTCACAAAGGTAGGATGCTGATTGTTATCGGTATACTGAATGATGATCTGCGAAAGCAGCTCATTTTTGGTATTGGCGGAGCCATATTTGGATGAACCGATATCATAGGGGTTCGTAAACAGGATTTCGCCTGTCTTGGTGTTGCGATATGCAACCTCGCCCGAAAAAGCGTCTACATACAGCTCATAGTCGCCCTTGACCAACCAAGGTCCGGGTTGACCATTTCTACCAAGCATGGCTTTGAGCTTTTCTTCGGGGCTGGCATATACCAACGTGGTATAATCGATGGTCTCTTCGACTTCTTCGTCCTTCTTGTCGGTTGTGTCTTCCTTGTCTGTTGTTTCTTCCTCAGCAGCGGATGCGCCGAAGATGCTCAATACACTCAGAGAACCCAGCATCAACACTACAGCTAAGAGCAAAGAGATAAATTTGATTTGATTTTTCATATAAATTACCTTTCCCTCCTATCTGTAGCGTTACATACGATATTGCAACTCGGTGACGATGTTGGTACCCAGAGATACCAGCTTGCCGACCAGTGTGGTGAACAGGATAGCAATGAACATGATGAACACCATGCCAAGCACCGTTCCCAGAATCGTGACAAGATTCTTTACGATGGAGTAGTCGTGTGTTACCTGTGTGCCGAAGAAGATCAGGACACCCATCCACAAGAATGCGATGGTGGTGACCAGTGTGATAAGCTCGACCTCAGTTTGGATTGCGAAGTTGGAGTAAATGGTTGCGGGGATGACCAAAAGCGGGATCGGCATCATACTGTAGGAGCATGCAATATAGATATCCTTGAAGCTGCCTTCACCCTCAAACAATGTGGTCAAGCACCAGTTTGCGGTGACGAACAGGAACAGAGGAACCAGCACCGAGATTGCCTGTGCCCACACGGTGGAATAGTTACCGTAGGGACTCATCAGGTAGCCCTGACCGATCGACTGATAGAAGAAGGTCAGAATGACGATCAGGTTGATGGTCACTGCACCGCGCAGCGAACCGCGGCGCTCATGCTTGAGATCCCAGAAACCGTCGAAGGGATGCAGCATCACGTAGAATGAATACAGCAATTCCTCCCAGTAGGTTCTTCTCTCGTCAGCCTTCTTGATTCTCTTGTTTACCTTAGTAATATACTTGGAGATCAACAGGATGACAACGATAAGAGCGACGATACCGATCAGAAGGAACAGGAAGTACTTCGACATGAAATCCTTTCTGATATCCTTGTAGGAGTTAGACCAGTTGATGGTATCGTAAGCAGCCTCGAAGTATTCAAGAGACTCCTCGAATTCACCGTTACGGTACATAGCCTGACCGATACCGATGTAAGCTGCGTCAAAGTTAGAGTTTCTCTTAAGAACGTCGGTCCACAGATTGATCGCCTCATTGTAGTCCTGACGGTTCTCTGCTGCGATCGCATCCAGCAACACGTCACCGTACTCTGTACGCTCGAATACCGTGATGGTATCCTTATCCTTATCCAGGATCAGCATGGTGTCGTCCTGATAGCAGATCGCCTCGATGCTGGAGATGTTACCCAGCATATTACCTTCCTTGTCACCAAAAGCGAACAGAAGGTTACCGTCAAAGTCGTAGGTATAGATCTTACTGCGCTTTTCGTCGATGATAGACCAGGTCTGTTCAGGACCGCTTGCTACGTCGATCAGCGTGGATACACCGGTGGGAATACCCTTGCCGGCATCGGTAGATCTTGCACCGAAGACGTCTATTTCACCGGAAGGAGGATAGAAGCCGTTACGACGCATGATCTCGTCACCTGCCTGGTTGAGCAGCTTAACGGGTGCATACTTACCGGTCTTGTCCTTAGTGGTGATGGTACCCAATACCGAGCCTTCATCAATGGTGGAGGTGGTTACGTAAATAAAGTCGCCGTTAAGTGCGATATTGTTGTACTCGGTTGCGACATAGGTTTCGGAGTTTTCTCTCTGTTCATCGGTCTGGAATCTTCTCCAGATGATGTCCCATGCAGAAATGGTAACTGCCTGTGCACCGATAAAGCCGGTAAACTCACCGCTACTGGTCATCACGATGATACCCTGGTAGGTGGTAGAGGATACGACGTACAGCTTTTCGTACTTGTCTACTGCAATGGCAACCGGCTTATACACCGAGTTATCATCAAACAGCGGGCTTTCGGGCTCTTCGATCACGCGGCTGAACGAACCGTCACGGTTAAATACCACGATACGGTTTGCGCCGGTGTCGCATACCCAGATGTATCTTTCAGATACGAATACACCCTGAGGTGCGCTCAGGCTGTCCATAACGCCCTGTCCGTTACGGAAGGTGGTAATGGTAAACTTGAGCTTGTAGTAACGGTCAAGCACAACGATTCGGTTGTTTGCGGTATCCGCAATGTAAACGTTGCCCTGGTCGTCACAAATCAGGTCACCGGGGTTGTCGATCGGAACTTCAAGTCCCATGTAAGTGGAATCCACAACCTTTTCGGCGGTGTAAGCATCAGGCGAATACAATGCATATCCGTCGATGGAGTAAGTATAGGTCTGATACGCGGAGCTTGCCGAAGCAGGCAGGACCAGGCAGGAAGTGATCATGATGATCGAGAATATCACACTTAATATAATTGTAAGCTTTTTCACAATTCTCCCCTCCTGTCTTAGTCTTTCATACCGGACGAACCCATGGTTTCAATGATATTGGACTGCGATACCACGAATACCGTGATAGGCACCATCATCATAATAACCGTGGACGCTGCAGATGCACCTGCACGTGCGATACCGCCGGCGGTGATCTGTCCGATCGCGTAGTTAAAGGATTTCAGCTGCTCAGAGTGAATGTACATCGAAGCTCCTGCGTTCCAAAGACCCTGGAACGAGTAGATGATCAGCGTCAGCCATGCAGGCTTAACCATAGGCATTGCGATGACCCAATAGGTCTTGAGCTCGCTTGCGCCGTCAAGTCTTGCAGACTCCAGCACCGAGTCGTTTACGTTGGTGTCCATGAACTGCTTCATCAGGTAAAGACCCAACGAGGAGCACCATGCGGGCACGATGATTGCCCAATATGTATCCAGGAAACCGAGCACAGACATCAGGATAAAGGATGCGGTTGCAGTAACGGTTGCGTTAAACATCAGGGACAGCTGTACCGCCTGGAACATCCAACCTCTGCCCGGGAACTTGATCTTTGCAAGCGCATATGCTGCAAGAGATGCCAAGAACAGGTGTCCGAACGTACCCGCGACAGAAGTAAACACGGTGTTGAAAATGTAACGGGAGAACGGAACCCAAGAAGTGTTCATCAGGTTGAACAGGTCAATGAAGTTTTCCAGCGTGGGAGACATAACGTAAAATCTGGGAGGATACATCCAAAGCTCATCGAGAGGCTTTACAGACTGCATCAGAACGTAAAGCATGGGAAGAAACATGAATGCTCCGAGAATGACGAGTACGAATGTGATACCCGCGTCGCCTCCCGCGGAACGGGCAAGTACGACTTTATGTTTTCTTGTTCTAAGTTTTGCCATATTACGTACCTACCTTCGAAAGCATTCCCTTGACAATGGAGCTTGCACCGACCATGATGCAGAACAGGATCACCGCTATTGCTGAGGAGTAACCCATTTCAAATCGCATACCACCGTAGTCATTGAGGTGGTGCATGATGGTGTGTGCTGCATAGTTAACAGAGGGGAATCCGCACAGTGCGTCAACGACACCACCGAAGCCGAACGCACCGGTGATTGCCATGACCGCACCGAACATCAGCTGCGGCTTCATGTTAGGCAGCGTGATGTAGTAAAGCTCCTGCCAACGGTTCTTGATACCGTCGACCGCACCCGCCTCGAATTGTGCTCTGTCGATACCCTGCAGACCTGCAATGAATGCAAGGAACGAGGTACCCAGCGAGATCCAGAGTGCGACCACGATACAAAGGGGCATGACCCACTTTTCTTCCTGGAAGAAAGCGATTTCCTTTGTAATGATACCGAATTTGATCAGGGTTGCGTTTGCCCAACCGTAGGAGTCTGCCGAGAAAAGCGTACCCCAAATCAAGTAAACGTTACCACCGATGGAGGGAGCGTAGAATACCAGAGTAACAAGTGCTCTGATTCTGGGGGGCAGCTCATTGATGAACCACGCCACCAGGAAGGACATCAGGTAGGATACAGGTCCTACGACAACTGCGAAGATCAACGTGTTCTTGCAGGCAATGAGGAAGATGTCGTCATCGAAGAACAACGAAATGTAGTTGTCCAGGAATACGAAGTTCGGCCATTCCAGCAAGTTAAAGTCTGTAAAACTGACCACGATGGAAAGAATTACCGGCATAACAGTGAACATTGCAAAGAGAATCATATAAGGTGCTACCATGAAGTATGCTACCTTATTGCGTACCACCTCTTTCAAGATCCACTGAGTCTTGGTAAGGTCTTTACGAGTGCCAGCTTTTTTGGTTGCTGTGTTCTTAGACATTTACTCTAATCTCCTTTTCTTGATCTTAAATGATGGTACTTAATTATTGATAGGATTCCAGAGCGGCAGCAGCGTCGCCCAGGAAGTCGGCAAGACAGTATGCAACAAGCTCGGGAGTTTCCGCATACTGGTATACCTGGTATGCATAGCAAGGATTCTGAGGATCGTTCTTGACTGCATCAAATTGTTCCTTGATATTCTTCTCGGTATTGATCTCGTACGCTACCTTGAGGAATTCCTCGGAAGCGTTTGCAAGGTCAGCCATATTTTCGCGCTTGATCGCGTCCTTAGCGGATGCAATGGCATCTGCATACTTTCCTGCAGTGTCAAGCTCTTCGAACTTTTCTACCAGAGCCATGCTCTGATCCATACGCTTGGAAGCTAACGTCTCGTCCACCTCAAGAGTTTCCAGACCGAATTCCTTACGCTTTCTGGTAATCTCTTTATTAATGGTAGTAATATAGCTCATCAGCGCCTCAGAGGGGTTAGCATTGTCGTTGTAGGCAGCCAGGAATGCGAACTGGGTGTATCTGCCCAGAATGTAAGAGCCGGGGTAGTTGGGCACAGATGCCAGGTTATCAAACTGAGCCTGGATCTGCTTAAGCTCTGCGGTAGTCCAGGGCAGCTCCTGAAGAGCTTCTCTGTTCGCAGTATTGTACTTAGCTGCAGGACCGATGATTGCAACCATTTCGTTGGAGTACTCCTGCTGGCAGTCGGCACCTGTGAACCATTTGATGTAGTTCCAAGCACCCGTCTCATTGCCGCAGCCCTTGACGATAACGCTTGCGTTTACACCAGATACAGCATTTCTGTTGATGTAAGGCTCGCCGTTCTCATCAACGCTCCAGGTACCGGGCATGGGGCGGAATTCCCACAGACCCTCGATTTCGGTCGCAAATACCTTGAGCTGGTTGTACATACCAACATAATCCGCGATCAGAATAGGCATCTCACCGGTTCTGAAACGGTTTGCCGCATCATAAACGTAGGGGAAGTTATACTGTGTAAACATATTACACATTCTTTCAAAGGAGGTCAGACCCTTCTTGGAGTCCAGGTTGATTCTCATACCGCCGTCTGCATACAGGTCACCGTCTGCCTGGTACAGGAATACACTGTAGTCGGTAGAAAGACCGATCAGCATGTTCTTTGCCTGCAGGTCGGGAATTGCTGCCAGGATATCATCCCAGGTCTCGGGAACGGGAATATCGTTCTCTGCCAGCACGTCGGTACGAACGAACATCATGGTAAAGCCCTGCGCCTCGGGCAGACCGTAATAGTGCATATCACCGTCGGGGTTCTCCACGCCAAGCACCATCATAGCGGCTTGGTTGAAGATGGGATAGCTGTTAGGATCTTCAGGATCATAATTAGGACCCCAAATAGTGTCCTCCCACTCGGTGTTCTCCGAAAGGAATTTGTCTTTCACCTTCTGTTCACCGACGTTGTGCGCTATCTCGTCAACGGGAAGCAGCGCGGAACGGATCGCGTAGTTAATGACGTCGCCCTGACCCAGACCAAGGTAAACGTCAGGACCCTTGCCTGCAAGAATGGAGGGCAGCAGCGTACCGCCTGCAACCAGCTTAAGGTCAACCGCAGTACCGCCAACGTACTCGCCCTTCTCGTTCACACCCTCGTAAGGGCTGAACTCGTTATTGATAAGGTTTCTGATAACCTGAGACTGGTCACGACCCGAAGCCAGCCAAACCTCAAGTGCATCCTCTTCGGCGACAACGGACATGGAGCCCATGCTGTTGTAGTCACGGAAGAAGGACATGACGAAGGACTTGATCTCGTGCCATGCAGCCTGCAGGATATTCGCATTCGCCTTTACCTTATAATTGTAATCGGAAGCATCTGCGCCATACTGCTCGCTGCCGCGGATGACCATATAGTCAATTTCCAGAGGCTGCGTCTTTGCGCTGGACAGGAAAGTACCCAGCGTACCGATATAGCTCTTCAAGCTTTCGAGGTTCTTAGCGATCTCGTCCTCATCGGTACCCATGTCGTGCAACAGTCTTGCGACCTTCTGCAGCGTACCCACGTTAGAGGACTTCTGACCTGCCATGTTGGTCAGACGCTCGGAGATCGACACACCGTACTTTTCGGGGTTGTCGTTGTCAAGCTTACGGGAATTGACGACCATGTCGACCAGAACGTCGGGCATTACGCGCGAGAAGCTGTAGTCGCTGTATTCGTCGGGGGTAGTACCGGTCAGCTGAATGATCTTCAGGTAGCAGTCGTTAACCTCATCCAGGATCTCCTCGACCTCACGGACGATATCACCCATGGTACCAAGTGTTACCTCAAGTCTGAGGGAATACGTGGTGTTGGCTGCCAGATATACTGCATATTCCTTGGTCTTGCCGTTTGCATCGATCTCATCGGATGCAAGCTGTGTGGTCTGCCAGTTGGAATCATAGTTGTACTGCAGCTTCTGTGCTTCTGCAAAGGGAGCGCCGTGGTAATAACCGGGCTGACCTGCCTCAAGGCCTTCGCTATACAGCTGCAGCGAACGGCAAACGAACATACCGTCCAGCACTTTCTGTCTGAAGCGGGTGACGATATCATACATACCCGCACCGTTCTCGGAGGTGGTAAAGACAAATTCGATCCACTGACCTGCACCCTGCCACTTCTCACCGCCAACGGTGTTCAGCATGACGCGGGTTGTATCTGCAGGAGAGGTCACTGCGCTGGTTCTGTCCTCGATCGCATAGATGGTCTTGGAGGACATATGATTCATGTGCTCAGCTTCCAGCTTAATCTCATCCTTGCCCGCTTCAAGACCGGGCAACTTCGCGGTCAGATCCGCGATGTACTCCTCATAAGTAACGACCTCCTTAGCGGGGTACAGCGTGATCGACTTGATGACCATAGGCTCGTTCTGACCCTGAATGGTCAATTTTGTCTCCTTGTCCGCTTCCAGATAGAACTCGTATTCGCCGGTATAGTAACCGGAGGAGTCACGCAGGCTGTATGTCATCCACTCGGGCGTTTGCACGGCGGTGGGACGCAGCTCGTTGTTCTCAATATCGTTTCTGAAAAAGCGGATCTGGTGAGAATCCACGAACTCGGTGTTGGCAACAGTCCAGATCTCGGGGAATTCCACCGTGGCATACACATTGTACTCGGTCTTGTTCTTGCCAAAGATGTTCTGCTTGATCTCATCCTTGACGATAAAGCCCGTCTTCAGCCCTGCGGCTTCTGCCTCAGCCTTGAACTGCTCAAGCTCTGCTTTGACGTCCGTGGGAAGATCCTCCTCGGTCATATCTGCAACATTGCCCGAGACACTATCCAAAGATCCCAACTGATAAAGACCCAGCTGATACTCGCTGCTCCAGTTTTTGGTGAGCGTCAGATAGCGCGCTTCACCAAAGGGCACCTTGTCATTGATCTTGAACACGCGCTCAATGGAAGCCGCCTTACGCACGACGGGATAGTACTCGATCATAATTGCGTATTTCGCGCTTTCCGGCACGGTGACGACCCAGGACACTTCACCCTCGGATGAAGTGAACAAGCCTTCGGCTACGCCGTCCTTGTCCTTATCCGCGGGGCGGATATCGCCGGCTGCCGCATCTTCTTCCGACACGATATAGCCAGCGCCGTTATACCCTGTGATCGCATCGATCGTAATGGCCTGTGTAGCCTTAGGCTTGTTCGAATACGTCTTAGAGTATTCACCATACGAAATTGCGTTCAAAAGCTCTTTGATCTCGGACAAAGCATCTTGCGTTTCCTCGGATGTGACCGTTTCCTGACTGTCATCCGCAGCAAAAGTAGCCACGGTTCCGCCACCAACCAGGAAGGTCAAAGCCAAAATCAAAGACATAAGCTTAATAAATTTCGCTTTTCCCATAAAATTTCCTCCTACCAAGATTTTCTGTGAGTTGCCGATATGAGAATTCGGCTCACATTAGGGGTACGGTGCTCGTCAATAACACCATGCACTGCGGGCAGAATCCGCACTTACGGGACTCCGCTTGCGCGGAAATTGCCTTGCTGCCCCACACTGTGCGTGACGTGGCGTGAACACGCGCGCGCATGGGAACTGACCAGCATCCGTTTTGGAGTGCCTATCTTGCACTCCCGACTTATCCGCAGGGGGCTTCACAGCGCAAAAAAACGCGCAAACTCCCCTTGCAAACAGCCCGTGGCATCAGCATTATTGCTATGCAATTGTCTTCGCCGACAAAAGCCGGTGTTTTAGATTTTCGCGCCGACAATCCTTACATAAAATATATCGGCGGTCAAAAATAAGGCCGTTGCAAGCAACCCGGAACGGTCCGCAAATGCCCTAATATTGATGCGAATATTATATAATAAATCGCTTTTTCTGTCAAGCGAAATTCGCTATCCGTTCAGCCGTCCGACACACTTTTCGGGAGCAATTTTGTCGTTCACCGTTTGTTCAAATATTCATTTTTTCGTTTTTTGCAGTCATGCATTACCGATTGCATAACCTTGCATTTTTGCAATTGTAATTATTATTTACTCAATTTTCACCAATATCCCGTGTGCGCCGCGGCATTTTCGGTCAATTTTGTGCACAATTCTTGCGTTTATAGATTGCGCCCTGCCTATCAGTAATTTTAATTTACCCTTTCGAAAAACTTCGGTATTCATTTTTTATGCATTTTCCCTCCGAAAGATTTGTATGTATTGCACAATTTCGCGGGGTGATTTTTTACGTCTTGACATTTTGCACAAATTTATCGACTCGCATAGCTCAACTTGGCATCCGCGCCCCATATTCTGCTCATATTTACCTTTTATTTGGCATTATTCCCTTTTGTTTCCATTTATTTTTTGTTCTAAAAGCATATCGAACACTAAGACTCGTCCTCTTCCCGACCGCCCCAAAGCAGCCTTTCGACCAACAACCAAGCCCCCCCTCTTGCAAATCCTACCGGTTTATGTTATACTATTATCACTAATCAAACGGAGGGTATTATGCTTTCAGAATTATCAAGGATCACCGTTACCGAAAAGGGAGAGAAAATGTTACGCGGCGGACACGTCTGGGTGTTTGCCGATGAAGTGATCTCCATTGACCGTCCGGTGACCGACGGCAACATCGTTTACGTATACTCCGCCAAGGGCAGATACCTTGGTGCAGGCTTTTATAACAGTACATCCAAAATACGCGTGCGCCTTCTGTCACGCAACCCCAACGACACTTTTGATCAAAAATTCTGGCAAAGACGCTTGGAATATGCAGTCGCATATCGCCGCAGCGTTATGCAAGGCCAGGATTTCAAATGTTGCCGTTTGATCTTCGGCGAAGCAGACGCATTCCCCGGCCTGACTGTTGACAGATTTGATAATTTGCTTGTCGTACAGTCCCTTTCTTTAGGCATTGACCGCATCAAACATATGCTGATCCCTGCACTCGTAGATATTCTTCAAGGCATGGGCGAGCAGATCGACGGCGTATACGAACGTAACGATGTTGCCATTCGTCAAAAGGAAGGCATGGAACAATACACGGGGTGGTTCGAAGGCTTTTGTCCCGAAGCCGACGCCTCCGGACTGACAAAAATTTCGGAAAACGGTATTGTTTACGATGTGGATGTGATCGGTGGACAAAAGACAGGCTTTTTTCTCGACCAGAAATACAATCGCGCCTCTATCCGCGCGATTGCAAAAGGCAAAAAAGTGCTGGATTGCTTCACACACACCGGTTCCTTTGCACTCAATGCAGCCGCCGCAGGGGCAGCTCATGTCACCGCCGTGGATATCTCGCAAGACGCAGTCAATATGGCATATAAAAATGCGCAGAACAACGGTCTTGAGTCCTGCATCGATTTTATATGCACCGACGTTTTTGAGCTGCTGACCGATATGGCAAACAAAAAAGTTCCCTGCGACTACAATTTCATCATTCTTGACCCACCCGCATTTACAAAGAGCCGCGATACGCTCAAAAATGCCATTCGCGGATATCGTGAGATCAATTCCAAAGCCATGAAATTACTGCCCAGAGGCGGATATCTTGCCACCTGCTCCTGCTCGCATTTCATGACCGACACCTATTTCAAGCAAATGCTGCACAACGCCGCCGAGGATGCAGGAGTTTCCCTGCGCCAGATCGAGGCGCGCCAACAATCTCCCGACCATCCGATTTTGTGGAACGTACCCGAGACAGATTACTTGAAATTCTACATTTTCCAGATTGTATAGCGCGTTATTGTTTATTATTTAACCAATCGTTAACTTTTCCGGTAATAAATCCGGAGAAGCAAGCCCCTCCGTGCAAATCCCAAAATATAAGTAAGACCCGCCGATGGCATCGGCGGGTCTTACTATGCAAAATATTTGTTTACAGCCCCAGCACTGCAGCACCCACGATGCCTGCATCGTTACCCAGCTGTGCGATACGGATATCGGTCAGCTTGACAAGCCCTCCTCCGTACTGCTCTGCTCTGACACGGGGAACCAGCATATCAAGCAGATACTGTCCTTCGCCCGACACACCGCCCCCAAGCGACAGCACCTCGGGTTGGAAAATATTTATGACGTTACCAAGTCCGATTGCCAAGTAGTCAACATACAAGTCCACCACTTCCCGTGCCGCCTCGTCTCCTGCGCGCAGCGCGTCAAATGCAGTTCTGCCGGACACCTTTCCCTTCTCAGCAACAAGATCGGTCATCAAAGTCTTTCTGCCACTCTTTTCGCACTCTTCAATCTTTTCACGTGTCATGCGGATGAGCGCGGTTGCCGAGCTGTAAGCTTCCCAGCAGCCCTTTCTGCCGCAAGAACAAGGCACGCCATCCTTGACAAGCACGATATGACCAAGTTCCGCCCCGGCATAGTTAAAGCCGGAGTACACCTTATGGTCAATAATGATACCGCCGCCAACGCCCGTACCCAGTGTGATCATGACCGAGCTTGCGCTGCCCTTGGCAGCACCTGCGATAGCTTCGCCCCAAGCAGCTGCGTTCGCATCGTTTTCAATATGGAACTGCTTTGCGGGAAAATCCTTTTTGATCAGATCGCATATGGCAAACTGATGGAACGGCAGATTGTTGGCGTATACCACCACACCCGTGTCGTGATCGCATATGCCGGGAGAAGCAATACCGACCGAGTCAATATCCTCAACACCAATGCCAAAATCCGCACAGATCTTATGGCAAAGAGCTGCAATGCTGGCAGCGATCTGCTCTGCGGGACGCTGCGCCTCGGTGGGAACGCTTGCCTTGCAAACGATGCGATATTCACTGTCAACAATACCTGCGGCGATATTTGTTCCGCCGAGGTCAATTCCGATACGGTACATATAAAATCCTCACTTTTCCGCGGCACACTTCCACCGCTTTTCGTTTTTATTATACTAAAATGTTTATCCTTTGTCAATCGGATAGTTGCACTTTTTGCACTTTTTTGCTCACATCTGCCACAATGCCCGAAAACACCTTGCATATGTGCTTTTCATCCTCGTGCGGATAATAAAAATGAGACGAATGCATCAAAAACTCGCCCTTTACGTGCGGATTCTTCAAAAGAGGGCGGATCGACCTGCGCCCCACCACCTCATCCTTGTAGGATTGCAGCACGATCATGGGCAGATCATACCCCGGGATGCGCTTGCGTGTATATCTTGATATCGCAAACAGATCGAAAAAGCGCGGAACCCAAGCAAAATATTCCCACAAGCGCTTATGCAAAACAGTACCGCAACGGACGCGAGCTGCCGCCGTGCGCGCGCTGTCGTGCGTCGGATTGCCGAACACCATCGCAAATGAGGTTGCTACGATAGGCGGATCACATTTGGGATACATTGCAGCCCCCAGAAAAAGCATGGTTGCGATCTTATGCTCCAATCCTTGTTCTACAACAGCATTGGCACTCAGCATACACCCCATGGAATGTGCCACGATCACCACTTGGTCGTACCCGGCACAGATGCGCGCAACCTCATCACAGACCTGTTTCTCCCATTTTTGACGACTTGAACGCGCGAAATCACGCGCTGTGCCTCCATGCCCGTCCAGCAAGATACTGCAGACCGACCAATCGGCAGGGATATATGGCAGCAGCATATCAAAATGATGCGGACTGCCCAAAATACCGTGCACCATCAGAACACAGACGCGCGCATCCGGCACTTCTATGGCAAAAGGCTCATGCTTCATAGCCCTTACTTACGCCGCCATGCCCAGCTCGAACTTGGGCACGTAATAATACACCACCGCATGAGCATCAGGCATTTTCTCACCCGTGACAAGATCACGTCGCACAACCGGCACGTAGGGCGTGGGATTATAATCGTACTTGCTGGAGATGGTACCGCCACCCGTAATATTGCCGAACATCTCTCCCCAGCCTCCGTAATAGTTCAGATACTCCTGGAAATCGTTGTAGTGGTTATAGGTATAAAACACGTAGCGTTCATTGCTATCAATGATCTTGTCGCCGTTTATGTCAAAACGTGCATACACAATGCGCGCGGCACCGCGCGTGATGCTGTGACCATTATTGTAGATCTCGGGGCGATACTTTGGATCGCAGTCTGTCCCCGTCGTACCGATGTCGATCTCGTAATACTCCAGTCTGCCCCCACAGCCACTGATATCGGGCAGCTCGGGCTCATAGGGGTATTTGGTGGTACTGCCGGAGAATTTGGTATGATTGACGCGCAGATATTCGCCCCAGATACTGTCATCGGGATCGGTGTTCTTGGAAGCAGAATAGTTAGCAGGGATATTGCCAAAAGCAAACACATATGCCGCTACTTCCTCCAGAGACACGTATGCCGCGCCCTTGAACACCTGCCCGACTACCTCGCCGTAATAATTCACGATATAGTATGTATTGCCGTCTGCCGAGAAAGACGAGTGCGTGTTACGCACCAACTTACCATCCTCTACAGGCTGATGCTCAGCAAGGGTGGGCTTTTGATCCTGCGGATCGATCGACCCCGACATAAAGCCATGTTGGGTACGCCAGTAAGCATCCCAATATTCTTCCGCAGGCTCGTAATCGCTGTAGAATTCAGCAGCCGACATATTGACGTAAGGGTCAATGTCGGGTCCGAACATGGAGTCGGTCTCGGCTTCGGTAGTTTCTTCGGTGGTCTCTTCGGTGATCTCTTCGGTGGTCTCTTGGGAGGTTTCTTCGGAAGTCTCTTCGGTTAATTCTTCCGTAGGTTGTTCTGTCGTCTGTTCGGTGGAAATATCGTTGTCGGGCGCAGTCGTCGCGGTTTGCGTAGTTTCTGATGGTGTGGGTGCGGGAACGTCACATCCAAGCAGCAACGCGCAGATCAAGAGCAGCGCACCGATCAAAGTAACCGTCTTTTTCATATTATCTCCTTATATCTCTGTTCTTCCGCAGTAGCGCATATCGGGTCCGTGCGCGTACAAATGAGAGGTATCGGAATAGCAAAGCATGCGCGGTACGGTAAAGCCCGTTTTTTGGTTTTTAAATTCGATCACGGTCACGCCCGTGTGATTGTAATTGAAGCCCGCCCACATCAGGTGCAGCGGTATATGCAAGAGGTAGGACACCAATATCCTGCCCATACCCGCGTGGCAAAACAGCGTGACCTTGTCGTCGCTTGGCGCGGTGATGCGATACACGCCGTCCTCCTCCGCGTATCCAAGGCGCGCAAGGAACTCACGTGCGCCCGCGCTGATGGTATCCACGGCATCCTGCATATGCGATTCGGAAAACCCGGGGGCCAGCATTGCCTGCCCATAGGACAGATCCATCACACCGTCGCGGCGCAGATCCACGCGATCCACAAAGGACACCGACTTGAGCTCACCATCGGGATACGGGGTCAGTCGATGCCGATCCGTGATCTCGTGCGCCCAAGGCTCAATGGCACAGTCAAGCCCCAAAAGCCGACAGGTCGGCTCTGCGGTCTGACGTGCCCTGCCCATGGGCGAGGAAAATACGCGGTTGATCCCCGAAGCGGCAAGACGCTTGCCCACCGCCTCTGCCTGCGCCCAACCACGCTCGGTCAGCGTATCGGTAGCGTAATCGGGATCACCGTGGCGAATAATGTAGAGCAACATATCATACCACCCGATCAATGACTCCGCAGATGCAGGTAACGGTAAGGGCGTCCATATTGAGCGAAGCGGTGTGAGTCGGCAGCGTACCCATCAACTTTTTATACAAAGCCAAGGCTGCCACACAGCTGCCCGCATAGGACGGATGCGAGAGATCAGGATCATACAGCTCGATCTCGGGGTACGTCTTACGGATCTCAAAAAAGCACTTACCCACGTGTGCGCACGTGCCGCCAACCTTGACGGCTGCCGCGTCATATGCCGCCGCAAGTCCCTCGGTCATGCTCTGATTGGTCCAACCGAACTCATCCAAAAGATCGCTTCCCTCCTTACGTCCCCAGGTCGCGTACAGCACGGTACGTGCAGGCTTGACCAATGCCAAGCAGCCGCAAACGCCCTGCAAAAAATTACGATAGTACTCCATGGCGTTGGAGCTCTGCTCCTGCAAAATCAGCGCGTCGTACGTATGCTCCGCGCACTTTTTCACGATCTCTGTATGCAGGGGGTCATTTTCGTCAATATTCTGCACAAGGCATCTGCCGCCTGCGGTGATCGCATCCACCTGGGCATCCACACCGTTCTTGTCAAACAGTGTCTGCAGGATCTCAGGCATATCAAAAAAGTACGTGTAGCTGTTACCAAGCATTAAAATCCTCATCGTTATCCCTCCATAGGAAGCCATACGGCGATGGCTGAACGTTCTTTGTTCCAAAGCTTTCCGCACCATGCGTAGTCGGTCAGCAACACTTGTCCCTGATTTGTTTCCATGATAAAGCGGACCGTCTCGCCTACCTCGGGCTCGATCTGCTCCAGCACAAGGTGTCCGTCATGTG
This sequence comes from Eubacteriales bacterium, assembly GCA_045586845.1. Lineage (GTDB taxonomy): Bacteria > Bacillota > Clostridia > Oscillospirales > CAG-272 > SVQP01. The sequence goes on from JAZNBB010000016.1 coordinate 22,477, forward strand.
TCACGGGGGCAAAGGGTACGTTGATATCCGCAGGCTCTTTTTGCTCGTCGCGCGCAAGCACCAAGTTGCCGTACACGAACGCCTGCTTACCGTTGAGCGTCAGCCTCTTGACCGCGGGATGCAGCGAAAGCGTGATCACGTCACCGTCCTGCCAGGTGGATCCCAGCTGATTGTAGCCCTTGACAGCCTCCAGATTCTCACCGTTCAGGCGCAGTACCGGCTCGTGGCTCCATTCGGGCACACGCAGCTTGATCGCAAAGGTTTCGGGAGTGGGCAGGCAGATTTTGATCTGCACCTCGCCCTGTTCAATATATGCGCCCGTGATCTCAAATCTCACGGGGGAGCCCGCAGGGGTGGTCGTGCTGATAACGCCGTTCTGGTAGCCGTTGAAGGCAAAGCCCCCATCATACGCCAGCACCTGGATCAGCGGGAACAGCGCAGTTCCTGCAGCACCAATGCAAGCGCAGCAGCCGTAATAGCCACCCGTGCTGAATTTCTTATAGCCACCGATGCCGATGCCGCGCGGCTGATAGGTCAAGGGGCTGTAGCTGTCAAACGGCACACCCGCAACATAATCCTTGTCTTCAAAGCTGTACTGCGTCTGTGAAAAAGGATTGAGGCTACCGTACAGTGCGTTGTATGCCGAACGCTCGATGTCTTGCACGTAGGATACGTTTCCGGTCAGGCGCAAAAGTCTTTCCAAAAGGCGCATCCAAGTCACGGTCACGCAGGTCTCCTGCATGATGCCGCGATCGGGCGCGGGCTCGGTTTGTGCCATGGCTGAGTGGTCGAACAGCTCGTGCGTACAGCCCGCGCAGCCGATGATGGTAATATCGCTCTCTCTGACCGCCTGTACAAATTTTTCAACGATACGTAAGTAGCGTTCTTGTCCCGTCACCTCGTACCAAGCCAGAGTGCCCTCGAAATAGGACATCATTTCGTATGCCTTGACCTGCGGATATTGGTAAGGATACACCTCGCCCCCCTCAGCAAGCTCCAAGAGATTGCCGCCGTGGCAGCCGCCCTGATCCAAAATATACTTGGCAAAGTCCAAAAATCTCTGCTTGCCCGTATGCTTGTAAAGCTCAATGATGGGTTCAAGAATGGTGCTGGAATTGAGCCCACCCCAAGCAGCAGAGGTATCGAGAATGGATATCTTGCCTTCTTCTTTGCCAATGTGCGCGATCAGATAGTCCACGTGCTTTTCCATGCAGTCAAGAATACGCGCCTTGAACTGCTCGTCACGGCAGATGCTATAGAAATACAGGCAGCCCACCAACACGTACTTGCGCGACCAGATATCCCAACCCGCAAACTCGTGTGAAACGGGATAGGACGCAATTCTGCCAAGCTCGTCCTGCGTGTCCAGCAGATCTGACACAGTGTTATATAGGATCTCATACAGTTCCTCGTCAGGCACATAGCAGTAAGTCAGACACGCGCCACGCATCATCTTGCCGAAGTATTCTCCGCGCCAGCCATAGTCGCAAAAATCGGGGCGCTCTACGTATGCCTGCACAAACTTCTCCCAAAGCGCCTTGTCCTTCAGCTGCTTGCCTAAAATAAACCGCGCGTGCGCATCCACCGCACTTTCGTACTTCGCCGCGCCTGCGGGGAGGTAATCGTAAGCGTAATTCATAGTGGGCTCCTTTCTGTATATAGTATAACTTGTTTGTAAAATATTAAGTCAACTGCCCCTTCGACGCCAAGGTCACGATGACCGCCACGCATGCAATCACAATGACTGCAGCAATCACAGCGATCTCTGTCACCTTTTGCCTCTTTTCTTGGGATTTCTTCGCCTCTGCCCGGTGTTGCTTGACTTCCTCATCAGAAAGCGTATGTCTGCCAAGGATTTTCTGTATCTCCCTGATCGTGCACTGCGCATGATAATCAATTTCATGCTCGCAAGAGGGGCACTTAAAATTATACTCGGTCAGCTCAATGTCACCCATCAGCACATATTTGTTGCCCGAACGACAGTGCTTTAAATAATCCGGGTCCCCCGGACGCACCGTACGCGTGATCGGGTTTCTTTTGAACCGCGTGCCGCATTTGCAGCAGTAAAATCTGCGAAAAGCCATGCCAAACGGAATCGAATAAGATTTTGCCATTGACCCCTCCTTTATCCACATTGTTTTTTGGCGGACGATTAAATATTTCGGCTATGCCGAAATTCTCCCCCTACGGTGAAAGACAAAAACCGCGCTTTCCCTCAACGGTTGTAGGGACAGGCGTCCTCTGATGCCCCGAAAGTTGTAGGGGGCGACGTCAAGGGCGCCCCGGGTAGGTACAATGTGCTATTACATTGCAAAAAGATAATTTATGTAAGGCGGGCTGTCGCGGACATCAGCCGCTACCGACGGACGGTTTACGTTGCCCATACCGATGCGTATCGAATCATGACACACGAGGGATCGGTCGGTTTCTTATCTCGTCAAGCACACGACACTTTCGACGTGCCCCGTTCTTGGGAACATATCAACAGGAGTGACTTCTCCTATGCTATATCCGTTTTCCCTGAACCACTTGCAATCTCTTGCTAACGTATCGGGGTCGCAAGAAACATATACAACTTTCGGAACACCGAGCTCGGCAAAGCACCTCACAAGTGCCTCGGTACTTCCCTTTCTGGGCGGATCAATGATCGCCACATCGGGACGCTTGCCCCCGCAAGCCGACAGAATGACCTGCGTGTCACCCGCGTCGTCGCAAATAAAGGTCGCGTTTTCCACGCCGTTTCTTGCGGCATTCTCATGTGCGCACGCAACCGCCTCGGGCACGATCTCAATGCCCACAAGGCTTTTCACATCCTTTGCCATGGACAAGCCAATAGTGCCCGTACCGCAATACAGGTCGAGCAAGGTTTCGCTGCCCGTCAAGCCCGCGCGCTCACGTGCCAAGCCGTAAAGCAGCTCCGCGCCGTCACGGTTGACCTGATAGAACGAGCCGGGCGAGATGCGAAACTTAAGTCCGCACAGCTCGTCCTCAATATATGCTTTTCCCCAAAGTGTGCGGTATTCCTTACCCAGCACCACGTTGGTATTCTTCTCATTGAAATTGAGCACCACACCCGAGATCTGCGGGAATTGTGCCGTTACTTTGGCAGCAAGCTCGCGCTCGCATCGCATTTCCCTGCCATTGATCACCAGACACAACATGACCTGCGCACTATCCCTGCTCTGCCGTAGATAAATATGGCGCAAAAGCCCCTTGCCAGTGGTCTCATCGTAAGCCTTGATGCCGTGCGCATCGCAAAACGCACACACAAATGCCACGATCTCACCAAATACAGGGGGCTGCAGCGCGCACTTATCCGCCTTGACTAAATTGTGCGTTTTAGACGCAAAAAAACCTGCCTCCATGCCGCTCTTTCCCTGCTTGACCGGGTACTGCCCCTTGTTGCGGTATCCGCGCATCACACCTGTCGTACGCACGGGCGCAACCTTGATGTCGGGTAACCCCACCTTACGAAAGGCATTTTGCACATATTGCTGCTTGCACTCCAGCTCGTGTTCATAGGTCACGTAACGATACACGCATCCACCGCACGCATCGGGTGCGCGGCAAAAGATTTCTGTCGCACGCACGTCCGAGGCTTTTTCAATGCACACCACCCTGCCCACGGCATAGGTTGCGGTATCCTTGATCACCGAGATGCGTGCCACGTCACCCGTGACCGCACCGCGCACAAACAAGACCTTGCCCTGCACGTGTCCGACACCGCTGCCAAGGTTATTGACCTCTGTGATCTCAACCGTATATTCGCTCCCTTTGGGAAGCACAACTCTTGATTGCTTGTCCATCAGACGTAAAATTCCTTCATGTCGTCAAGTCTCAGGCAACCAAGCAAGCCGCCGTCCCTGACGCCGCAGTTGATATTGACGCAGCCGTTACCGAAAAAGATCTTGCCGTTTCCGCCATTCTCCTCGGTCATGGGCACGTGACCGACCACCACGGTCTTATTTTTGTAAAGGCGTTTGGAAAGATCCAAGGGCTCTGTCAGGAACACCTCGGGCTCACATTCGTCCAGCTTGATGCCGGGGGCAAAGTCCGCTATGCCGGCATGCACCAAAATATAATCCTCTCCGTCCACGCGCACCTCTTCGTATAGTGCCAGGTCGGACAAATAGTCGATCACGCCCTCGCGCATCTCGCTGTCCAACTCACGGAAGGCATCGAGCGTGCTCTGTCCACCGTTAGCGACCCATTCCTGCATATCTGCGATAAACCGCGCATCAGGAGTTGATTCTCCGGAAAGCATTTTTTCAAAGCCGGAAAGCATACGCAGGGCAAGAAAGTCATGCTCGCCTGCAATGGCGTACACGTTATAGCGCACGGAAAGGTCTCCGATCAGCTCCATGCTCTGCTCACCGTAGTCCACAATATCGCCGAGCACGTACAGAATGTCGGTATCTTTCAAGCCGATCTTTTCGACCAACGCCTTGAATTTCTCATAATTGCCATGTAAATCGGATACTACATATGTCATAATATTTCTCCTTAAACTATAGTGACCTTGCAACTCTTTACAGTGTCAGCTGTGACTTCGGGCGCAACCTCTGCCACCAGCGCGCAAAGGCGGGCGCAAATGGGCTGCTCGGTATAAAAATGTCCTGCAACCAACAGGTTCAATTTGTCCGTATCGCAATACTGCGAATACTTCAGCTCACCGGTCAGAAAGGTATCCGCGCCCGACGCAATCGCCAGCGCAACCTCGCTCTTGCCGCTGCCGCCAACCACAGCCACGCGGTGCACGGGCTTACCCGCGTCCGCGCAAAGCACGGCGGGAGCATCCAGCGCATCCTTGACCCTTGCGGCAAACTCGGCAGCACGCACAGGCTGCGCCAACGTACCGATGCGCATGATACGCTCGTCACCAACAACCTCTACGTGCTCAAGACCGACAAGATCTGCTAAAATATCGTTCACGCCACCCTCGGCTGCATCAATTCTTGTATGGAAGGATATGGCACTGATTCCACCCTTGCAAAGTTTAATGACCTTTGCGCCGTCGTAATCGTCGGCAACCACGTTTTTAAGCCCGCCAAACAGCATGGGATGATGCGTAAAAATGACATCGTAGCCCTCGCTGATCGCCTTGTCAACGACCTCGTTGGTGGCGTCCAACGCGACAAGCACGCGTCGCACCTCCCGCTCGGGATCCGGGCAGACGTTGAGCCCGTCCACGTCCCAATCGCAGCCCAGCTCACGGGGTATGACTGCGCTCATTGCAATATAAAATTCTCTGACTGTCATATGGATTCCCTTTCTCGGATGCGTGCGAGCAAGGCATCGATCTTTGCAAGCATTGCAAGCTCAAAGGTCGCGTCCTTGCCGCCCAATTTTTTGCCGTCCGCGCCCGTTTGCAAAAGACGGCGTTTATTTTCCAGCAGCTCGCCAAGCAGCGGGTGCATGTTTTCAATGTTGTGACTGCCAAACCACAACGCCATGTCGTCCTCGGTGCGTACGACACCATCGTATTCGGCACATATGATCTGGTAGACCTTATCCTCCCTGACCAGAGTCTGATCAAGCATAAAAAATCCGTTTTCCAACAGGTACGCACGCAAAATTTCTGCGTGTGACATGGGCTGCAGCACAAGGCGGATGCGCGCGTCGCGCGTCCAGGGGGCTGCGTCAATGATAGAGGCGATCAGCTCACCGCCCATACCGAAAATCGTAATGTCCTCAGGACCGTATCGCTCAATGCCGTCAAGTCCCGGAGTGCACACGGTGGCAATCTTGTCCGAAAGCCCTGCCGCGGCAATATTGCGGCGGGCGTTTTCCACGGGGCCGCGGTTGATGTCCGATGCCACCGCACGGGTGCATATCCCGTTTGCGCACGCATATATCGGCAGGTGTGCGTGATCCGTTCCCACGTCCGAGAGCACCTTGCCCTGTCTGAGGTACGGGATCGCGCCTGCCAGCCTTTGATCAAATCGTTTTTCTCTTTTCATGATGTAAATGATGTAAAACTATGGGGGCTGCGGAACGGTTTGCATTTCCCGTAGGGACCGGCGTCCTCGACGGTCCGCGTCCATGTAGGGGCGATTCACGAATCGCCCGCAGCCCCTTTTTTGCTTACTTGTCAGCCAAGTAAGCGTTGAGCTTTGCTACCAGCTCGTCTGCGTCGGTGCCGTGTACTGCGCAAGCGTCCTCGATGCTCTCGCCTCTGGAGGCGGGGCAGCCTAAGCAATGCATGCCGATCTCAAAGAAAAAGCGCGCAGTGCCCTGATCATAGTCCAATACGTCGCCGATAATGCTGTTCTTGGTAACCTTCATTTGTTTATCCTCCGTAAAATGAATATAGTTTTACAAATACTATTATACAAATTTAAGCTATATATGTCAAGCGTTATTTTTTGGTTTGGCGATTTCCTCTGACATTTAAAAAAATAATCTTTACAAATCCAATGATATATGCTATAATATTATGATTATACCTACGCGCGAAAGGAGGCAACGGCATGAACACCCAAAAAGTAACGGAAGTCAAGCAAAGCAAGCTTGTTCTTCCCATATTCGCAGCACTCTGTGCCCTGTTTGGCAGTGGTGCCATCATCGGCATCACCCTGCTGTCAAGCCCTGCGTTGGGCTGGAAGCTGTTTGCCGCGCTGCTCCCCGAATACGCCGTGTGCTTTTCCGTACTGTTTGTAATCGTGATCGGCTACGGCTCGATCTATCCCCCTGTGGCATACCTGACGTTGCCCGCAGCCGTGCTTGCCTGCGGCGTGCGTACCACGTTTGCATCCGCGCCCTACTCGAGGCCGCTTGCTGTCGCGTTGGTCTTTACAGTCCTTTGCGCCGCATCGATTGCTGCAAGCATTTGGGCGTTGCGTACCTTCCCCGTTCCGCGAGGAAAATCAGATAAAAAAGTGCCTGTGACCGCATTTGCCGTGATCAGCGTATTTGCCGCGGCGGCACTCTCGCTATGTGTGTATACGATCATCTTGCACAGCCGCCTGCAAACCTTGCAAACCGGCAATACGGACGGGGCCGCGATTGGGCAGATGCTGTACTTCATGCAACACAGCGGTCAGCCCTTTACCACGCTTGTTACAGGCGCACCCGAAAGCTTTTTTGCCACCCAATTCGCACCGCTTTGGTATCTCGTTCTACCCGTATATATCGTATCGAATCACAGCATGCTTGCCGTCGGCACGGCACTTTACGCACTTATGCTGACCGCACTCATCCCCCTGTGGCGCATTTGCCGCAGACACGCGCTCTCTCCTTGGAAGACTGCCGCCATTTGCGCAGCGTGCGCCCTGTGCCCCTTAGTCGTGGGCGGCGGCGCGTCGGGCGGTGCACTGACCATGCTGTCCCTGCCGCTGATCCTTTGGATCGCAGATGCCTATGAGAACAAGCACCCCTATCTTGCCTTGATTCCTCTCGCACTCTGCTTGTGTATCGGTATCCAAGTCAGCGTATGGGCAAGCTTTGTCTGCCTGTATCTTGCACTGAGCGCACCCGTCGAGCGCAGACGTGCAGCCATCGTCTGCACCGCTGTGGCTTTCACCGCGACCGTAGCGACCACCGTATATCTGACAGTCACGGGCAGCCCCGTGATCACTGATCTCTTTTCGGGCATTGGCTTGCAGGCAGGGCAAAAGCTGTTGTTCTTGATGCTGTTATTTGTACCGTTTGCGCTTCTTCCCCTGCTCTGTAAGCAGAGATCCGCACTCGTGTTGCTTTTCCCCTTGGTACTGTTCCATCTTGTTGCAAACGCATCTGTTTACAGCGGCGTGTTCGGCACCTACGCCTTTGCCGCCGTGGCAGCTGCCTCACTGCTTGCAGTCAAGGGTGCTGCCAATCTTCGTACCGAGATCAAGGGCATTTCCCTTGCCCGCCTGCTGCCCGCACTCGCGCTTTGTGCCGCACTGCTGACAGCCACCCCCTACGCTGCGGTGCTGACAGATCTGTACGTCACTTCCGACAAGCAAGTACAGACCGATGCCGCACGGATGCACGATCTGCTTGACGCGTTGCCGCAAAACGCTTCAATCACCGCATCGGACACACTGCTTTGCGCACTCTGCGACCGTACCTGGCTGTTCTCGCTTGACGCAGACCCCGCAAATCCTGCATCCAACATCATTGTGCTGGACCTGCGTGAGGAATTTACTTCCTCGGATACCGAACAATACGGCGTTACATATTATAAATCTCTTGGATACACGGTGCGCGACGATCTTTCCCGCGAAGGGATCTTGGCAGTGCTGTTCAAATGACGCGTTCGCGTCATATCAAACACTCTCACATCAAACCGATAAAAATGAAATCTAAATAAAGGATAGGTAAAAAACATGATCATTGCACTTGAAGAGGCAAGACTTGCCTTGGTGAATATGAGAGAAGATCTCAAGGAGCTCGGTGAACAGCTTAAGATCGAGCAATCCCGCGCTACGGTCGAGGAACTGGAGCAGCAGACCTCCGATCCCGCTTTTTGGGGGAATACCGAAAAATCCTCCAAAGTGCTGCAGACCATCAAGCAGCAGAAGGACAAGATCGAGAGCTACGAAGCACTCTGCACGCGCCTTGAGGATGCCATCGTGCTTGCCGAAATGGCAATTGACGAAAACGATGAGAGTTGCGTAGACGAGGTACAGACAGAGCTTGCCGAGATCAACGCGATCACGGAAAAGAAGCGTACCGAAGTACTGCTCTCGGGCGAATACGACAAAAACAACGCCATCATTTCCTTCCACCCCGGTGCAGGCGGCACCGAGGCGCAGGACTGGTGCCAGATGCTTTACCGCATGATCACCCGTTGGTGTGAAGCAAACGGCTTCAAGGTCAAACTGACCGACTGGCTGGACGGCGACGATGCAGGACTGAAATCCGCTACCATTTTCGTGGAGGGAGAGAACGCTTACGGATTTCTCAAGAGTGAGAACGGCGTGCACAGACTTGTGCGTGTTTCGCCCTTCGACTCGGCAGGACGCAGACAGACCTCGTTTGCATCCATTGAGGTCATGCCCGAATTTGATAAGCTGGACGATGTGGTCGTGCGCGAGGAGGATTACGATTTCGTGACCTTCCACTCCAGCGGTGCGGGCGGTCAGAACATTAACAAGGTATCCTCGGCAGTTCGTCTGATCCACAAACCTACCGGCATCGTGGTGGCTTGCCAGACCGAGCGTTCTCAGCTGCAAAACAAGGAAACCGCCATGCGTATGCTCAAATCCAAGCTTATGGAGATCAAGATCAAGGAAAGACTTGACACCATCGATGAAATCAAGGGCAACAAGACCAAGATCGAGTGGGGCTCACAGATCCGCTCCTACGTCTTTATGCCCTACACGCTTGTCAAGGACTTGCGCACCGGCTTTGAAACGGGCGACGTAGAAGCAGTCATGGACGGCGAGCTGGACGGCTTTATCAACGCATATCTCAAGTCTATCTCACAATAAATTACTTCCAGAAAACGCATAGGAGGCATTATGAAGGTTATTTTGACCGCAGAAGCAGCCAAAGCGAACGATCTTTACACCATCCACACCTGTCAGATCCCCGAACCGAGGCTGATCCGGTTTGCCGCTTATGCGGTGTTGGATGCATTGCAGACGGGAGGCTATGACCTGCGCAGACCCTTGGTGCTGTGCGGCAGCGGCAACAACGGCGCGGACGGCTTTTCACTTGCCTGTATGCTCAAAGAGGACGGTGCCGATGTTAAGGTGCTGTACCTCGGCAAGCTTGACGGGCAATACACACCGCTCACCGCTTCCATGAGCGAGCAATGTTTTCTGCACTATCAAAAGGCGCTTGCTGCAGAAATACCCATATTAAGCACACTCCCCGATCAGGTGCATTTTTCCGTTTACGTAGACGCAGTTTACGGTACGGGAATGCATGGCGCGATCAGAAGCAGCGGCGTATGCGAAGCTTTCGATAGAATAAACGCCGGTAGTACTCCCGTCGTTGCCATCGACTTGCCCTCGGGTGTGGATTGCACCACGGGTGCTGCCGACGCACACACGCTGCGCGCCGTGCAGACCGTGACCGTGCAACACGACAAGGCAGGGCTCTTGCTCTATCCCGGTGCTGCCTATGCAGGCAAAATCACAGTTGTCGATATCGGTATTCAAAGCGATCCCGACTATCGGGACAGCTTACTGTACGCCATGGACGACAGCGACCTTGAGACGCTGCTCCCCGTACGCCCTGCGCGCTCCAATAAGGGCACGTTTGGCAGAGTATTGGTTGTAGGCGGTGCTCCCGGTATGGCAGGAGCTGTATATCTTGCCGCCATGGCTGCATATCGCGCAGGCGCAGGTCTTGTGGAGATATTGACCCATGCGGACAACCGCATTATCCTGCAACAGCTGATCCCCGAGGCGATCATGACCTGCTATGATGACACGGACACATTGCGCAACGCACTTTCCGCTTCCCTGCAGTGTGCCGACGCCGTCGTACTCGGCTGCGGACTGGGTCGCTGCGCACTTGCTGAGCAATGTGTGACATATGTGCTCCAAAACGTGAATGTACCGTTGGTCGTGGATGCTGATGCGCTCAATATCGTCAGTACGACCCCTGCATTGCTCAAATCAATAAAAAGCAGCCAAAAGCAGCGCACCGTAATCACGCCGCATCCGGCAGAAGCGGCAAGATTGCTTGGTAAACCGACAGATATCCAAAGCGTACTTTCCGACGTGATGCAGGCAGCAGAGCTGCTTTGTGACAATTACGGAGTCAACGTACTGCTCAAGGATGCACGCACACTGATCTGCTCATACGACAACAAGAATCGCTATATCAATCTCTCGGGCAGTACTGCACTGGCGGGTGCAGGCTCAGGGGATATCTTGGCAGGATTGATCGGCGGACTGTGCGCAGCGAAAACCAATAATCTTCCCATGGCGAAAACTGCTGCCCTTGCGGCATACCTGCACGGCAGGGCGGGCGAGGCTGCCGAACACAAGGTCGGCGCACACGCCGCCATGGCAAGAGATATTCTTGACGGACTAACAAAATAAGACACAAAAACGAGGTCGCTGTGCGACCTCGTTTTTATTTACGATCTTTTCACATTGATTTTGAGCAATTCGTCCACAAGCGTGTTATCAATGACTTCATTGGCAGCCGCGCCTGCATAGCGGGCAGTCTGATATACCTCAAACAGCTGCTTTTCATCATCCTCAACTGCGATCTCGCGTCCGATCTCGTTCGGTGTTTGATGGTATTTCATGCGATACCCCTGCTTGATCCGACGGATCATATAGTCAACAAATATGAAGCGCACGCGGGCAGCATTATCAGGCAGCTCGTGCCACTTGCCCTCATTGCGCAGCTTTTTTGCCTTTTTGGCTTTGGTCGGCTTTTCGACGTATACAAAGCTCTTTTCATCTTTTCCCTTAAGCCTTTGCTTACCAATCGAAATACCTACAAGCCCCAACACGCGATCCAGAGCCTTGAGCACCGGCTTTGCAACGCGCTTGCCAATCTCAAGTGCCTTAAGTGCCATTTTGCGCTTGAGTGAGGGGCTGAGCATACGGTAGAATTGCACTAAAGCGAACACCGCACCGAAAATAACCATGAGCACGGAAAGACCTCTGATCTTATCACCGTGCAGCATCAAAAACTTATTGTCGGGATCAATACGGTGCGCTGCAAAAAATGCAGAACCCCAAAGACCCACACCACACACAACCAAACCCGCAAGACCGGAGAGCATGCGCTTTTTGTTGATAGTATGCCATATCTCGGCAAAGTTCACACCGCTGACGCTGTCCTCGGCACGTGCGTGCTTTTTGCGCACGGTTTGCCGGGCGTCAAGGACGTCTTCCTTTACGTTTTTGGTGTCGGGAACGTCGCCCTCTACCTTGTTTTTCTTCGACTTTTTGGGCGCACCGGACCTGTATTTGGAAGCCGCCTTGCGGCATTTTTGTGCCTGCTGTGCGCTATCCGAATATGCAGCGATCTGCTCAAAGATTTCTGCAGCCTCCTCATACTCGGGACCGGATTGCGCAACTCCGGCAAGCTCAGACGCCGCTGCATACGCACACTCGGCATAGTGCTTTTGATATCTTTCCACAAGATCCCGGGAGTCCTTGTATCCCTTGATCTTATTCATTTTGAAATACGCCTCGCGCATATCCTGCCAGCGTCCCTCGCTCTGCTCGTACAGTGCAATGGCTTCGGCATAGCACATGGCGGTCGCCTTGGCTTTATAGGTGCGTGCCCATTCGCGCGCGTCCATATAATCCGAGATCTGTGACAGCACGGCAGCTGCCTCGAAATAGTCCTCGCTGGTCAAGTCCCGGCGCAGAGAGAATTCCTCTCGGTATTCACGGTACGCTCCCGCAGAGGCGGCACGGACACACTTGGTATAATAAGTAGACGCGTCCTTGAAAGTGTCCAGCTCACGGAACTGCTTGGCAAGCTGCAAAAATTCTCGCCAGGTGGAGGTGCCCGCAAACCGATGCATCAGCTCGGTGTAACGTTGATTCAATTGTGCTTCATTCGCCATCCCAAGCATCCTCCCCCTCTAAGATAATAACCTGCACCGAGTTGCCAAGACGCTCCAAGGCATCGGTTCTTGCCTGCACCTCGGGGTTTTCGGCAAACGCCACGATCACGATCTCGGTATCGGCAATTCCCTCTGTCACCGCACTTTCCAAAAGAGAGGCGAACGAGCCACCCTCACGCGGGGTGATACACGCCATCTCCTTCAAGATATCCAGCATATGCGCCTCGCCGCTATCGCAAGGAAAGCGCAACGACATCTCACCGTTTTGCGATTTACAGTTGGCAGCAAAACCTACACGAAAACCACCGTACGCGGCATCTCTGACCAGTGCTGCGCAAAACGAAAGCCCCTGCTCGCCGCGGCGGTTATACTCTGCGCCCTCCATGCTCATACCCATAGGCAGATGGAAATCCATATAGATCATCATGCGGCGGCTGGCGCAGAACTCTCTGGAATTGACTTTGAAAGGCGAGGTGGATGCGCCGCCAAACGGCACACGTGCCGATGCTTTGAAATTGATCTGCGAGATCTGGTCACCAAAGCGGTAATCACGAATACCCGCAAACGAAAACGGATCCTGATAAAGCGGACGGCGGCTGACGTAGTCGCCCTGCAATCGTCCTTGCGCAAAATCCTGCATATCCAGCGAGATCGCCTTGGGGTATACGAAAATCTCGGCGGGAGCATCCTGTGCAAGCGGTCCGGTCTTGGAATAAATGGACGCCACGTGCAGCGAGTAATGCCCTCTTTTTTTGCATATGACCTTGTGTCTGCGGCGGATCTGCATATACGGCCACAGATTGAAGCGGCTGATCAGATACTGCATCTTATCCTTCTCAGCGGGATCACGTTCGTATTCCTCCAGCTCCAGCTCGTTGTAGAAATACGACTCGATATCCACCCACAAAAGCGGAAACGCTCCCGTGTTGCGCACGGTCTCGATCAGCTCGACCTCGTCACCCTCGTATACACCCACCTCGGAGAACGAGCGCGAATACTCGATCCTGCCAAGACGCTTGTTACGCAAGGCAATATAAATGCGATATACCACCAACGACAGCAGCATGAGCACTGCAAGCGAAAGCAGAATATAAAACTGGGGGGTTCTGGCAAACTCCGCCAGTTTGTCTGCCATATCCGTGATATACTCGGCAACTCCTTTTAATGCTTCAGGCGACATTATCTTTCCTCAAAAATCGCCTCTGTAGGTACGGTCACGGTGCCGAGAATATCCTCGACCACGTTGTAAGCGGCATTCTTATGAATACGCGCAGAGTTTTCCAACATGATTCTGTGATCCAGTACAGGATGCGCCGCACGCTTGACATCGTCCGGAATGACGTAATTTCTGCCCGCAATGGCGGCATAGCCCTTGGCGGCCCTCATCAGGGACAGCGCACCACGTGGGCTGACGCCGAGGATGACCTTGGGGTACTTTCTGGTTCTTTCCACAATGTTGGTGATATAGCTCATCAGCTCACGGCATACGTAAACCCGGGGCAATTCCTCAATGGCACGGCAGAGCTCCTGCTCGGTAACCACGGGCTGCAGGGTTTCAAGCGGACTGGACTTATCAAAGCGCGCAAGGATATCCACGCCCTCGATATGGTTGGGATATTCCATGCTGCCCTTCATCAGAAATCTGTCCAGCTGCGCCTCGGGCAGAGGGAAGGTACCCATATTCTCCACGGGGTTCTGAGTAGCAATAACCATAAAGGGGGCAGCAAGACGATAAGTCTTGCCGTCAATGGTGGTCTGTCCCTCCTCCATACATTCCAGCAGACCCGACTGGGTCTTTGGAGTGGCACGGTTGATCTCGTCCGCTAATACGATGTTGGCGAAAATGGGACCGGGCACGAACTCAAACTCTGACTTTTTCATGTTGAAAAAGTTGATACCCGTAATATCCGAGGGCAACAGGTCGGGCGTGAACTGAATACGCTTGAAGCTGCATCCAACGCTGGCAGCCAGCGACTTGATCAGCATAGTCTTACCCGTGCCGGGCACGTCCTCCAGCAGCACGTGGCCGCCGCAAAGCATGGACACCAGCAGCATATCAATGGTGTCCTCCTTTCCTACGATGACCTTACCTATGTTGTCCTTGATCTTGGTATAAACCTGTGTAATGTTCTGGGAAACGGAAACAGACATAATGCCCTCCAAAAAATACTTAATCGTATTATTTTACCATATTTTTATTAGAATGTCAAGAAAGTATTGGGGCGTGAACGAAAAACGGTATTTGGGCGTGAACGAAAAACGGTCTCTCCAACCGTCCGTTGTAGGGACAGGCGTCCCCGACTGTCAGCCCTCATACCGTAGGGACAGTTATTTTTGCGTTCTCTCCATCACGGAGATCAAACTCGACATGGAATACAGCTTTGCACTTCCCAGGGATGCGGGCAGGGTGTCACCGTCTACCAGCTTGTGAATATGGCTGTTTTCACAAATCTCAACATTCATCGGTATGGGATTCAATAAAAAAACAGGAACGTTGATTTTTTCGGGGGAAAAGCATTCCTCATACTTCACCTCGGGCATGAGATGCGCCCCTTCCGGCAGCTTTACAAATTCGGCCTGATAGTACTTAAACATCGAATCACGCTCCATTCCCTTGGGGCGAAAGAACATTGTTTGGGAAAGCGAGGCTACACCGAGAGAAAGAAACATATACCCGAAATTATTATCATAGCTGTAGATACCGTTATCTTGGAGATGGAGCGTACGGCGTCGCTTGACCGTAGCCCACAGGGATAATATGTAACGGTATTCACCAAGATCTACAATCAACTCAGGGGACGTTGTGCGGACAAATAAAGATCTGTACGCGTTCTCCCGACAGATCAACGTACCGTTATGCTTTTTTACAAAGGCTTTCAAACGTTTCAAAGCCTTTGCACGCTTACTGATAGCACGTCCCCATTTCAAGGCGAGCAACAGTAATACAAATATCGCAGTAAGAGCAATCAACTGCAATCCAAAACCGCTCCAAGCTTGCAGATAATCATTTTCGGTGGTCAGATACAAATATGCCAATCCACCAATAGCGACCGCTCCCGCCAACCAAGGAAGGATCATAGGAAAATGATGCTTATTGTGTACCGACGCCATCAGGGTTGAAAGCTTATCGGTACTTCCCAAGGATTCTTCCAGCTCTGCATATGCCTTTTCGGGAGGAATTCCCTGCCTCATAATATCTTCGATAGCATCCTCCAAATGTCCGCGAAATTCGTCAGTTGCTCTCTTGCGACGCTGCTTTGACTTGATCTCGCAACAGACTCTGGCAGCCAGTCGATCCAAGGCACCATCCAAGTCAAAAATACCGCTATTCTGTTCGCTCATGTTATACACCTTCTTTGCCAAGCACCATTGTCACAGCATCACTGAAAACTTGCCATTCTTCCATACGGGCAGCCAAGTGCAATCTTCCCTGTACCGTGATGCGGTAATAGCGGCGCGAACGACCGGTTTCACTCTGCCCGTCGTAAGAAGTCACGTGTCCTTCTTTTTCGAGCATGTGCAGTATGGGGTACAGCGTTCCTTCGTTGAGCTTGAAAGCGTCATTGGAACGGGCTGCAATTTCGCGGATAATGCGGTATCCATACATATCCTCATCCGCAATGACGCGCAGCACCATAAGAGCCGTGCTTCCTTTGAGCAATTCTTTACTGATTTTCATTTCCATATACCTCCGACTTCTATACATAGATATCCGATGTATTCATTATACCTCGGATATCTATGCTTGTCAAGGGGGTGATGAAAAATATTGTGAGTTTTCTGCTAAACCACGGGCAAAGGGGGCTTAGGACACCGACTTCGCCCCTTCCGCTTAGGTGGAGGAGCGTCCGCGTGATGTACCTCATCCACCGCAACCGCGTCGCCTTCTCAGGTCGGCTCCGCTGCGGTCCCCCTTCCCCCGCGGGGCAAGGCTTTGCTGCGATTGCCCTTGCCGATAAGTATTAATAAGACGGACGCTATAATTGCCTACACCGCAGCAATCAACCTATCAAAAAGGAGGCGCAAAGAAAGCCTTGCCCCGCGGGGGAAGGGGGACCGCAGCGGAAGGAAATCGCGAATACTGGGAGCGATTTACTGACGCGGTTGCGGTGGATGAGGTGCATCTCTCGGACGCTCTTTCACATCTTAGTAAATGCAAATGGGCTGAGTCATTCACTCAGCCCATTTCTTTTTGTGTTTTCATTATTTCAAAAGCGCGGGAATCATAGGCACAGCCTGCTCAAAGTTGACGCCGTACCAGTTATGGTTCTCCTCTGCCTCGGTCAGGCGGATGCTCTCGTAGGTGAAATCAGCCGCAACGGCGATCGCCTCGTGCAAGCTCTTGCCGCGCATGAGTGCGCCCACGCAGGCGGATGCGAACACGTCACCCGTGCCGTGATAGGATACGGGAATGCGGTCGTGATAGTAAGAGAAGAACTCGCCCGTGGTGCTGTCATAGCCCATAGCACCCGTCTCGTTCTCACGCAGGCTGACACCCGTCAGCACCGCTCTCTTTGCGCCCATGTCGCAAAGACGGCGCAAAACGTCCTTGACGTACTCCTCGGAGTAACCCTCCGCTACGTACGGAATATCCAGCATAAAGGACGCCTCGGTCATATTGGGCACGATGATATCGGCAACGGCGCAAAGCTCAGCCATCTTGTGCGCAAACGCCTCGTCAAAGCCGTAATACAGCTTGCCGTTATCACCCATAGCAGGGTCAACGAACAAAAGTGCCCGGGGGAAATCCGTTGCCATTTTCTTGACCAGGTCGATCTGATCAAACGAAGCGAGATAGCCCGTATAGATCGCATCAAAATCAATGCCCTCTGCCTTCCAGTGCGCGGTGATGGGCGTAATCTCACTGCTCAGATCGTGCACGGTAAAGCCCTTTTTAAAGGCAGTATGTGTAGAAAGCACGGCGGTGGGCAGAATGGCTGCCTCAACGCCCATAGCAGAAATAATGGGCAGCGCAACTGTCAGCGAGCACTTGCCTACGCAGGAGATATCCTGCACGGTTACGATTCTTTTCATATTCCTTATCCTCTTTTCTTATGTTTCTCAGTCATATAGCCCCGTTGACAAATACCGCTCTCCGCCATCCGGCAGTATCACGGCAATGCGCTTACCGCACATTTCTGCACGATGCGCTATCTCATCGGCTGCGGCAAGTGCCGCCCCCGAGGAAATTCCGACAAGCAAGCCCTCGGTCTGTCCAAGGGTGCGGCAGGTCTGCTTTGCCTGCTCTGTCGTTACTGTCATGATCTCGTCGATCACGCTAATGTCCAGTACTTCCGGCATGAAGTTTGCACCAATACCCTGAATGCCGTGCACACCGCTGTAGCCTTTTGAAAGCAAGGGAGATTCAGCCGGCTCAACCGCAATCACGCGCAGATGCGGCAGCTTCTCCTTGAGATACTTGGCAGTGCCGCTGATCGTACCGCCCGTACCTACGCAAGCGATCAGACAATCCAGATCTCCGCCCGTCTGTGCAAACAACTCGGGACCCGTGGTCTCATAGTGCGCACGCGCGTTGGCGGGGTTGTCAAACTGCCCAAGCAGTATCGCGCCATGCGTTTTAGCCACGATCCTCTCGGCCTCTGCTACCGCACCCTGCATGCCATGTGCCGCAGGGGTAAGCACCACACGCGCACCGCGTGCGCGCATCAGAGAGACACGCTCCGCAGACATATTATCCGGCATAACGATCACGGCATGTACACCGCGTGCCGAGGCCTGCGCCGCCAACGCAATACCCGTGTTTCCCGAGGTAGGCTCGACCACCGTGCCGCCCACTGTCAATTTGCCCGTGACAAACGCGTCGTCCAGCATAAACTTGACCGCTCTGTCCTTAGACGAGCCCGCAGGATTGCACCACTCGCATTTGACCAGCACCTCTGCCTGCCGGTTTTGCAGCTGCTTTGTACGTGCAAGCGTGATCAAGGGCGTATTCCCGATCATGTATATCTCCTCCTCCGAAAAAACTGATATATATTATAGCACAGTTCACGCTGATTTTCAACACGTGTTACCAAGGATTTGCGATTTTGTCGAATTATCCATAATATTTTATAAAAAGTAATATATTTTGTATATAGAACCAAACAGATTTTGCCAAAAGTATTGTTTTTTGAGGCATATTGTGGTATCATTGGTTGAATGGACTTGTGATACTTCTCTGTGTATGCTATCATAGAAAAACCCTTTTTCCGAAAGGAGTGAGTTTATGTTACCGCTTGATACGCTGTCCGACAAGGCGTTGGAGACTCTGACCGCCGCAGGCGTTGATTTTGATGCTCTGGACGTTGCCTTTTATATGGATCTCGGACCGGACGCAAACTTTGGGCAGGTATACCTTGCCCTATGCAAACGCGACGGTAAGCTTTATCGCATTGCAGATACGGTACAGTCCTTTTCTCTTTGCTCACTGACCGACCCAAGTATAGACAACTTTACTACCACGAACCGTTTGACCGCCACGCTCCACCCCGAGGGTGACACCGCTCCCGAGAAAACCGAGGAAATGACCGACGAGGAATTTGGTGCGCTGCGCAAGGCGTACGACGCGCGCGGACAAGCCGTGGTGATCGGTTTTTGCACCAACTCCTGTAAACGCAAGCTGCTTGCCTTTATCAATATATGGGAACGACTGGCGCGCGGCGACGAGGTTTTAGAGGACGATCCTATCTTTGACCAGTTTTTTGCCAAGTGCCCCAAGTGCGGTAAGCCCTTTGACGACCCACTGCGCCGCATCTGCAAACCCTGTACCAACAAAAAAGGCACACTGCGACGTTTGCTTGGCTACTTTGCCCCATTCAAGCTGCAGCTTGTGCTTATATCCTTCTGTCTGCTCGGCTCAACAGCTATCTCTCTGCTCTCCCCATATATATCGAGTAAGCTGCTGTATGATCGCGTTATCTCTGTCCAGGGAGATCTGCGCGAAGAAAAATACGTGTACATTCTGGTCGGCGTGATCATAGTTCTTGCGTTACTTTCGCTGTTCATCCATATTGTGCAGAGCCGATGCAATGCCTATATGTCCACTGAAGTGACTAAACGCATGAAGAACGACATCTTCCGCGCCATGAATCGCCTTTCGCTTTCCTATTTCAATTCACAGCCCACGGGCAAGCTGATCAACCGCGTCAATTACGATGCTGAAAAGGTGCGCAACTTTTTTATCAACGGCGTACCATATCTGATCGTACACGCGTTGCAATTTATCGGACTGACAACTGTGCTTATGATCCTCAACCCTTGGCTGACGCTGATGATATTGCTCCCGGTTCCCATCATTGTACTGATATTCAAATACCGTCTACCGCATCTGTGGCGCTCCTTCTCTCGCGCATGGCGTGCCTCCTCCTCGCTGACCGGTGTGCTCAACGACTCGCTCTCAGGCATTCGCGTGGTCAAGGCATTTGCCAAGGAGGACGTGGAAACCCGCCAGTTTTATGGCTACTCCACAAGACTCATGCAGGCAAATCTGCGCTCCAATCTGATCGCGCTCACAATTTTTCCCGTTATTTCGTTGATCATCGGTATCTTCGGTAACATGGTCTGGGGCGTAGGCGGCTTGCAGGTCATCGGTAAACAGATGTCCTACGGCGATCTGTCCATGTTTGTCAGCTATATGGGCATGGTCTTTGCCCCCTTGAACTTTTTCTCGCAATTTACCAATATGCTCACCGACACGCTCAACAGTGCCCAGCGTATGTTTGAGGTGCAGGACATGGTTCCCGATATCACCGACGCACCGGACGCTGTTGAAATGAACGAGATCCGCGGTGAGATTGAATTCAAGAACGTAGGTTTCCATTACAATCCCAACCGTCCCATCCTCAAGGATGTCAGCTTTACCATTCGCCCCGGCGACCGCATCGGCTTGGTCGGTCACACAGGCAGCGGTAAATCCACCGTTGCCAATCTGATCACGCGTATGTATGACGTAGTCAGTGGCTCTGTGACAATTGACGGAATAGATATCAAGCAGATCAAGCAATCCTCACTGCGCGGCGGCATTGCCATCGTATCTCAAGAAATTTTTATCTTTCGCGGCACGATCGCCGATAACATTCGCTACGGCAAACCGGATGCCACCATGGCAGAGGTCATTGCAGCCGCACGCGCCGCCAATGCGCACGACTTTATCATGGCACTCCCCGAGGGCTATGAAACCATGGTCGGCATCGGCTCGCGTTCACTCTCGGGTGGAGAACGTCAACGCATTTCCATTGCGCGTGCCCTTTTACTTGATCCCGCGATCCTGATACTGGACGAAGCAACCGCAGCTATGGATACCGAGACCGAGCATCAGATCAGTACCGCTATCGATAAACTGATACAGGGCAAGACCAGCATCAGCATCGCACACCGCCTATCCACGCTCAAGAACTGCAACTACATCATGGCAATGGAAAACGGCGAGCTTGCGGAAATGGGCACACAGGAGGAGCTGATGGAGAAAGAGGGCGTTTTCCATAAACTCTGGACGCTGCAAAACGAACAAATGACCAAGGTCATGGAAGGCAAGTAAGCGTGAAAGATCACTTTCCCCATCTGTTCTGTATGCATTCACGCATAAACGTCACCTGAAAAGGGTTCCAACCCATTTTTGGAGCAAAGCTCCACGGTGACGTTTCAAAACAAACCAAGCCGCTGCAAGCGGCAGAATGGAGATCACTATGCAAAAGAAATATATGCACCCCGAACCGCACGGAGGTCCTTTGGGACATGGAAGCCCTCGTGGCGCCAGAGGCGAAAAACCTCTGTTTGACAAGCGTGCCTCGGTTGCGCTGACACCGCAAAACGCTGTGTTTGCACGCTCGGTGGGCGGCCTGCTCTCCATGACGCTGACAAAAGAGGACGGAACGACTGAGGATTTTGAGCGTGTCATTCCCGTGCGTGCCTTCCCCATTACCGATCCTGACTCTTTTATCTGTATACGAGAGCCTGACACCAAGAAAAAGGGTAAGGGCGAGGAGATCGGCATGATCGAGCGTCTTGCCGACTTTGATGCCGAGATGCAAGCATTGATCACGGAGGAGCTGGACCGCCGCTATTTTGCGCCCGCGATAAAAAAGATTCATTCCCTGCATGAGAAATTCGGATACCTGTATTTTGACGTAACTACCAGCGCAGGACGCTCGGAATTTATCATGTCCAACCCTTCAAACAGTTTCCGTACCTTGGAGGACGGCAGAATTTTCATGTATGACATAGACGGTAACTGCTACTGTGTGCAAGACCCCGAGGCGTTGGATAAGGCAAGCCTGAAGAAGATCGAGATCTATCTGTAACCACACGGGAGGTTTTGCATGAAGTTGATTTACGAGCTCGACCCTGCCAATCGGGCGGCATTTGACGCTGCGGGCGGCAAGGACGAGAAGATACTTTACTGTATTCCCTTTGAATACGAGAGTACGGGCATGGTGGACGGCTACATGGTGCTGACCGCCACGCACCTTTACAAACTGTTTGACGGCAAGCTTGCCGTCAAATGGGAAATGAGCCGCATGAGTGAATTTTCAGTTGAAATGATGTATGGCTGTGCGGGCTTTTACGCACATTTTGACGGTAATACCGTACTGCTGTGCCGTTTTGCAACGGGGAAAAGCCTTGTGCGTTACACCGTGCTTTCCCACGCTTGCGATATGGTGGCAAGCGGTCGTACCGAAAACCTGCCCACCAGCGACGAACCGGAACGCTACTGTCCCAAGTGCGGCAGACCCTTTATCCGCAACACGCATATCTGCCCCTACTGCCGCGATAAGGGAAAGATCTACAAAACGCTTTGGCAAATGACCAAAGGCATGCGTATCTGGATCATGGCACCCTTGCTGACTGCGGCATTTGCGCTGTGCCTGACCTTTATTGCTCCCTATTTCCAGGAAATATTGATCAATGATTACATCCTTGCCGAAAACCCGCTGTCCTTTGACAATTGGCAGGATTGGCTGTGGATGTTCCTCTTGGTCTCGATTGCCATCGTGTCCATCGACGTTCTGCACCGCGCACTCAATATGGTGCAAAGTCGCATTTCTGCGGTTACCGGCGCGCGTTTTACGCGTATGCTGCGTACACAGCTGTTTGAAAAGATCCAGACGCTTTCCATGGCATCGGTACAGAAAAAATCAACGGGCGACCTAATGGGGCGCATCAACAACGACGTAAACGTGGTACAAAACTTTGTAGTACATCTGCTGCCCACCTATTTTGCCCAGTTGGTTTCATTTGTTGTAGGCTTGATCCTGATCCTTGTCATGAGCTTCAAGCTGGGTGTGCCTTTGCTGGCACTCTACATCTTCCTTCCCCTGCCCTTTGTACTGGCGGCAATTTGGAAATTCCGCCGCAAGATGCGTATGCGCAATCGCCGCGCATGGATGCTGGGCAGACGCACAAATCTGATCCTGCAGGATACTTTAAGCGGTATTCGCGTGGTCAAGACCTATGGCAGAGAGCAGCACGCCATCGACACTTTTGCAGACTGTACCGAAAAGCAGGCAAAGCAAAACTATGCTAACGCCAAGCTCTTTGACACTGTGTTCCCCATACTGGGCTTTGTCATGCGCTTTGGCAGCTACCTGATCCTGTGGCACGGCAACCTGCTTTTGTTCCGCGGCTCGCTGGGTGTGGGTACGCTCAACCGCTTTAACGCATATACGGGAATTATTTACGCCCCCTTGATGCAGATCACCACCATTCCACGCCACATCTCCGAGTTTCTGACCTCGTTTGGCAAGATCATGGAGATCATGGAGGAGCAGCCCGAAATTGCAGACGCCGAGCAACCCAAACAAGTAAAATTGCAGGGAGCGGTCAGCATCAAGCACGTGACCTTTGGGTACGAGAGTGCCATTCCCGTGCTCAAGGACATCAACGTCGAAGTAAGCCCGGGCGAGATGATCGGTATTGTGGGTCACTCGGGCAGTGGCAAGTCCACGCTGATCAACTTGATCATGCGACTTTACGACCCTGCCGAGGGCTGTATCGAATTTGACGGCATCAATGCAAAAGAGATCAGCCAGACCGCGCTGCGCTCGCAGATCGGCGTGGTGCTGCAAGAAACGCACCTGTTTTCGGGCACGGTGCGCGACAATATCCGTTACGCAAAGCCAAACGCCACCAACGCCGAGGTCATCGCCGCGGCGCGCGCAGCCAACGCGCACGACTTTATCATGTCGCTGCCACAAGGCTACAACACGGTGGTAGGCGAGAAAGGGTATTCCCTTTCGGGCGGAGAGAGACAACGCGTGGCAATCGCTCGTGCGCTGATCCACAACCCCAAAATTCTGATTTTGGACGAGGCAACCGCCGCGCTTGACACCGAGACCGAGAAACTGATCCAGGATGCCATTGACGGCATGACCGAAAACCGCACGGTATTTGCCATTGCACACCGTCTTTCCACACTGCGCAACGCCGACAGACTGCTTGTGCTTGATCACGGCGAGGTTGTAGAATGCGGAACGCACACCGAACTTTTGGAGGCGCAAGGCGTTTACTACCAGCTGGTCATGGCGCAGGCTCGCGCCGCGCTGGAGAAGACCGGGGGGATGATGTAGCGCATGGTATGCGCTGCATCAGTGAAGAATCGGCAGAGAACTTGTTTTCTCTGCCGATTTGTGTTATAATGGGATTACATCGTAGGGAGGGGGCTTGCTCCCGCTGTCACAAAAGATTTTTTTCGATAAAGCAGCGGGAGTAACCCCCCGCCCTACATTTGCCCCGATGCCTTTTGTCATACAAAAACGAAACTGATGCGATAAATCAAACGAATGGAAAGATTAACGGAGGTGTTGAAATGCAAAAGCCTGAAATGATTATTTTTGATTATGGACGCACATTGCTATATCAGCCAAACTTTAATACGTCAAATGGAAATAAGGCAATTTATCCATATATAAGCAGAAATCCGCGCAATATTACATTTGAGGAATATGATAAAACCATCATAGAGTTATTTGCAAAAATCAAGGCGGAACGAGGAAATATCATCGAAATTCATGAGCATAATTTTTTGAAATTGGCAATGGAATATATGGATATTTCGTTGTCTGTATCAATAGAAGAGGCAGAAGAAATCATTATGAACGGGATATCGCAAGGAGCCATAATGCCTTATGCTGATAAAATGCTGGATTATCTCAATGCAAAAGGAATCCGAACAGGCGTAATAAGCAATAATTGTTTTTCGGGCAATGCCTTGAAAAGTTTATTTGACAGACTTCTTCCAAGAAACAATTTTGAATTTGTTTTAGTGTCAAGTGATTACATCTTCAGAAAGCCACATAGCATGATGTTTGATATTGCATTACAAAAAGCGGGGTTGTCAGCCGATAAAGTGTGGTATTGTGGCGATAGTGTGGCTGCTGATGTGCAAGGTGCAAAAAATGTTGGGATGTTTCCTGTTTTATATGAAGGAATGGCTGTTGAATACACAAATCCTTTTGCGCATCAGAATGACAATTTGAAAATTGATTTTGATTATATGCATATCAAAGATTGGAATGAATTGATCGATATATTGGAGCAAATGACTTGATAATTGCCATCATGCAGGCGCGGGGAAAACAAAAAGCCTTGCCCCGCTGGGGAAGGTGGCGCCGCAGGCGACGGATGAGGTCCCCATAAAACCGCTCAAAACAATTTCAAGCCGTCCTTCCCATAGGGCAAGGAATCCCTTTCTCCCCTTGGGGAGAAGACACGCAGCGACTGAAGAGGATTTGTGGGCGAAATGGTGCGGTTGACCGCTTAGGTATAACGCTCTTGATCTTAAGTATTCGCATTCCCCTTCAGTCGCTGCGCGACAGCTTCCCCCCGGGGGACACCTTCGCAACGCGTGTCTGTTCTGATGCTCATCCACCAAAAAAGTAACTCTCGATAGTGTTGGCTAATGTAAAATTCAAGTAGAAACATGGTAGTAGGGACTACCATCGGACGTCTGTTTTGCCCAAAATAACACGGGGCATAATCGTAAGCAAAGACGGTCTTTATGTAAAACAGCTCTTGCTATTTTCGTTTTTTCCTGTATAATAAAAGAAAGTTATCCGAAAGGAGCGTGCCATGAAGCAAGTACATCTGATCTGCAACGCACATATAGACCCCATCTGGCAATGGGATTGGCAGGAGGGCGCCGGTGTTGTGCTATCCACCTTTCGCTCCGCAGTCAATCTGGCAAGCGAATTTGATTACATATTTTGCCACAACGAGGCGGCGATCTACAAATACGTGGAGGAATACGATCCGGCGCTTTTCGAGGAGATCAAAGCCCTTGTAAGAACGGGTAAATGGCATATCATGGGCGGCTGGTATCTGCAGCCGGACTGCAATATGCCCGGCGGTGAGAGTCTTGTACGACAGATACTGGAGGGGAAACGGTATTTTTTGGACCGCTTCGGTGTCTTTCCCACCACCGCCATCAACTTTGACTCGTTCGGTCACAGTGCAGGTCTTGTACAGATCCTTGCCAAGTGCGGACAGGACAGCTATATCTGCTGTCGCCCGGATTCTTACGCGTGCCCCGAGCCGCCCAGACAATTTATATGGGAGGGCTTTGACGGCTCACGCATCAAGGTCATGCGCGCATTCGACGGGGGATACTCCTCTCCCATGGGGAAATCTCTTGAAAATATCATTGGTAAAGCAAATGCACAGCCCGAGGACACAGCACTTGTGTTGTGGGGCGTGGGTAATCACGGCGGCGGTCCCTCTCGCAAGGATCTTGCCGACATCCGCGATTATATGAAAGAGAGCGACAGTCTGTATCTGATCCACTCCACGCCCGAGCAATTCTTTGCAAGCATTGACCCCGTGACCCTGGTCAATCAGTCGCTGCGCATCTCGATGCCCGGCTGCTATACCTCGATGGGCAAGATCAAGCGCAAGCACGTACAGCTCGAAAATGAGCTGTATATGGCGGAAAAGATGCTGTCTGCGGCTTGCATTTCGGGTGCACTGACCGAATACCCCGAACAAAAGCTGCACGAGATCACCGAGGATCTGCTGAACGCCGAGTTCCACGACGTGCTGCCCGGCTCCTGCATCCAATCGGGCGAGGACAACGGACTCAAGCTGCTTGACCACGGACTTTTAGAGGCGGAACGCCTCAAGACCCGCGCATTTTTCGCCTTATCTCTTGATCACGGCGTGGCATCCGAAGGAGAATACCCCATTCTGGTCTATAATCCAAACGCAACGCAGCTCGCGGATAACGTAGAGGTCGAACTGATGCTTGCCGATCAGAATTGGTCGGACAGTTATACCCACATCATCATCAAGGACGAGGATGGAAACGAGATCCCCTCGCAATGCATCAAGGAGGAAAGCAACCTTGCCCTTGACTGGCGCAAGCGCGTGACCTTCAAGGCTGAGGTGTCCCCTATGAGTATGCGCCGCTATGGTGCGTACGCACACGTGCTGCCCGAAAAGCCGGGGGCAAAGTGCGCCGATACGGTATTTGATAACGGACGCAAGCGCGTAGTCATTGACGGCATGACCGGACTGCTCTCCTCGTTTTGCCTTGACGGCAAGGAATACGTGCACGAAGCCTTCTCTCTGTGCGCCTTTGACGACAACCCCGACCCTTGGGCAATGCTTCCCTTCCAGCTGCCGCGACTTGGCACGAATGAGCAACAATTTGTGCTGTGCAAGCACCCCGACGGACCGTTCGAGGGACTTGCTCCCATCTCGGTCATCGAGGACGGTGACATTTACCTTGGCATAGAAGCCTTGTTTGCATACGAGCATACCCGCGCGCGCGTGCTTTACAAGATCTACAAAAACAATGACCTTGTGGACGTGGACATAACCTTATTCCTTGGCGATATCAATCGCTTTATCAAGCTCAAGGTGCCCTTTTCCACACAAGGCACGCTGATCGGTCAGACCGTGTTTGGCACGGAAGAGCTTTACACAGACGCGCGTGAGAACGTGTCGCAGCGCTTTATTGCGCTGGATAACGGCAAGAACTGTACCGCTATTCTCAACAATTGCATCTACGGCAGCCACTTTGAAAACGGTGCGCTGTACCTCTCGCTATGTCGCGGCGTGACCTATTGCGCACACCCAATTCCCGGCAGACCCATCATCCCCGAGGATCGATTTATCAAAAAGATCGATCAAGGCGAGAGCACCTACTCCTTCCGTCTGGGCGTGTTTGCACGTAACGAACTTGAAAACGCGGCACAGGGCTTTAACCACAAACCATACATACTCAACGTGTTCCCCACGGGCAGCGCACACCCCACCACCAAGCCATTCAAGATCGACCTTGGCAATGACACCGTCAGCCTTGTCACGCTCAAGCGTGCTGACGACACCAAGGACACCTATATCCTGCGCCTGTTCAACAATACGCCCGACGCGCAAATCGGCACGCTCACCCTTTGCGACGCTTCTCTGCCCCTCTCCTATACGCCTTATGAGGTCAAGACTGTGCTTTACAGGAACGGCGTGCTGACAGAATCGGAGCAGATGGTGATTTGATGGCTTGTACCCAAAAACAAACCAACTCCATACAAAAAGCACTCGCTCTGCTATGCATCTTTAGCGGAGAAAGCGCAAACACCACCAAGGAAATTTCTTTGGTGGTGTTTTTGTTGAGATGCGCTTACCAACAGGCTCCCTCCGGGAGGGCGCGACGCGTTAAGAAAATATGCCGGTGGCATATTTTTAGCTAAAGCGGGAAGCAAGCTATGCTTGCGACCTGGGCCGAAGGCTGTCGCCGTAGGCGACTGAGGGAGAGCGCGTTACAATGAGGTCAATATAAATCCCAAGTGACGCATGCTCCTTCCACCGCTAACGCGGTCCCCCTCCCTCTCGGAGGGAGGCTTTTGTGCGCTGCTCCTCTGCAATTAGTGGGTTCGGGCTTCTGTCCGATGGTGCGTGGACTGCCACGCGCTATGCTTGCCCCAGACGCGGGCGTCGGGAAAGCGGAAAAGCTCGAAAGTGAAATGATAGAAAAATACTACGATTAGTAGAATCCGGTCTATGTTGCGGTTATTGATTTATAATTCAAAACGCTGTACAATATGCTCAGACGCGTCGGAATAACTTAATTTGGAGGCTAATACTATGGAATTAATGATTGGTGATAAGCTGAAGAAATTGCGCCGTAACAGAGATTTGACCCAAGAAGAG
>JAZNBB010000017.1:0-10272 GCA_045586845.1 Eubacteriales bacterium
GCCTTGGTCGCCGAATTTTTACTGATATAAACGGTATATTTTTGGGAGTTTACTTCAAACGTGACTTTTCTATAAAGGTCATTTTCCTCTGTTGTCTTTCCAAAAGAACGGAAAGCATTATAGATTGAGAGATTGTTTTCGCTTGAACACTGCATAATATCTGCAACATCACAGGAAAGTGCTGTACATATTCTCGCAATCGTATCGGTAGTTACGGTCTCATTTTTTGCAAGCTTTGCAATTATGCGTGAGCTAAGTCCTGTAAGTTCCATCAGATCGGATTTTGATAGTCCCTTTTCCGCCATCAATTTCCACATATTAGAATAGTCAATATACACAATATCACTTCCTTTCTGTGTTCATTATAGCACATGCTTTACCATTTGTCAATAGTTATTTACCAAAGTAAATAAAAAACAGCAATACAGCTCTTTTGATTGGATAAACACCATTATACCGAAAGGAAGTCATAAGTCCAAATAAATATTTGAAAATTATTTGTTATCAATATTCGCTTTTGCCGTTCGGCATGAAGAAACAAGCATCACGCGAAGCGTAGCGCATTTATCGGATAAAATTTTATATTGTTGTACGTCAATATAATTTGTTCTATGTAAAAGCTCAAGCCAATATCCTGTTTCACTCGCTTCCTTGAGCGCAATTTCAAGCTTAGAAATAAAATCCTTTTTGCCTTGGGCATACTGTGCCTCGTGGATATTTGCACCGATCGACGTACCACTTCTGCCAATCTGATTCGCAATTACGGTTTCGTGATTAGATTTTAAGAATTTGACAAGGTTAATAATATCAACGGAAAATTCCATTGATAATTCTCGGAGTTTAGATTCTGCCATAGTAGTACCTCGCTTTCGGTTATATTATAGCATAATTTTGATCGTTTGTAAAGAGTGATGTTGCGGCGAGCCGCAGTGATGTTATGGCTTCGCCATAGTGATGTATTGCGCCTTCGGCGCAAAGTGATGTGATGTGTTCCGCATCCTCACGCGCAAAGCGCACATCACTGCCGAAGGCTATATCACGCACGAAGTGCACATCTCGTTCCGCGCAAGCGGAACACATCGTTCCAAACAAAAGAGCACTGCTCTCGCAGTGCTCTTTTGTTTGGAGGTGCCACCCGGAATCGAACCGGGGATAGAGGTGTTGCAGACCTTTGCCTTACCGCTTGGCCATGGCACCGTATTTGGTTGACCCGCTTATTATAGCACATCACTTTTGCTTTGTCAAGCCTTTTTTGAGGAATTTTTATTTTATTTTGTGGTATCAACAGGATATGCGGCAAAGGATGAATCGGTGCACGTACAATAAATATCGGTCGCCCCTTACAATGAGGGGCGACCGTGATCGGGCTTAATATTCTCTGTACAAGTAATTAAATCTGCCGATCGGCGCGGTGTCGCCGTTGACGTAGAAGTCCATGACTGTCTTTTCCTGCATATTGTCGCTCCACTTGAATTCAAAGCAAAGCGGAGGCAGCACGCCAAGGGCGGTGCGGGGAACGGACAGGGTTAAGGTCTTTCCGTTGATTGCGATTTCCGCGTCGGCAACCTTTTCCCACGTAAAGCTTTTGGGATCGACCGTGCGCACGTATCTCTCGATCGCAGTCTTGCCGTTCTTTGGAGCTGTGCGGTTGACCACAAAGTCATAACCCTCCCAACCGTTGGTCTTGACGCGGTCGGTGTCAATAAAGAGCGTCATCCAGCCGCTCTCGGTCGGCTCGGTGATGTCGTTTGCACATTCGACGTAGAAGTAAATGTTGGTATCATCGCGTGCCACCTTGGCAGCAACGATGTCGTTTCTGCCGGTAAAGTTGGTATAATGCGTACCCACAAACCCGTCGTGGTCGCGGTGCACGGTGGTACCCTTATCGCATACGTAGCGCGGGGTCACGTCCTCCCATTGCTCGGTCGAGCCGTCCATGACAATGGTCTTGGGTGCGGACAGCTTTTGTCTTTGCCGGGCACCCTTGTAGCGGCGGATATTGGAGCAAAGCTGCAGGTAGTAGGTGTCGAGATAGCCGTCGCGGTCAGGCTCGATGTCGCGGCTGTGCTCGCGGTCGTATTGGTCCACCATTGCAAGCTGTGTCGAGTCGTTGTCGCTCAACCACGGCTCGTGGAATTGTCCCATGATCCACTCGTTCCAGCCGGTTACGAACACGATGTCGGGACCGATATCCAAGGCTCTTTCCCATTGCTCTTGAATGTTGTAGCCGTACTTATAGGAGTCCTTATCAAGCAGCTGGAAGCCGTGTGCCTTGGTGTAGCTGCGTCCGAAGGTATCCTTGTCGTTGAAGTGGGTGCAGATGCGATCCTTATTAGCATTCTGACCGACGCCGACCGTCATCATCTCGCAAGAGCCATCGGGGCGTGTGCCGTACTTATGCTGCGGGAAGATCTCCAGCCATCCCCAATGATCGGGACGGCTCGGGCCGCAACCGTAGCCTGGCTGACCGGGACGGAAGGTGAAGAAATTGCGGATCTCGTCCAGCATCTTGGTCTCCTCTTCGCAGCAGCCCTTTTCGGGGAGCGATTCGGGATAACCCATGATCATGGGCTTGCCGTCCAGCATATACCACAGGTCGGAGTAAAGACCTGGAGCATACAGGTTTTGGTAAAGCGAGCGCAACATATAATCGGTGGTCTTGCAGGGGCAGAAATTGAGCATGAATGCCACCTTGGGGGTGTCCACGCCGTCCTCTCTCATTTTTCGCATCTCGGCAAACAGCGGCTCGTAAGCCATACGCCAGAGCAAAGCACCATTGGTACAGTCAAACAGCAAAAAGTCAACGCCTGCATTATGCAGCATAGACATATGGCGGCGAATGACGTAAGGATCGATGTCCTGATAAAAGCCATACAGCGGCTCGTGCCAGAAGCACTGGAACGGACCCTCGCCCCAGGCGGGGTGGTCACGGCGGTACTCGGCAGCGGGGAACTTGTCAAGTGTATCAACCACGTCCACAGGGCGCAGCGCGGTTGCGTGCTGTTGGTGCCAGGTCCAGTAGAAGATACCGACTTGTCTGTCGTTCTTGGGACCTACGTCCTCAACCGAGAGCACAGGTCTGCCCAGCATATCCACAGCTTCCCAGGTATCCGAGTCGATGTGGCGGATGGCGCTGTCGGGCACGGGAGTATAGGTAACCTGTTTGTAAGCGGGAGTGTCCGAAAATTCGATCGAATGGATCTTTGCATGGCTGTCCACGATCACCTTGACATCCTGAATGCCTGCCGCCTTGGTGATGTTGCAGTATGCAATATCGCGTGCATCTTTATTATTAAGCGCAACTACACCGATGGGGGTGTCGCCTACGTAGATGGTGGCAAGATCCGCGTTTTCCGCGCCGCTGAATTCTACTTTAGCGCAGATAGCACCTGCACCGAAGTCGCAGGCGGGGAAGCGGAAGGTCTTGCGATCAAGATTGGCATTGGACATAGTAAGTACCTCCTTGGTATTCTTTGTACATATGATACCATTATTTTGCAAAAATGTCAATCGGGTTGGGAAAAATAGACAAAGGAAATGTGGAAAAGAATGAAATCTGCCTGCGGCAGATGAAATCCATTTGCGTGGATGAAATCGCTGCGCGATGAAATCCGCCGTGGGCGGATGCTTTTGCATGACCGACCGATCACGCATGTTACGCCCCTTGTCCGCATATATTCAAACGAGAATGGATATTGGGGGTGGCAGACATCAGAGCGACCGTTTTACAAGGGCTTTCCGAAGAGCAGGTGCGCACGTCGCGTGAGGCGCACGGCGAAAATGTGCTTTCAAGGAAAAAGAGAAAAGGATTTATTCGCCAATTCGCGGGAAATCTGGGCGATCCTATCATCAAGGTGCTGCTTTGCGCATTGGGTATTCATATTCTTTTGATGTTCAGGCAAGCGGATTGGTTAGAAACAGTAGGCATTGCGGTGTCTGTGTTTTTGGCAACTCTGATCTCCACCGTATCGGAGTATGGCTCTGAGGCGGCGTTTGCGAAACTCAGCGAAAGCTGCGGTACGGGTGCGTGTCGGGTGCGGCGAGGCGGCAAGGTACGGCAGGTGTTGGCAAGTGAGATCGTGGTGGGGGATGTGGTGCTGCTGCAGGCGGGAGATATGATCCCTGCAGACGGCAGAATGTTGACGGGTGCTTTGCGTGTGGACCAGTCCAGCATGACAGGGGAAAGTGTGGCGGTACAAAAGTCGCCCGGGGGAGGCGAGCGCACACCGCAAAACGCGGGATACGTTTTTGGCGGCTGCACGGTTCTGCAGGGGGAGGGCGAGATGCTGGTAGAGGCAGTGGGAGATGCCACTTTTCTTGGCGGCATTTCCTCGGAGGTGCAGAGCGAGGTGCGCGACAGCCCGCTGAAGGTACGTCTTGGCAAGTTAGCGAAGCAGATCTCACGCCTTGGGTATACAGCGGCGGTCTTAGTGGCGGTGGTGTATCTGCTTAACGCCTTTGTGTTGGACGCGGGCTTTGACGGCGAGATCATTTTGCACAGACTGCACGACTGGAGTTTTGTGTTGGAGCATTTGTTCCGCGCCCTTACACTGGGGCTGAGCGTGGTAGTTATGGCAGTACCGGAAGGGCTGCCTATGATGATCGCTGTGGTGCTTTCCTCCAACGTCAAGCGAATGGTACGTGACAATGTGCTTGTGAGAAAGCCTGCCGGTATCGAGGCAGCGGGCAGTATGAATATTCTGTTTACTGATAAGACGGGTACGCTGACGCACGGAAAAATGCGTGTAACTGCCTTGCAGCTGGGTACGGGGGAGGTGGTGCGGCTGCCCTTGTCGGACCACTGTGGGCTCTCCAAGATCTATCGACGCGTTTGCCTTGGGAATACCTCCGCCACAGCAGAGCCGGACGCGTCCACCGGACGTGTGCGTGCGGTGGGTGGCAATGCGACCGATCGCGCTCTGTTTGAAAGTGCGCTGGACGATCCCAAAACGCTGCCAACCCCGGAGCAGGCTACGTGGCGGTTGCCTTTTGAGAGCGAGCGCAAGTATTCCGCTGCTATGGTGGGCGGTATGGTGCTGATCAAGGGCGCGCCGGAGCGCCTTTTGCCTTTTGTGCGTCGAGTATTGGACGCACAGGGCAGGGAGGAGGTAGTGGATACGAGGGCGTTGCGCGCACTTGCGCAAAAGCCCGCTGCCGAGGGTAAACGCGTTATTGCTTTGGCATATTGCCGTGAGGGCGGCACGAAAGAGGGGTACGCCGCAGGTGGGTTCGGGGCACTGGTGCTGATCGGCTTTGCCATCTTGGAGGACGGTTTGCGTGCCGAAGCTCCGCGCGCTGTGGCAGATCTGCGCGGTGCGGGCGTACAGGTAGTCATGATCACGGGTGACGGCAAACAGACTGCTGAACAGATCGCACGACAGAGCGGGATTTTAGGTGGCGGTGTGGATACCGCGCTGGAGGGGGCGGAGCTTGCTGCCATGAGTGACGACGAGGTGCGTGCGCTGTTGCCCCGCATCGGCGTAGTGGCTCGTGCCATGCCTGCCGATAAGAGTCGGTTGGTGCGCCTTGCGCAGGAGCTGGATCTGGTGGTTGGCATGACGGGTGACGGCATCAACGACGCGCCCGCCCTACGCACCTCCGACGTTGGTTTTGCCATGGGGGACGGCACGCAGGTGGCGCGTGAGGCAGGGGATATTATCCTGCTTGACAACAACCTTGCCTCGGTGGTGAATGCCGTGCTGTATGGACGCACCGTTTTCAAAAGCATCCGCAAATTCATCGTGTTGCAGCTGACCATGAACTTCTGCGCAGTAGGTGTTTCCATGATCTGCCCGTTTTTGGGCTTTGAAGCACCCGTGGCCGTGGTGCAGATGCTGTGGATCAATATGATCATGGATACCTTGGGCGGTCTTGCCTTTGCGGGCGAAGCCCCCAAAAAATTCTACCTCCGAGAACCTCCCAAACGGCGCGACGAGCCGATCCTCAATTCCTATATGATCTTTCAGATCGTCTGGCAGGGGCTCGCTACGGTGAGTGTGTGTCTCTCACTTTTAATCGTGCCCGCGATCACGGATCGATTCCGCGTTGCTCCCGATGATATTTATCTGCTCACCGCGTTTTTTGCACTGTTTATCTTCATGTCGGTGTGCAATTGCTTTGGAGCAAGAACCGATCGATTGCGACTCTTGGCGGGTATTGGCAAAAACCCCGGCTTCATCGGCATTATGCTTGCCGTGACCGTCATACAGATCGCATTCGTCTATCTTGGCGGCAGTGTGCTGCGTACCGCCCCCCTGACTCCTGCTGAACTGGGCTTTACGTTCTCACTTGCTCTCTTGGCAATTCCCACCGAGCTTTTGCGCAAGATCATCTGGCGGCTGTGCGGGAAGAAGACGGGGTATTGAGAATACAGAATACGTAGGGTGCGACGTCCTCGACGCACAGACCTACATAAAGCAACTATTTTTGTACAGTAACAATTACTTTCTACCCGATCTGAGTATTGAGGGTGTCGCACCCTACGGTTGTTGAATAATTAGGAAAATCAATTTGTTATGACCAATGGATGCTTGTGTGGGCAGAGGACTTGCAGCCATTGAGACATCACTATGCGCTCAGTTGATCAATGCGCATGACCGCGCAGGACATATCATCGGTGCTGCCGGATTCGCGGGCGTGGAGCAGAATGGTCTCTTTGAGCACGGCGGGATCTGACAGGGGATTGCCCGAGAGCAGCGAGATCAACCAAGGGCAATCCTCGTTGCCACCCGTGATGCCGTCGCTGACCATCACAATCACATCCCCCTCGCAAAGCTCAAAGGGAATGATCTGCGCCTGCACTGCGTGCATAATGCCGATGGGCGGGGTGTGCGCCTTGATCTTGAGCAGCTGCTTGCCGCGCAGTACAAAGGAGGGGACTGCGCCGCTTTTGATAAAATGCGCCGTGCCTGTGATCAGGTCGATGCGCACAAGGTCCACGCCCACCGAGCATTCCGCCTCGGGCGCGTCGGAATGGGAGCGCAGGTAGTTGTTGAGCATACGTAAGGAGATCTCGGGACTGTTGCCCGCGTAAAGCATTTTTTCAAGAAACACGGTGCAGATCTCGGCGGAAAAAGCAGCTTGCCTTCCGCTGCCCATGCCGTCGGTCAATATACCATAAAAGTATGAGCTTTTGCCCGCGAAGCAGCAAAGTGCATCACCCGAGGGCGCATCGGGCTCTCTCGTCGCTTCGGCGGGTGAGGGAATGACGCCCGTGGCATGTGTGACCGCAAACCTGTCACGTGCGCAAAGCATCATAACCGTGCTGTCCTTGGAGATCTCGAATACAGGGTCGGCAAGCGGTGTGCCGCAAATGTTCTCAATCGCCTCGCGTAAAGCATCGGGTGTGGCGCGCCCTGTGCCAAATCCCACACCGCGTGCGCATATCCGCTTGGCACGCATACCACTGACCACAATGCTGCAAAGCGCAATGCCCTGGTCGGCCAGATAGTGATAAATGCGTTCTCCCGTCTGCGCATCGGTGCAGAATTCCTCGTTGTTCTCGCGCAAGGCATCGGTCAGGAGGTCGGCAATGGCGGCGTAATCGGCGGCAAACACGTGCGTACGTTCGTTTTGCAAAAGCTGCGCGCTGGCATCCGCACATTGCTCGTTGGCACTGGCTACAATGCGGTCGGTGCGCGGACAAGCCGAGAGCAGCCGCGCGGGCAGGCAGGATGCGTCTGCCTTGCCGCAAAGATGCAGCGCAGAGGTCAGCTTGCCAATTCCCTCAAGCGTGGTGCTGTATTCCGAGCCCCAGCATACCTCGCGGCGCGGGCAGTCGGCACATGCGCTCTCAAAGGCAATATCGCAAATACGGCGCAGATCCAGGAGTGCGGGGCGGCGCAGCTTATCGCTCAGCTCGTAAAAGGTCTCGGAAAGTCCCGTGAATGCCTGCACCATGCACTCGGTACGTTCACAGGCACTCAGGTTGCGGTTTTCTTGGGTTACGAGTCGAGCAAAGTCGCTTTCCCCCGCAAAGTCGCAATCCAAAATTTCCACCTGTGCTGCATCCGCTGCGGGAAGCACCCATTTATCGGCAGCAAACAGCAAAGCACCTCCTGTCAGCACCGTGGGCAGTGCTGCCGCCATACCCCAAAAGCCGCCAAGCAGCGCAGTCCAGCCAAGCGCAACGCTAAGTGCTGCTGCAAGGGCAAGACGGTCGGAGAGCTGTGCGCAGAGTGTCCACATCACAAGCCCAATGATGAAAATGGGAGAATTGACAGGGTCAAATGCCACGCCGCAGCCCACCGCGCACATCATGGCTGCCACAAAGCCTCGTCGCTTGAGTGTGAGATATACCAAAAGTGCTGCCAATATGGGGCTGAGCAGAATACCAAACAGGGTAAAAGGGCGCGCGGCGTACACGGCACCCATGCAAAGCGCGACCAATGCTACGTAACCCGAAAGGCGGTGCTGTTTTTCAGGGGTGAAAAAGGGTACGACAAGCCAAACGCATAGCGGTACGGCAAGAAGTAAAAACAACGTGCCGAACAGGTCGTAGTACTGAAATCCGCCAAGCGCGATGGCAAAGCCGCCCGCGATCAGCGCGGCGATCGCGCCCGTCATTATGCGCAACACGGGGGCTTCGCAGAAAAGACGCGGTTTTTGCAGGTTTTGCTCACCGTCGGGAAGCACCGGATGCGAGCCGAAAAAGCCGCCGTCCTCGATCTGTAAGAGGGCTGCACTGAATTTATCGTTGGGCAATGGGGGCAAATTGCGCAAGTTGGCTCTGCCGCTACCCACCAAAAGCGTGACGGCAATGCGCAAAATCAAAATACCGAGGTAGGCACAGAGATATCCCCACGGTGCGTCGATAAAGGGCAGTGAAGCGCAAAGCCCCGTGAAGATAAAAGGAACCCCACTGCTTGCGGCGCAAAGCAGGATCAAGCCTGCGGGGTATGTGCCGAAAAATGCGCCCAAAAGTCCTAACAGCCACGAGATCATCATGATGCCCGCACCTCGCACTACACCAAGCAAAATGCGTCTGCGGTGCGCGGCAGCAGCGGTGTGTAGCCGCATTTTAGTTTTTCCGAAGGCTTGTCCCGTGTCGTGGGCGACAAATTCCGAGTTTTGTTGCATATGTGTATCCTCCCAAATGTGCTTTTACCATTATTATAGCGGAAAAGCGCGTGCTTTTTTGTCAATACGGCACGCTGAAAATGGGCGCAAAACGTGTCATAAGGGGAAATAAGCGCACACAAAGTGGCGTTGCAAGGCGCGAATATACGCGCAAAAGTGCGATTGGGGTCGGGAAAAGGTGCATTTTTGTGCACGATTTATGCAAAAAAGACTTTACAAAACCGAACAAATGTGCTATAATGAGAGCGAAAGCGAGGTGGACCCGATGCAAAATAAAACTGTGTGCTTTACGGGGCACAGACAGATCAATGCCGCGCATATGATGGCATTGCCCGCGCTGCTCAAAGCCGAGATTGCAAAACAGATTGAGGCAGGAGCCGTGCATTTTCGTGCAGGGGGAGCGATCGGGTTTGATACGCTTGCCGCGCTATGTGTGATAGAGCAGAGAAAGCAGTATCCGCACATTAAGCTGGACCTGGTTTTGCCGTGCCGAGATCAGGACGCTGCATGGAGTGAGCATGACCGTATGGCATATCGTTTTGTGCTTTCCGAAGCTGACAGCGTGATCTATCTGTACGACAGTTATCGTGAGGGCTGTATGTTGGAGCGAGACCGACGACTGGTGGAGGGGAGCGACGTTTGCATCGCGTTTTTAACCAAAAGCAAGGGCGGTACGGCTTACACCGCTGCGTACGCGCTCAAAAGTGGACTTGAGTTTGTCAACCTCTACGATGCCATGATGTAAAAATCCGGAGAATAGCAAGGATTTTGCGTTTTCT
Source organism: Eubacteriales bacterium (assembly GCA_045586845.1). Lineage (GTDB taxonomy): Bacteria > Bacillota > Clostridia > Oscillospirales > CAG-272 > SVQP01. Next base: position 9,858 of record JAZNBB010000017.1, read on the forward strand.
CCAAAAAATCTCTTGACAAAACTTTGTGACCGTGCTATAATGATACGGTCGATTTCGGGGTGTGGCACAGCTTGGTATGTGCGCGTATTTCCTTCGGAAATGGTTTCGGGACCAAGAGGTCGTGGACGAATCCCCGGGAAGAGCAAAATCAATAATTCGGGGTGTGGCACAGCTTGGTAGTGCGCTTGGTTCGGGAGCAAATTGCCGATTACGAGCGTAAAATTTACAAAACCGCCGAAACCCCTTGAAAACACTGCACTTTTGTGCTATAATCAATTCAATAACAATCCCGATGTAAGTGGTCTGACCACATGTTTGACCACTTACAGAAAATAGTGAAAAAATCATCAACGAGATGTGGCTCAGTTTGGTAGAGCGCCACGTTCGGGACGTGGAAGTCGCAAGTTCGAATCTT
>JAZNBB010000018.1:0-18216 GCA_045586845.1 Eubacteriales bacterium
TTTATGCTTAATAGCCAATTTGATTTTTCTGATAGTAGACAAAAAACAACATACGTGTCAGCAAACCATAATTAAAGTAGTTTGTATCTGTGCAAGTCGGATCGTAGCCATGTCGTTCTGTGAGCCAAGGAGTTGTCCTAATATGCTTCCTAAGACCGCTTGGCCTCCGACTTGGTGGAATTTTTATGCTTAATAGCCAATTTGATTTTTCTGATAGTAGACAAAAAACAACATACGTGTCAGCAAACCATAATTAAAGTAGTTTGTATCTGTGCAGTCTTTGCTTTCTTTTGTTTGATAAAAATTATCCTTTACTATTATGGTAACAATTTGGCTGGAGTTGTATAAATTCCAATTTGTCTAATAGCAAACGCCGACAGATCTAAAGAATCTGTCGGCGTTAATTATTTGTCTACCGCGGAGCAATTCCGCATTATATAAACAAACTGAATTATGATTTTTCCGATAAGAACATCACGCTTTTGGCTTGCCGCCTTTTTGCAATATTAGGTTTATTCGTCCTTTGCAACGACTGCGTCTACCTTGCCGTCGCCATCGGTATCAACGCCGATCACATCAACCTTACCGTCACCGTCTACGTCAATGCCCACAGCATCTGCCTTACCGTCGCCGTCAGTGTCAACCACGATTGCGTCTGCAACGCCATCGCCATCTACGTCAATGGCAACCGCTACGGTAGGTTTCTTGTCCGCCTTCTTCAGCCCGATCAATCCAAGGATCAGGTTGAGGATAGCAAGCAGTACGGTCAGTGCACCGACTATGATGAGAGAGATACCGATCAGCGTATTGAGTGTGGATTCAAGCATACCGCAGATCAGCAGTACGAGGATCAGCACGCCGAAGATCATCTTGACCAGCTCTGCCTTGAACTGCATGAATTTCTTTTCAGCCTTGACAATGCGGATAATGGGCAGCACGATCAGATACAGCGCGATCAGACCGCAAATGACCCAGCGGAGAATGAGCATAATCAGACCAACAAACCCGGGAAGAGCAACACCATCAATGCCAATAGCGATCAGCGCGGTGATAATACCGTAGATTGCGAGCACGACACCGATGATCATGGTGACGATCGAGAAGATCAGATCAAATTTCCCCTTTTTCTGCTTGATGGACGCAATGCCACCGACCAGGTTGGGAATAGTGGTCAGCACCAGTGAAATACCGATCAGCGCAAAGGCAGCACTGAGTACGGTTCCAAAGATCTGCGGAAAAGCAAGCACGAGTGCACCTGCGCCGATCAAAAGCCCCGCAAACAACAGGTTAATGATCACGGAAATGATCACGTTTGAGATAACAGCTTTTTTGTTCATGATAAAGCTCCTTTATGTAATTTTTTTTGAAAACAAATCATAGGTCGTCCGGATTGACGCCTGCGGGCGGTAATAAGCGACTTTACTTTATGCCTTTCTCCTGATTTTTCAAGATCCATGCCACCACATCGGGGGCAAGGATATCGGAAAGGTCCTCCCCTTTTTGCAGTTTCTCTCTTGCTAAGGTGGAGCTGACGTGCGCGTATGCGGGGTCTGCGGGGAGATACAGCGTACGTGCACGGGGGTTATGCGCGAGATTCCACGCTGCGTGGATCTGCTCATAAGCAAAGTCCTGCTCGTTGCGCACTCCCTTGACGATAGCATCACCCTCAAACTCTTCAAATGCGTCGACCAGGAGTCCACTGCGCGTCTCCACACGCACATTGGGGATATCGGCACAGGTCAGACGTGCGATCTGCACGCGCGTCTTAGTATCAAACAGATACTTCTTGATCTTGGCATCCTCGACGTATTGGGTCATGTCGTTGTACATGACCAGTACCACCACCTCGTCGAAGAGCTCTGCTGTGGCGGCAATGACCTGCCTGTGTCCCAACGTCATGGGATCAAAGCTGCCCGGAATGATGGCGCGGCTCATACCTCTTCCTCCATGACAGGCTCAAGAATGGTGACATACGAGGATGCGTGATGCGTTTTGCCCACCACACGGTAGCGGTCGCACAGCGCAAAATGCTTGCCCCAGATGTTCTCCTTATCCGACTCGCATATTACGCGTGCGCCCGGCTTGAGAAGATCGTAGCGCAGCAGCAAAAGCAGCGATTCCGAAAGTGCGTCCGATGCATAGGGAGGGTCCAAAAATACGATGTCGTACTGCTCTCTGCCCTGTCTGCTCTTGAGAAAATCAGCATAATCCGACTTGACCACAAAGCAATCGGGCGCGAGCTTAGTCTTAAGCATATTCTTATAGATCACATCAACTGCGGGCTTGGATTTGTCCACAATGATGGCGTGACGCGCCCCGCGTGACACCGCTTCAAGTCCCATCTGACCTGAGCCGCCAAACAGATCCAGCACGTCTCTGCCCTCAATATCAAATTGGATCATGGAAAATACCGCCTGCTTGACTCTCTCTGTGGTAGGACGGGTATCTGTACCCTCCAAGGTATAAAGCTTGCAGCCTTTTGCTTTTCCCGTAATAATTCTCATCATAATTTATTTCTCTTTTCTTTAAAGTAAGCAATGATCGCGTCGGCATCCTTTTCACCAATGCCCTTAACTGCCAACAACTGCGCCTTGTCTGCACGCTTGACAGCCTGCAAACCACCCGGCATTTTGAGCAACGCCGCAGCTTTGGCAGGTCCTATGCCGGGAATCTGTGTCAGCGTAGAGGTCACGAGCGTTTTGCCCTTTGCCTTTTTCATGCTGCTCACAGTATAACGGTGCACCTCTTCCTGGATACCATAAATAAACTGAAAGACCGCGGTTTCCTTGGCAATGCTGATCTCGGCATCCTCTGTGCAAAGTGCACGCGTTTTATGGAAATCATCCTTGACCATGCCGAAAATGGGGACTTCAATGCCCATCTCACGTGCAAGCTCGCGCACCACGCTCACATGCCCCTTGCCTCCGTCCAAGAGGATCAAATCGGGATACTCGGCAAAGCTGCCCTCAGCATCGGTCAGGTGTACGAAGCGGCGCGAGAGTGCCTCGCGCATACTGGCGTAGTCGTCGGTGCCCTCTACCGTCTTGATCTTGAAGGTGCGGTAGTCCCGTTTGGCAAAGCTACCTTCCTTTGTCACGATCATGCCCGCGGTCAAGTGCTCCTTACCCAAATTGGAGATATCGTACGCCTCGATGCGCGCGGGATAGCTCTCAAGCTCCAGTATATGCGCAAGACGCAGCAAAACGCCCTCGCGTCGGCTTTCATGCGTGGCACTTTTTTCTGCCACCTCGCGTGCGTTGGCGGTCACGGTCTCGCACAGCGCGCGCAGCTGCCCCCTCTCGGGTGTACGCAGCTCGACCTTACGCCCTGCAAGCTTACCTAAGAACTCTGCAGCCGTGGCGCGCGTATCCTCGTCCGGCGAGAACGAGATCAAAATCAATTTTGGGATATCCGATCTGCCCCTGTAAAGGTCGCAGATAAACGACACGAGCGACTCGTTATCGGTAATATGCTCTTTATCAAACAGATAATCCTGTTTATCGGTACAAACACCGCCGCGCACGAAAAAAACGGAAAGTGCGCTGAGCACACCGTCGTCGTACAAGCCGAACACGTCGTAATCGTCATCGGGTGCGCCCACAACGCTTTGCTTTTGTGACAGACGCTCAAGGGCAGCAATAGTATCACGGCAGACAGCTGCTGCCTCATATCTCTCCTGCTCGGCAAGCGCGTACATCTGCTCTGTCAGACGCCGTTTCTCTGCGGCAGTATTGCCTCGCAAAAGCTCTGCAGCAGTATGGATCTTATCCACATACTCCTCCGGACTGATCTTGCCCGTGCAAACTCCGCAGCATTGCTTGATCTGATAATACAGGCAGGGGCGCTCCTTACCGATCTGCTCGGGAAATTTGCGCTTGCAGCTTGGCAGCTGCAATGCTTTTTGAAGCGAACCGATCACCGCGTATACGGTCGAAGTACCGGAATATGGTCCGAAATACTTGCACTTGTCGGCTTCACGCTTGCGCGTCATAATAATACGCGGATAAAGCTCATCGGTGATCTTGATATAAGGATATGACTTGGCGTCCTTGAGTCTGATATTGTACTTGGGGGTATACTGTTTGATCAACGTATTTTCCAAGGAGAGCGCCTCTATCTCGGTCTCACATAAGATATAGTCAAAGCTGCACACGCGCTCGACCATCCGCGCGGTCTTTGCGTTTTTTTCGCTATTTTGAAAGTACTGCGACACGCGATTTTTGAGCTTGCGGGATTTGCCCACGTAAATGACCTTACCCGCAGCATCCTTCATGACATACACACCCGGGGTCAAAGGCAGCGCGTTTGCCTTGTCCAGCAAGCACTGTAATCTTTCCTGATCTGCCATAGCGTTCTCCTTTCTGTATATTTACAATGAATGCAAAAACGGTGTGCGGACACTTGTGTTTTGTCCCTCACACCGTTTTATACAAGCTGTTTGCCTCATTCGGAAAAGCCGGAATTGATGAGTGCCTGCAAGCCCTGCAGTGCAAGCTCTTCATCCTGTCCGTCCGCAGTCAGCGTAACAGACATACCCTTGGCAATACCCAAGGACAAAACGCCCAAAAGGCTCTTTGCATTAACCCTGCGCTCTTCTTTCTCGATCCAGATCGAGCATCTGTAACTGTTTGCCTTCTGAATGAAAAAGGTAGCGGGTCTGGCATGCAAACCGCTCGCATTGGTAATCACTACTTGACAAGACTTCATATCTATCTCCCGTTTCTTTGATAGTAAATGCAGAAAATCCCACTATCATAAGTATAACAAAAGCTACTGTCAAAATCAAGCGTCATTCTATAGGAATTTTTGACAAGTGAATAAACATATTTTCGTCATTTTGCACAAAGCGCATGATGTAGTATGTATTCTGCAACAAACCGTGATATAGGATCTTACTCTGCAGGCTGTTCGGTGATCTGTAAAATGCGAATATTGACAGAAACCGTGTCGGTATAGACTTCCAACACTTGACCGGGAGTGAGCATATACGATCCGCCAATAACTAACGTTCCCTGTTCCATCTTGCCGGGTGCCGAAAGAATGACACCCGTGACCTGTATCGGTGCATCTGCAGCATCATTGTCTTGCAGTACCGAAACCGCACTTCCGTCAACATGACTGTCATGCTTGGCAAGTTCTCCAATAAGCAATCCCGTTACACCGTCATAGACTGCGTCACGCGCATTCAGGTAGTCAGCATAGCTCTCGTATGCATTTTCGATCTCAAAGTATACCATATACGACTCTCCGGTATCTTCACGCACTTGAGGATCGTAAATAAAGCAACGGTAAACGACACCGGCAATGCAGGCAGCAATCAAGAATCCAATGAAAAGATCCACAAAAACGCCGCCTGACGAAAACAGATTCTTTCTTTTCTCCGCTTTATTCATATTACGACTCCTTTTCCGTGATCTGCAGCTCTACAATGACAGCATCGCTGACAAGTCCGCTGAATCGGCAGGTATACGTCTTGCCCACCGCGATCTTGATCTGATTAACAAAATAACCAAGTTTGTAATTATAGTTAGCAGGCGTACTTACATCAACATAAATATCGACTGTGCCATCCGATCGCTCCTCTGCAGATACAGAATACACCTTACCTGTATGCGCACTTTGATCCCGGTCAAGGATAAACACTTCGCTGTCCCGCACAACGACACAATCTCCATTCGCGTCAAAGGCAAGCGAGGCATCCACACCCTCTGCAAGCAGCGTATAGGTGATCTCTCTTGGCGCATATTTGTTTGCGTAAAATTCGCCGATCTTGTAAACGCCCCAAACAGCCCCCGCGATCACGGCAAGAAGTGCAATAACGATCAAAATATCCACTGCAATGGGCAAGCCTTTTTTGCGGGGCTTTTTGATCTTTGGTGCCTTACGGATCTTTTTCTTACTCTCCCCTATGGAAGGCAGCGCAACATCCGGTGAAATACTGGATGCCTTTTGATCGTCTGCGGAAATCAGATTTTTTTTATGATCAGACATGGAATAATTCCCCTCTTTCTTATCTTGTTCGGAACGCAATGTCCGAGCGTTCGAGATTTCCCGTGTGCGTTTGTACTGCACGAGCGTGCGTCTCATACTGTGTGCGCAAGCTTGCTACCGTCAAACCAATCACAAGCCAGAACAAGCCAAACAGGCTTGCATTATTCATCAGGTTACAAAAGATACCCATGACAAGCGTGCCTGCAACCCCTGCAAGACCCGCAGCAACACGCACCTTTGTTGTACGGTTTCCTCCCCATCGCATATATGTTAATGCACACAGGATAAACATGAATACTGCAGCAAGCAACATGACAAAACCGAGATAACCGCATTCTGCAATCAAATGCAAATAGGTGTTCTGAATATCTATGACGTCCTCCATTCCGGGAGAGGCGTAGTAAGAGAATATACTGTACACAGCATGGTCTCCAAAGCCCACACCAAGCAGGTAGTCTTCGGACATATTCAACACACTGCACGCTATCGCCCTTCTGTTTGCCGCACCGTCCGCATAAGAGACTGCAACGTCCAGCATATTTTGTACGACTGTATGGTTGCGAATTCCGAACATCTGATTCAACTCTTTATGCCAGAACGCACCGCAGGTAATGGGAAACGCAAGCAGCATAGCAGCACTCATCGAGCGATAGCTGTAAACAAAGAAGAATATTGCCATTGCGGCAGCAAAACCCGCCCATACACCGATATGCATGGTAAAGAACACTGAAATACAAGCCGCCAATACGCAAAGCATCTTCCAGAAAAATCCCGTTACGGTTTGTTTCCCTTTCAGCACGCTCATCATCAAAGGCAACAAGACCATCAGCATACCGCCAACCATGGTACTCTGCCCGAAATATGTATCATATCTGGCAAACTGTAGCGCAAACATGGAAAGATCAACGCGCTCAAGTGTCATTTCCAAAAAATAAAGGATCTGTGCCATGGGCAATACGCTGACTACTGCAAGCATCGTTCCGGAAAAGACCAATAGCTTATAGCATCTGTTGAGCCACTCGGATGAGCGCATGAGATTAACGGTTGGGAAATACATGGAAATCAAAAGCGCATAGCCGATGCCGTATGCCGCACTCAGCAATCCGCTGTTCGTCAGCAGACCGTGTAAAGCAAAAACCAAAGCAAGTAACAGTAAGGAAAAATCGATCAACCGCACGTGCATAACGCGCTTGCCTCGGATCAGTTTGCTTGTATAGCTGATCAGTGTTATAACCGCTATAGATACAGCGCAAAGCACGGGATATCCCGTGACCCACCATATCCCTGCCGTGCCTGCAGCAAGCAATATGCCGCTTTCGGGGATATAAAGCACTATGATCGCCAACACGATCATACTTAAGATGATCGGAACAGTAGCAGGATGTACAAAGAAGGTCAAGATACCTGCACCCGCGCCAAATACCAACGCAGCGTACACCATCAGCGTACTGCCGCGCTCCTTGCGGTCATTTCCGCTTTGCTTTTTCTCAAGCCCCAGATAGGAGCGCAATATCTTACCGACAATTCGACTGCCAAAAGCAGCGCGATACAAAGATTTGCCCGTACAAAGCAACGGCAATGAGGCAAATGCGATCACGATACCCGCAATCCCCCAGCCGAGATTGCCTGCATAATTGACAGACAAACGCTCTGCAATGAAATATACCGCAGCACCGACTGCACCGTAGACAAAGAAGAAAATTCCATACACGTTAAGCGGACAGTTGATGAAGAATTTGATCAGGCGGTCTAATGTGTACAATATCATACTGTGTTCGATCAGATACGCGCATTTTAAACGAATCCTATGCAAGTTCTGTCGCAGCTTCCCGTCCGGCGTACCAAACACATATGTGCAAATATCGCTCCATCGCTGTTCCAACACATCGTAGGAGGTCAGCAATCTTGCAGGGAAACAATTGATCAGCAAGGTATATATCCAAAGCGATAGACGATGAAACAAATGGAAAAACAGTGAGCCTACCTTTTGCTTCTTGGGCGCACTCTTTTGCTCGATCAAGACGCTCCCTCCTTTCAGTCGTTGTTTTCTAACAGATCGGGTCTTTGTTGCGCGGTCTTTTCGGTTGCCATCTGCAGTCGCCACGCATCTATGTTGGCGTGATGTCCCGAGATCAGTACGTCGGGCACCTTAACGCCGTGCCATTCATAAGGTCTTGTGTATTGAGGGTATTCAAGCAATCCCGAAGAAATGCTTTCCTTTTCGTAACATTCGGGGTCAGCTAACACTCCCTCGCAAAGGCGAGCTACACAGTCTACAAGAATACACGCGGGGATCTCACCACCCGTGAGCACGTAATCGCCGATCGAGATCTCCTCATCCACAATCTCGCCTATCACGCGGCAGTCAATGCCCTCATAGTGCCCGCAAAGCAGCACAAGATTATCATATAGCGCAAGCTCCTCTGCTTTTTTCTGGGTGAGCACCTTGCCTGCGGGAGAAAGATAGATGACGCGACGCGAACCTGTAAAGCCGTCCTCTGCCTGTGCACGCAGAACACCCTGAAAGCAATTATATACGGGAGGTGCCGCCATCAGCATACCCTTGCCGCCGCCATAAGGTGTGTCATCCACGCGGCGGTGCTTGTCCTCGGAATAGTCCCTGATCTGATGCGTATATACCTCGATAGCACCGCTTTTTTGTGCACGCCCGATGATGCTCTCGCCCAACACATAGCCAACCAGCTCCGGAAACAGAGTCATAATATCGAATCTCATGGTATTACCCTTTCAGTCAATCTTCAAACATACCGCCGATGGGGGCGACCAGAATACCGCGTTCGGGATCAATGCCTTTGACGAATTCATCCACGGCAGGCATCATACGTTCACCATCCGGGGTTTTGACCACATATATATCGGAAGGTCCCTGATCAAGCACCGCACAAAGCTGACCGTAAATGCGACCAGTGTTGACGTCAACGACATCAAGTCCGATCAGCTCTGCAATCAGATACTCACCCTCAGGAATATGCAGATCCTCTCTAACCGCGTGCAACACCTTGCCGCGCAACGCATTGGCGGCATCCACTGTGGTAATGCCCTCCAACTCAGCAATGACAAATTGCTTGAATACCGAGGCGCGTTGAACCTTCAACTCCCTCATTCCCTCTTTTGTGGGCAGATAAACGCGTCTAAGCTTTGCAAGCACCGCAGGGGTATTACACCAGCTTTCTATTTTGACCGCGCCCATAACGCCGTGTGTGTTGATGATTTTTCCACATTCGGGAAATGCAATCAGCTTCACAATAACCTCCATGCCGCCCACGGCGGCTCAAATAGTTTTGAAACTTCACAGTGGAGCTTTGCTCCAAAAATGGGTTGGGACCCATTTTTAGGTGAGGTTTAAGCGTGAACAGTAAACCGGACAAATTGGTAGAGGAACCCTTCACGCATACGTCCTTTACTTATAGATAATTATATTATATCACACTATTCTGAATATTGCAACAGTTATTTTCAGCAAAAAATCGCCCGCGCGATGCGCGGGCGATCATTTTCTTTTTCAGATATCCATCTTGATCTGACCCTGTACGGCAAGCTCTGCCTTGTGCTTTTCCATCAGTGCGTTGATCTTGGTCACGGGATCAAGCAGCTCGCTGATAGTGGTATCGTGGTTGAGTGTTTCGACGATGTAGGAAACATACTTAGACATATCCACCTCGACGAACCAGTCTCTTTCGGCAAGCTCGGGGCGACGATACACCAGGTTGGTAGAAAGAACGCGGTCGATAATGCCACTCTCGTATGCCTTATCAAACTTGTCGCAGCCGTCGGTAAACAGACCGAACGAAGCGCAAGCAAATACGCGCTTTGCACCTCTATTCTTGAGCTGATTTGCTACGTCCAGAAGAGACTCGCCGGAAGAGATCATGTCGTCCACGATCAGCACGTCCATGCCGTGCAAATCCTGACCGAGGTACTCGTGTGCCTCGATCGGATTCTTACCGTTGACAACAATGGAGTAGTTGCGGCGCTTATAAAACATACCAATATTCAGCCCTAAGACCGAGGAATAGTACATACATCTTTGCATAGCACCCTCGTCGGGAGAGATGATCATCATATGGTCCTTATCTATTACGATGTCGGGTACGCTGCGAACCAGCGCCTTGATCATCTGATAGGTGGGTCTGACATCGTCAAAGCCCTCCAACGGAATGGCGTTACAAATTCTGGGGTCATGTGCATCAAAGGTGATGATGTTGGAAACACCCATCGCAACCAGCTCCTGCAGCATCAGGGCGCAGTCCAACGATTCACGGGACTGTCTGCGGTGCTGTCTGCCCTCGTAAAGCATGGGCATGATTACGGTGATTCTTCTTGCCTTGCCTGCGATGGCGGCAATAACGCGCTTGAGATCTGCGTAGTGATCATCCGGACTCATGGGGACGGTCATACCGTACATCTTGTAGGTTACACTGTAATTGAACACGTCACAGATGATGTAGACATCCTGACCGCGCATGGACTGCTTGATCAGAGCCTTTGCCTCACCCGTACCGAATCTGGGACAGGTAACATTCACAAGATAGGTGTCGTCCTGGGAAAGCCCGTGCCAATCCTTGAGATAGTAGTCAACCTTTTTAGCGATCTCCTCGCATCCGCGCATGCCGATCACGCTAAGCTCGGCAAACTGATGTTCCTTCATGTTGTACCTCCGTATTCAAGTGATTCAAATGTCAGAATTATTACTGCAACTTGCAGAAGCGTGCATACGCTTCATCCCATGCATCCCTTTCGGTACAAGGTTCGTAGTGCTTCATCTCGAAGGAGTTTGCGACTACTTCCCTTGCTTCTGCCAGGTTCTTGATCTCACCCTGTGCGATTGCTTGAGAAACAAGGTTACCGATAGCGGTCGCTTCTTCAGGTCCTGCGCATACGGGAATGCCGCAAGCGTCTGCGGTCATTTGGGACAGGAACTTATCCTTGGTGCCTCCGCCCACGACGTTGATCATGGTTGCGGGCTTACCCTGCAGTCTGCCAATGGTGTCTACGGTATAACGGTACTTCAAAGCCAACGACTCGTAAATGCAGCGAACTACCTCGCCAACCGTTTCGGGAACGGGCTGACCCGTCATGCGGCAGTAGTCGCGGATCTTTTCGGGCATATTGCCGGGGGTATTAAAAGTCTTGTAATCTACGTTGATCAGCGAACGGAAGGGCGTGCATTCCTTTGCCCAAGCTTCCATCTGCGCAAACGAATAGTCCTTACCTTCTCTCTTCCACTGTCTTCTGGATTCCTGAATGATCCACAGACCCATAATGTTCTTGAGGAATCTGATGGTGCCCTGAGCGCCGCCCTCGTTGGTGAAGTTTGCGGCTCTTGTTGCATCATTGATCAGCGGAGCATCCAGCTCTGCACCCATGAGCGACCATGTACCGGAGGAAATGTAAATAAAGTCTTTCTTGGTAGCAGGTACGGCGATAACGGCGGATGCGGTGTCGTGAGAAGCTGTTGTATAGACCTGAATACGGTTCTTGCCAACCTCGTCGGAAATGGACGGCAACAGACCGCCAAGACAAGTACCGGGTTCGACCATGGGGGCAAACTTGCTCTCGGGAATGCCCAATTTGCCCAGCAGCTCGGTAGCGATCTTTCTGGAGCTTGCATCCAAGATCATACCGGTGGAGGCAATGGTATACTCGGTTGCCATCTTACCTGTCAGGAAGTAATTGAGCAGGTCGGGAATGAAAAGGATCTTATCGGCTCTGTCAAATGCTTCGCCGTTGTCTCTTTTTTCCACAGCAAGCTGATTGAGCGTGTTGAAGTCGATCGCCTGAATACCGGTCACGTTGTAGATCTCTTCGGGAGATACAAAGTTCTTGACGTAATCGGTCACGTTCTCAGTTCTTGCGTCACGGTAGTGAATGGGATTTGCCATCAGTCTGCCGTTCTTGTCGATCATACCGTAATCAACGCCCCAGGTGTCAATACCCATGCTGGCAATGTCGTCACCGTCGATGACCGTCTTGGTGATCGAGTTCTTGATCTCAAAATAGATGCGCAGGATGTCCCAGGTAAATCTTCCGTTGACATACATCGGGTCATTGGAGAATCTGTGATTCTCGCGCAAGGTCAGCTTTTCGCCGTCGAAGGAGCCAACGATGCCTCTGCCGCTGGACGCGCCAAGGTCGATGGCAAGCATTTTCAATTCAGCCATAATACCCTCCCAAGTGTTTTTATAGGTTGACATAAAAAGTGATAGTACATTATACCACATATTTTGTCAAATAGTGTGAACTTTGTGTGAACGCAGGCAAGATTTTTTCATATTTTCAGCAAGGGTGAAGGCACTCTGCCGTGTAAATGATAATCGGCTGTCCGATATACGGACAGCCGAGAATATTTACTGTTTTTTCTGTTCCCTTGCCTTTTTTCTTGCTGCACGACGTTCTTCCTTGGTAGGGCGATCGGATGCAGGGACGACCGGAGCCAAAATACCTGTCAAGTGCCATCCCTTTCGTCCAATATTATAAGCGGCAAACGAGGTCAGCAATGCGGGAATGGGCAAGAGAAAATAGACCCACCATTGATTCATGAGGGCAAAACCGTCTGCGAACTCATGTTGAATAATGCCAAGGTACATACCATGGATAAATTTTGTGATCAGATTGGCGAAAAAGCCAACGGTTCCGCATACCTCGTTTTCAGGAAATGCAAAGCCTATCGTGATAATACCCGCCAAGATAAAGTTAGGCACATTGGCACACAGGGCGATCAAAAGCCCCTTGTAGATATTGGGCTTGGTACCGCGCACTTGATGCGACATCTGGTCCTTCCCACCGATCTCCCAAATCTGCACGTAGATCAAAAACAGGTAGAATATGATAGCGCATATACTGGTGATCAGCAAAAGCGTTTCTGCCGTTGCTCCCGCGGTTCCGGTCTCACTGTTCTGCGTACCGATACCGGTCACGGCAATGGCAAGCGCAAAACCAAAAAATCCGCCGATCATGCTCTGCACGAGCAACATACGCACGAAATCATAGGAATGTTTGGAAAAAAAGTTCTTCATAGATTCTCCGTTGTCCTGAAATTACCCCCATTATACCGATTTTTTGTAAATAAAACAAGTATGGAGCGCGAATGTTTACAGTTTATCCACTAAAAAATCACGGCTTGGTGTATAATAGTAATAGAATGTTAAAAAAGAGGGGGGCATTTATGGCTTACACAGTCAATATAGAGGATTTCCCTGCCGTCATCCGTGATTTTGCTTCGTATAAGTCAGTCATTCAAGGCTGCTCGGACAAGACCGTGAGCGAATATCTGTCTGATCTGCGCACCTTTTTCCGCTGGCTGCTCGCCAAAGATCAAAAGATAGACTTGGACAGTGAGGACTTTGAGAACATCGACATTACGAAAGTGGATCTTGACTATATCAAAGGCATCACCACAGATCGCATTTACGCATTTTTGGTATATACCGGTACAGAACGCGGCAACGCGGGGGCGGCAAAGGCTCGCAAGCTTTCCGCCATCAAGGCATTTTATAAATATCTGACCGTCAAGAGACACCTCTTGGAGACCAATCCCGCAGCAGACATTGAAACGCCCAAAAAGAAAAAATCGCTGCCCAAACACCTTTCCTTGGAGGAATGTCACACTCTGCTGGATGCGATCAAAAACGATACTGCTTCGCCCAACCGCGTGCGCGACTACTGTATGATCACGCTGTTTCTCAACTGCGGTATGCGTGTCTCCGAGCTTTCAGGCATCAGCCTGCCCGACCTTGACCGCGAATACCGCTCGCTGCGTGTGATCGGCAAAGGCAACAAGGAGCGTATCATTTATCTGAATGAGGCTTGCCGTACTGCCCTTTCGCAATATATGCAGGTGAGATTACAGGAGAAATACGCCAAGAATACCGACAAAGCACTGTTTTTGAGTGAGCGTTGCCAACGCATCAGCGTCAAAACGGTACAATATACGGTATATAAGTACCTTGATCTTGCAGGTCTTGGTGCCAAGCACTACTCGGTACATAAGCTGCGCCATACAGCTGCCACCTTGATGTATCAGTCGGGCAACGTGGATGTGCGCGTGCTCAAGGAAATTCTCGGTCACGAGCAGCTAAACACCACGCAGATCTACACCCACGTGGCAAACAAAAGCATGGAACAAGCCATGTCTGCCAATCCCCTTGCGGGCGAGTCGGGACTTGATGACAAGTAAATGAAAACAAACGTAGGGGCGACCATCGGTCGCCCCTACATCTATTGTGTGTCAAATTGGTCTGCGCGTTCCACTGAAATGGGTGCGATCTGCACGGGATAGGACTCCATGATATATCCGCCGTAGATGATGCGAACAACGTCACCAATCTCATAATCATCAACGTCCAGACTGATTCCCGCCTCGCCTGCTGCTTTTGCTTCAAAGCAATCCGTACCCAAAGGCTTGACACCGGTTGCACTCACAACTTCCGCGATAAACCAGCGGTTTCCGTCCGACAGATCGCCGCAATACGGGCACTGTCTCACCCCCGCATAACCGCAAACCTCGCAAACGCCGTCCGTATTCTGATCCACGTGAGCGCCGAGATCGTACACCACATCCTCCACGGCACAATTCTCTCTGTCACACTCAGGCAAGCGCCAATGCTCTGATTCCGTGTATCTCCATTCGCCCCGAGCATGCTCGTGTTGAAGATCGCAAGCGCACAAGTAAAGCATCAAACAAAGCGCAAAAATGACAACGCACAAAAGCTTTTTCACAATTTTGTCCTCCTTGAAAGCTTATAGATGTCCCACGTATACATAACCCTTATTACGCACGGTCTTGATCAGACGCACGCCAAAAGCATGCTCCAGCTTTTTGCGCAAATGGCAAATGTATACCTGCCCCTCGTTTGACAACCCGTTTCCGAACAAAGCGGCAAGCTCCTCTTTGGAAAGCCCCTCTTCGCCCTTTTGCATCAAAAGCGACAGCACGGAAAATTCCTTATCGCTTAAGGAGATCTGCGTATTTCCAAGCAGGACGCAG
The DNA here is from genome assembly GCA_045586845.1 of Eubacteriales bacterium. Taxonomy (GTDB): domain Bacteria; phylum Bacillota; class Clostridia; order Oscillospirales; family CAG-272; genus SVQP01. Next base: position 14,999 of record JAZNBB010000018.1, read on the forward strand.
CGGCTATCCTGCAGCAACTGCAGCGTGCTCGGCTTGGGCTGTGCTGTCGGCAAAGGTCTGTTCTCATGCTGCAGCACCGCGCTGATCTCACGGCGCAGTTCTGCCATGCGGCATGGGCGGCGGAACAGCACGTGCGCAAGTCTGCGCGCACGTGGCATGAGTGTCTCGGGGTCACGGCAAAGTCCCAGCACGCGCACATGTTCGGGAATGCTGCCTCCGATCTTGCCGTCCAGATCAACGATCGCAATACGTGTCTGCTCCCATTGCTCACGGCCAATACCCTGCAGCTCGGTGTACACCAAGGCGGACACGCCGCAAAGCGTAGCTTCTGCCTCGATCACGCTGCCCATGCGTGCATCTGCCGTTACAATGATCAATTCTACATTTTCCATACCGTTTACCCTGCCCTTACTCGGACTGCCTCTGCATTGCCATCAGCTCATCGTACACCGCACGGATATCCTCGGGAGTCTCGGCTTGCATGATACGGTCACGCGTCAGCGCAGCGTAGCGCACGTCGCGCACGTACCAGGCAGCGTGCTTTTTTGCCTCCGCCATGCCTACGCGCATACCCTTTTGTTGCACCATTTCACGTATCTGCTCCATGGCGGTGTCAAAACGCTCCTGTATGGTAGGCAATGCGTATTCCTCGCCGCGCAAAAGTGCGGCAGTTTGGGAAAATATCCACGGGTTTCCAAGCGCCCCTCTGCCGATCATAATGCCGTCGCACCCCGTCTCCTTGAGCATACGCACACCGTCCTCGGGGGTGGCAACGTCACCATTACCGATCACGGGCACGCTCACGCTTTCCTTGACCATGCGCACGATCTCTGGGTTAGCCTCGGGCATATACATCTGCTGGCGCGTGCGGCAATGCACGAACAACGCCGATGCACCGCAATCCTCGGCAACCTGCGCAAGCTCGACTGCATTGATATGCTCTGCATCCCAGCCTGCACGCATTTTGACCGTGACGGGCAGCTTGACAGCCCTTACGACAGCCTCAATGATCTTACCCGCCAGAGGGATATCTTTCATCAGCGCACTTCCCTCACCGTTAGCGACCACCTTATTGACAGGGCAGCCCATGTTGATATCAATGGCAACAGGCGGCACCTCGCTTTGGCAGCCGAGGTAGACGCAGGCTTCGATCATGCGCGCTGCCTCTGCCATCAGCTCGGGCTCATGCCCGAACAGCTGCACCGCCATGGGATTCTCGCGCGCAAGCACACATGCCAACGGCGCACTTTTTGAACGGGATGCAAATTTGGGGCTTTTTTGCTCATAGCACAGCGCCTTGGCAGACACCATTTCGCTCACGGTAAATTCCGCGCCGTGCTCTTTGCAGATACGGCGAAAAGCCCTGTCCGTAGCCCCCGCCATAGGTGCTAAAAACAAGCCGTGCTTCAGTTGTACGTTTCCGATCTGCATACGCGCTCCGTCCTTTGTGTTCATAATAAAAAATGATACCATATTTTCGTGGATTTGTCAAGATTGTCGGCAGCGGACGATTGCCGTCGCACGATTTTTTTGCGCGAATGAAGTCACAAGCAAGCAAAGGGGAACGGGTGTAGTCAAAGTGGGCGAAAGCATGCCGAAGTACGTCGCACGAAATGCTTTGACAGTATGTATAAAGCTTGCTATAATCAAAGCACATTCAAGAAAAAGGAGGTAAGTTCATGAAAATCACATGGACAAAAACAATGGCATTCGTGCTGATCGGCTTGCTTTTGGTGTCGGCAACCGCGTGCAACAAAAACAAGGATGAGCAGCCCGACGATGGGGCTGAGCAGACCACTGATATGCTGCAGGGCGGCATTGATCAAAACCCGGGAAATCAGTATAATGACCCGAATAATCAAGGCAACCAAGGCAATCAGAACAACCAAAACAACCCGGGCAATCAAAACAATCAAGACCTTCCGAACGGGGGCGAGCAGCAATCGCAGCCAATCGTGATCAATCCCGATCCCGGTAATCAAAATCAAAATCCTGGCAACATGGGCAATCAAGGCAATCAAGGTAACCAAGGCAACCAGGGCACCACCGACAGCACGGGGCTGACCTTCACCTCGAACGGTAACGGCACCTGTACGCTGACCGGCATTGGCGCTTGTCAGGATATTTGCCTGGTTGTACCCGCCACCAGCCCATCCGGTGACAAGGTGACAGCAATCGGGTCACAGGCATTTTACAACTGTACCTCAATAACGGTAGTACAAATCCCCGCAAGTGTGACAAGCATCGGACATCTGGCATTCGGCGGCTGCTCCAATCTGGTCTACATCACGGTAAGCACCGGTAACGTCTCCTACAAGGACATCGGCGGCGTGCTGTACACAGCTGACGGAAAGACTCTTGTGCACTACCCCGCTGGTGCGGGCGCATCCTCGGTCAACATTCCTGCCAGCGTCAATAAAATCGAGGATATGGCGTTTTATGGCTGCAAGTCGCTCAAGAGCATATGCTACGGCGGTACACAGGACGCCTGGTCTCGTATTGCGGTAGGCTCAATGAACTACAGCCTCAATGCGGCTTCTGTCACCTGCTCCGACTCCGGTAAATAATGCTTGACAAGTCGGGGGGCGTGTGATATACTGACTTTGTAAATATTGGTATACAAAGGAGACTATCATATGTACGGAAAAAATGTTTGGATGATCCCCGACGGCTACATGAGCGACACGGTCAAAGGCGAATTCGTCAGCCACGAGGCTGTTTGCGTGCTCAATCTTTCGGGCAAGACGGCACATATCGATCTGACCATTTATTTTGAGGACTGTGAGCCGCTGACCGGTTTGCACGCCGTTTGCGAGAACAACCGCACCAACCACATCAGACTTGACAAGATGGTTGCCGACAACGGTCAGCCCATTCCCCGCAACAAGCCCTACGCCATTTTGGTCGAGAGCGACCAGCCGATCGTGGCGCAGGCATCCAGATTGGACGTTTCCCAACCTGAATACGCGCTGATGACCACGATTGCATATTGATCATTACATAAAGAGCGTTATCCCATTCTTTTTGGGATAACGCTCTTTGCATGTTGTGTATTAAATAATATCTACCAATACCTATCCGACCGTAGGGGGCGACGTCCTCGACGCCCCGGGCAGGCAAAACAACTTTTTGTATGGAACGACATCCTGGGCGGTCCGTTCCGAAAGTTAGTTGAGGCTCAACCGGGGCGTCGAGGACGTCGCCCCCTACAACCTTTG
>JAZNBB010000019.1:0-52230 GCA_045586845.1 Eubacteriales bacterium
GAAACAGCGAAAGAAGAGACAAGAATGGTTATAGATTTGATGAATAATCCAGCCTCGAAAATCGCAACAAACATGATTAGACACGCAATTAATTTAGAGGGGTTCTTTCATTGACTACTCTTTGTTTCCTGCATATCAAAAGCCACCACGAAAAAACGTGGTGGCTCATTTCAATTTTACCGCTAATTTTGCAGACACTCGGTGCAACGCCTTTTTTTGCTTATTGATTTAAGTATCCCGCCAGCTTTTTGTAAACCGCGAGATTGGTACGGTCAGTCTGCATGGGGGTGATCGAAACGTAACCGTTCATCACGCAGTCGGTGTCAAGCTCCAAATTCTTGGTGTTTTCAAAGATGAACTGACCAACCTGCGTATAGGTTCCGTTACCCATGTCCACCCATTCGTCCGAATATTTGGCTTTTCCTTGGTGCGTGATACGGATACCTTGCGGATTTTCGGGAATATTGACGTTATAAACGTCGTTGAGAGCAAACAGGTTATTGCGCTCAATAAACTTGTATACGTAATCAAGCTGCTCTAACGCGCCCGATAAGGTAGAGGGGTCGGTCGATACAGCCAAACCGTTCACACCCTGGGCAGCGGCTTCGTAAACTGCACCCACCGTGCCCGAATACACAATGTCCTGTCCTATGTTGTAGCCGCGATTGATGCCCGAAATGACTAAGTCATAGGGTTTTCCAAGTCCGATGATGCCAAAGCGCACGCAATCGGCAGGAGTGGAATCTACGGCATAGGCTTGAACCTCGGGGCAGAGATCGTATTTGGTCACGGCGATGGGATGGAAGATGTCAATGCCCTGGCTCTTGCCGCTCTGCTCATGCAGCGGTGCAACCACGGTCACCTCTCCGTACTTGCAAGCCCATTTCACCAAACCAATCAGCCCGTCTGCCTTAATGCCGTCATCATTTGTGATCAATATTCTCATAACCAGCCCTCATTTTCTTCCTTGTATTTTGCAAGTGTTTCGTCTGCTTCCTTGACCAGCTTGAGCGCCTCTTTCTTGCTGTGTACGGTTGCACCGCTGGCGCAATCGTGCCCACCGCCGTGGTATCTCTCTGCGATTTGATTGACCGTGACAAAACGGGAGCGTAATCTGACGCGGATCTCGGTCTCGTGCTCGATAAACATCAGCCAGATCAAGGATCCCTTGATCGAATCCATAAGAGAGACGGCAGCTGCCGCTTGCTCGTGCGTCAGTCCGTATTTTGCCATGGTTGCGCGGCTGACGTACAGATACGCCACGCCTGCAGGGGTCATTTTCATGTTTTTGTAAACGTAGGACTTGAATTTGAAGCTTTCAAGATCCTGCATATACAGGTGCGCGTACAGCACGTCGGTGTCAATGCCAAGGTCCAGCAGCATACCCGCCATGCGCATGGTGTCGCCCGAAACGCTGCGGAAGCGGAAGCGACCCGAATCGGTCACCATACCCGTGTACAGATAGGTTGCAGCCTCGGTGTCGATCTTGAGCTGATCCCTGAAGGTAAAGTAGAACTTCGCTATCATTTCGCAGCAAGAGGATGCGTGTTCCTCCACCCAGGCAATATCACCGTAGGGGCACACGTTGATGTGGTGGTCGATCTTGATCAGCTCGCGGCAAAGCGTGTATTTTTTGTTGGAAATGCGCGCATCCGTGCCCGTGTCCAGCACGATACCCAAAGCACTCTCATAAAGAGAATCGTCTACGGGAGCATCATCCTCACCGAGAAATTCAAGGTATTCCGCGTGATCGTCGTCGATCAAGTATACCTGCTTTTCTGGCCAGGTCAGGGAAATAATGGCTTTGAGTCCTTTTGTTGCGCCCACGCAGTCACCGTCGTTACGAATGTGACGGAACAGCATGATGCGGTCGTACTCTTGGATCTTATCAAAAATTTGCTGTAAAACTTCCATGATTACTGTCCTCCTTCGGAAATGGCGTCAAGATCGGCAAGCATTTGCATTGCCTGTGCGCGATCCTTGACTGTCGCACCGCTTGCCTTGATGTGACCGCCGCCGCCATACTTGACCGCGATCGTGTTGATGTTGTACTTGCTCGAACGCAGTTCACACAGCACGCCGTCGTCCGTCTCGGTAAAGTTGACCCAGATGTCCACTCCTCGGATCTCACCCATGGTGTTGACCATACCGCGAGAGACGGTAAACGTGTCTGCACCCGTTGCGGCAAGCTCCTCCTTAGTGGTGTAGATGTAACCGACCTTGTGCTCGGTAAATTGGATTTTGAGCACGAACGAAGCCCGCAGACGGATAAAGGAAAAATCGTCGGCGTACAGATTGCGGTAAATATCATTGGTATCAAACGGGTGTGATTTTAAGAACGACGCAAGACGGAAGGTGTTTGCGCTGGTCGAGTCGTAGCGGAAGCGCCCCGAGTCGGTCACCATGCCGGTGTAAAGCGACTTAGCGGCAAGCGGAGAAAGCGTCAAGCCACTTTCAATGGCGAACTCGGCGATCAGTCCGCAACAGCTCTCATAAGACGAGTCCGTTACCTCAATGTCTGCAATGGTCTCGCAGAACAGGTGGTGGTCAATACGTGCAGACACGTGCGCTGTGGTGTAACGGTCGTCCGAGATCAACGCTTTGGCTGAGGTATCCAGCACGATGGCAAGCGCGTCCTTGTAGTCCTCGTCGGCTGCCGTGTCCATAATGCTGTCTTCCATAAATGCAAAACGCTTGGCAGGGTCGCCTACCACCAACACGCGCTTTTCGGGGAAGTTTTCCTTTAAAATGTGCTTGAGTCCGATCTGACTGCCCATGGCGTCACCGTCGGGATTTGTGTGGCGGTGGATGATGATAGTGTCATGGCAGCGGATCTGCTCCAGTATTTTTTCAAACATATATATCTCCTTTTATAGCCGAAAGATGCAAAATTACAACGCCGCGAGGCGTATGCGTTTGACTCTCTTCGGTTACATAAATTAATCAAAATATCCCGAGTACTGTACGCGCAGATCACTTTCGGGGAAAAGGTAGTGATGAAGCTCCACAAAATAAGTTTCTGTCATGCCGGCAATGTAGTCCACCACGATCTGATTGTATTCCTCGTGCTCGTAAGGCTTGGTGCGCTTGTAGTGAATTTTGGCAAGATAGTCAATATGATGCGTAAAGATAGGGGAGTACTTGTTACCCGCGTGCAGGTCGTCCAGCATCTGACCGTAAATCTGTGCCATCATGGGCTTTGCCGTATTTTCCAAGTTTGCTTTGGGGGCGGCGTAGTGATAGATCATGCGGTAGTTGGCAGCCTTGGAGTCAACCAACGCCTTGAAATGCCGTTTGTCCAGACCGATGTAGGGCTTGCCGTAGCTGTTTTCAATAATGTTGACCACTAAATTGTTGATGATCTCTGCATTGATCGAGCCAATATCCTCGTTGAAAAACATGGATTCCTCAGCCACGCCGGCGCGGTCTGCATCCTGCCTGTCCTTGCCAAGGTAGGCAATGATGTCCGAAATGCGCACCACGATAGCTTCCAGAGAGCCGGGCAATATGGTGTTGGCATATCCGGTATCTGTATAGCAGCGCTCGATCATGCTGTCAAACTCCGCAAAGCTGCTCACAGGATGCGGTTCAAATTCCATCATTTCCACTTCGCCGTTGTGCGTGGCAATGCCATGCAGCGTCTGCAGGCTGATATTGTAGGGAAACATGACGTCCAGCACGCGCACCGAGTGCACATTGTGAAAGAAAAAGCGCCCTGTATTTTTGTGGTAAAGCTCGCACAAATAGCTTTCACCCGAGTGTGCAAAAGGCGGGTGACCGATATCGTGACCCAGCGAGATGGCTTCAATCAGGTCAAGATTAAGCCCAAGAGCCGCACCAATGGTGCGTGCAATACGTGAAACTAACTGCACATGCAGGCTGCGACGGGTGATATCATCGTTTTTGATCAGTGAGAATACCTGCGTCTTGTCGGTATATCGGTTATAAAAGGGGCAATGCAAAATTTTGTCGATGTCGTGCACAAACGGGGGACGCCATATGCTTGCACTGTCGGTTGCGACGCTCTTGCGCCTGACCACGCCCGCATTATCGTATCTCATGTGCAAAGCCGCACCGTCCTGGCGGTCAAGTGCCATGCGCGCAACTAACTCGGGGGATAAAACCTCGTATTTCGGCATACGTTACCTCTTAAATCTATATAGTAATAGAAAACATGCTTAACATCTTATTATACTATAAAATCAAACATATTGCAAACCTTTTTTAGAAGAAATTGATGGAAAATGCAATCTTGTAACAACGCACAAATTGGCATAGGGGATTTTGTAGAAAAATGTGGAAAGCCTTTGGCTTTGCAAAGGCTTTCCACCACAATTTCGCATGGATGATTACTAACTCCAATTTCCGCCCTTGATATAGTCCGCGATCAGGTCGCGGGCGAACGTAGTTTGGTCATACGTGTCAACCACGGTCAGGCGGTTGGCGGCGTACGAGGAACAATAGGTGTCGGTAATAATGTAATAGGTTGCGTTTTGGTCGATCGAATTTTTTATATCCGCGCCGTAATCGCTCAGTGAAATATAGTACCTGTTATTAGCTGTATTGATGAATCTGCTTAACAGATCCGAGCCCTTGATCGAGCACAGCTGGATCTGATTGTCAAAGGGAAGCAACATTTGCAGGTCTGCATAATACACGTCCCCCTTATCAAGATCATACGGGGAGCGTGCCGAGAGAAATCCGCCGCCCAGCACAAGGTCGTATTGCTCCCCCCAACGCTCGGCTCCGTAGGAGAGATAGAGATCAGCAACTTTTTGCAATATCTGTTCCGAGTAGCGTTTGTTTGCATTGTAGCCAAGCATTTCGTTGCCGGCGGCAAGCTGATCGGCGTATTTTTGTCCCAACTGTTCCACGATAGGATCGTCCGCAAAGCTCTGATAACGGGAAGTGGGTATGTATTCTGCCACGGTTACGATCACGCTGCCCGTGATATAGTTGACCTTGGCGGTCGCGTGCGTAATGCCGTCGTTATCGCCGCCACCCTGCAGGTGGTAGACACCCTCGGAGTCCTTTTTGACGTAATTCTTATGGCTGTGCCCCTCAAAAACAACGTCTACGTAGCCGTCCGACAGCGCGTAGTCATATGCACCGCCGCCGTCATGTATAGTGTACACGATCATATCCGCGCCCTGTGCACGCAATGCGTCCGCCTCCGCCTTGACAAGCTCGGTCAGCGCGTCGTCCAGCACGAAATACACGTCCTCAACCTTGTCAGCGGATATGGAGGAATAGCAGTTGCCGATGGCACCGATAATGCCGATCTGTACCTCACCCTTATCCACCAGCACCGAGGGAGTGCAGTAATCTGCTAGCGTGTTCGTACTGCGCTCATAGATATTGATAGCAAGAATAGGGAACTCAGCAAGTTCTGCGTTTTGCAAGATCGCCTCCACACCCCAGTCAAACTCGTGATTGCCAAGCGTCATGCAGGCAAAATCCAGCTCATTCATCCAATCGGTCACGATCAGCCCCTTGGTCAAATTGGATTCGGAGCTGCCCTGCCACATATCTCCCGAGGAGAGCAGGACTGTGTTGGGATTGACCTGTGCCGCATTTTTGAGAAAGGTGGTCAGCTCGTCCACACCGGGTTGATCGTCGGTGTCGTTGAACTTGCCATGCAGGTCGTTGATTGCATAAAAATCCACGCTGATAAGCACCGAGACCGTGCAAACGTCACATATGCCGTCGTCGTTTGTATCGGTGTGAACACAGCCCGGATCGGTTTCTGTTTCGGGTTGTGTGGTATCGGGTGCATCGGTAGTGTCCGATGCAGAGGTATCGGCACCCTGTGTTTCCGGATCGGAGGTCGAATCCTCGCTGCCGCTTTGCGTGTTGGATGTATAGGTTGTGTCGGTCGTGTCCGGTACGTTGCCGCCAGGGGTGTTACACGCGCACAGCGAAAGCACCAGTAAGGCAGCTAAAAGGAATAATAAACGCTTCATAAATCCTCCGAAAAGTGTAGCATGGGAACATTATAGCACAGATCGTGCCGAATGTAAAGAGGATTTTTCGATTGCAAGGGAAGGGAGTCTGGCGCGCGCAATAAAGCCCCTCTCTCCGAGGGGGGACGGAATCGAGGAGCGAGCCTGCGAGCGGGCGATGGGGGGAGTCGGTTGCCCGTTCGGGGATAGATATTCGGCACTAAAACTAACTGATAAGTAGTTTGAGCAATTGCGATCCACACCCAATCGCACGCCCGACTCCCCCACCGCAACTGCTCGCAAGCTCGCTGCGGCCCCCCCACCTCAAAGAGGGGGGGGCTTATGCGCGCATCCATCTCGCTTCATTGACCGTTTCATGATTAGATATATACCTCTTAACCAGCATCATTTCTTGTAGGGGTGGTCGATCGTTGAGATAATATGTGAGGAAATTCTCTCCGTTCTTTTTGGCACCGCGGGCGCAAAAAGAACCAAAAACGCCGAGATTGTTTCGCCTCTGCGGAGGCGACTTGGGGCGCTGCCCCAACACCCCGCCGCTTTTTGGAAAAGGCGGGCGAAAACTTTCATGAGTGGGTCGTCCGTGTGGTGGCGGTTGCAAAAAAAAGAGACCGCCATTGACGGTCTCTTGGGATCGGTAATCTTAGATACATCTGACTCTCAGCACGCCGTCCACGTCGTCCATCTCGCAGGGGCACATACTGCCACTGATATCGAAAATGGTGTAGGCGTAATCGCCCTTGGATTTGCTTGCCATGTTCTCAATATTGTGTCCCTTGGCGGATATTGCAGCCGATAGGGTCGCAATCACGTTGGGGATATTCTTATGCAACACGCAAACACGGCTCTCGCCACTGCGCGGCATGGAAAGTGCGGGGAAGTTGACGCTGTTGACAATATTACCGTTTTCCAAGTAATCAGTCAGCTGCTCTGCTGCCATCACAGCGCAATTGTCCTCGCTCTCCTCGGTTGAAGCACCCAGGTGAGGAATGGTGACAGCACCCTTGATGCCGATAAACTCGGGGGTGGGGAAGTCTGTGACGTATGCAGAGAGCTTGCCACTCTCCAGCGCAGCGATCACATCAGCAGCCACAACAAGGTCCGCACGCGCCAGGTTAATGATCTTTGCGCCGTCTTTCATGGTTGCCAGGGAAGTTGCATTGACCATGCCCTTGGTGTCTTTGGTAGCAGGCACGTGCAGCGTCAGATAATCAGCCTTGGCAAACAGCTCGTCAAAGGTTGCAGCCTTGACGATGCGGGGATCAAGATGCCAAGCCGCATCAACTGACAGGAAAGGGTCGCAGCCGATCACGTTCATGCCAAGCGCAAGTGCGGTATTGGCAACCATACCGCCAATCGCACCCAAACCCACAACACCTAAGGTTTTTCCGCGCAGCTCGGTACCTGCAAATGCGGATTTGCCCTTTTCCACAGCCTTTGCCACGTCGGTTGCGGGATCCAGCGACTGTGCCCAGTTGATGCCGCCCACAATATTTCGAGCTGCCAGCATGAGCGCACAAATTGTCAGCTCTTTTACGCCGTTGGCGTTGGCACCGGGGGTGTTGAACACCACAATGCCCGCCTCGGCACACTTGTCAAGCGGAATATTGTTGACGCCCGCACCTGCGCGTGCAATAGCCAACAGACTTTCGGGAAACGCCATGTCGTGCATGACGGCGGAGCGCACCATAATGCCATCGGGCGCGTCCATGGTATCGGCAACAGTATAGTCGGCAGGCAGCTTGGCAAGTCCTACCTTGGCGATCTTGTTGAGCAGTTGAATGTTCTTCATGGTAAACTCCTGTTAATTCTTGGGATTCTCGGCTTCAAACTTTTTCATAAATGCGATCAGATCCACGATACCCTGCGTAGGCATAGCGTTGTATATGGATGCACGCATGCCGCCGACCGAGCGGTGACCCTTGAGGTTCTTAAAGCCTGCCTTGGCAGCCTCGGACGCGAACTTTTTATCCAGCGCTTCGTCGCCCGTTTTGAAGGTCACGTTCATAATAGAACGGTAAGCAGGCTGTGCGTGTGCGATGTAGTAATCGGTGGAATCCAGGTAGTCGTACAGCATATTTGCTTTGTTGTAGTTGATCTTTGCAATGGCTTCAAGACCGCCCTGTTCAAGCAGATATTCGTAAACCAGACCTGCCATGTAGATGGCGTAGCAGGGAGGGGTGTTGTACATGGAGTCGTTTTCTGCCATGACCTTCCATTCAAGCATAGTGGGAATGCCGGGCAGCGCACGATCCAACAAGTCGTCGCGCACGATGACCACGGTCAAGCCCGCGGGAGCCATGTTTTTCTGTGCACCTGCATAGATCACACCAAACTTGGAAACGTCCACGGGCTCGGACAGAATGCAGGAGGACATATCGGCAACAAGCGGAATATCACCCGTGTCGGGAACCTCGGGAAACTTGGTGCCGAAGATGGTGTTATTGTAGCAAACGTGTACGTAAGCCGCGTCGGGACGGATATCGTCCTTGGTAAATGCGGGAATGTAAGAGAAGGTATCCACCTTGGAGGAGGCGATGCACTTTGCATCAAAGCCCATACGCACTGCTTCCTTGTATGCCTTTTCGGAGAACTGTCCCGAAACCACGTAATCAGCCTTCTTGGTGGTGCCGATCAGGTTGAGCGGAACGGATGCGAACTGAGTAGACGCGCCACCCTGCAAAAACAGAACTTTATAATTGTCGGGGATTTGCATCAGCTTACGCAGATCTGCCTCTGCTTTTTCAATGATCTGCATATAATCTGCGGATCGGTGGCTCATTTCCATGACCGACATACCACTCTCGCCATAGCAAAGCAGCTCTGCCTGTGCCTTTTCCAAAACGGGTAGGGGAAGCATGGAAGGACCTGCGGAAAAATTGTAAACTCTGTTCATAACTCAAAACCTCCGGGTATTAACAAGATACTGCCATTGTAGCACTTCGTGAAAGAATTGTCAATAGGAAATTGCAAAAAAATAAAAATCTCTCCGACAATTCGGAGAGATTTTTCAAAATTATGCAAGAATCGTGCTTCCTCACCTTCATTTTTCGTCCTTGACGCAGATCAACTCGTCCGCATAGGGCAAGGAGAGGATCCAATTGCACAGCACGTGCCACTCGGCAAGCTTGTGGTTGCGGCGTGCGTAATACATATTGATCAGGTTTTCATAATTGAGCGTGACCGTGCGCATCTGATTATAAGAGGAGGGCAGGGTTTGAATCATGTTGTGCCAAGCCTGCTTGTCATTCTTATCTGCGAGGAATTTCTGCCGCTCCGATTCCAAATATGCGATTACTTGATCCAAGAGCGCAATGCCTCCCTCGTCCATACGGTCGCAGGAGAAATCCTCACGGCAAAACTCCTTGGCATGGATCTTGTGCATGGTAGAGGTGGAGTTTGCGGTAGTGCCTACCTTGTAGGTATCAAATTCCTTCCACCAGTACAGGGGAGCGGTGATATCCACGGTCACAAAGATCTGGCGCAAAAACTTGCGGTGATCGCTGCCTGCGTGTGCAAGACGCTTAGCAAGGTCCAAGTCGTTCGGACCCAATACAAAGTTTCCGTTCTCGTCATAGTAGCTGTCCATTTTGTGCCAGGAGTTCATGGGGTTGCGCGCGCCGCGGATCGCGCCCTCAAAATTCATTACTGCGCTTCTTTCTGTTATCAGCATATATGTAGTATCCTTTCAATTCGTATCTTGTCTTATATTATAGCATGAAATATGTTCCAAGTCAACACTGCGTCACCGTCTGCGTGTATATTTTCCACGTCTTGGTCGCATGGCAATGCCCGAGTAGACGTAAATAAAGTAACCGCCTATCAAAAAAACTGCACAAACTGCGGTCGCTGCAAAGGCGCGGCTGGTCACATAATCCGATAAGAGGGAAATACCGTGCAGCAGAGGATTGCGTGCGTGGTCCTCCATGATGATCGCCTCCACGCTGCCAAGCGGAACGTCTTTATAGTAGACCGTGATCACGCCCACCTCCTGTCCCGCTTTGACGGGGGCTTGGAGCGAGGTGCTGCTCAAGTGGCATTTCACACTCAAATCGTCCTCCTTGGCGTTGCGCGGCAGGTACACTGTCAGCGCCTCCTTGGCGCAAACGTCGATCTCCAACCCAAATAAACCGGTATTTTCTACGGGCACCTGAATAGTTGCCTGTCCTGCCTCCAGTACTTGGCGTGTGGCAAAGGAATTGCACGCCCATTTGACAAGATCGTTGATGATTTTGTAAGAGTAAATATAGTTTTCATCCTCGTCCGCACCCATGACCACGCATAGATAGTGATCGCCGTCTTGCTCGGCAAGCGTGACGCAACACCAGCCGCCCTCATCTGTGCTGCCCGCGTTCATGCCTTTGCATGTGGCGTTGAAATAGCCCATACCGTAGTAGGTCGAGATAAGGCTGTTTCGGTTATGCAGTGTGTGTCCCTCGCGGAAGACGTACTTGACCGCAGAGGTGATCTCCATGAAAAGCGCATTTTCGCTTGCCGCCAGTGCGATCTTGGCTGTGTCGGCAGCTGTGGTGACCATGGAAGCATCGTGTAAACCGGTTGGGTTGGTATAGACTGTCTGTGCAGCCCCCAGCGAAGCAGCCAGCGCGTTCATCTCTGCTACAAAAGCCTCTGTACTGCCGCAGAGCGCATATGCCAGCACACAAACCGCATCGTTGTAGCCGCTACAGAAGCCTGCGTACAGCATATCCTTGACTGTAACCGATTCGCCTGCCACAAGGTTCATGACTCTTCCGTCCGCTTTTGCAAGCATCTCATCGGTGATGATGATTTGCTGATCAAGTCGTCCGTCTGCCAATCGGCAGGCGACCAGCCCCGATGCGATCTTGACGGTCGAGGCGGGGAAGCGTACCGTATCTGCGTTTTTGGCAATCATTTCGGTGCCGCTTTCCGGGTGGTATACGTAGACCGCCGAGGCACGTGAGGTATCGGGTGGGGGCACCAGCTCGACCACGCTTGAGTTTTCGGCGTACCCGGGGAGCATGGCAGACAGCATCAGCAGGGCACAGAAAAAGAGGAGTATGGCTTTTTTCATATGGTCAACTCCTCTCTGTTTTGTTAAAGTTTTGAAAAGTAGTCACGTGCCCGCCCGGTATCGCCGGCAATGGCGGCACGAAGCGCGTCAGCACTCTCGAATTTACGCTCGGGGCGCAGATACGCGTAAAAGGCAGTGTGCAGCACTCTGCCGTACAGGTCGCCTTCAAAGTCCAATAAATGGGTCTCGCAGTTCACACGTGCGCGACTGCCATCCACCGTAGGACGTACCCCTACGTTGGAAACGCCGTCATAGGTCTTGCCGTCAAGTGTGCAGCGTACCGCGTAAACGCCGTGCGCGGGCACGACACTGCGTGCGGGAAAATACTGGTTAGCGGTGGGAAATCCCCAATTTGAGCCGAGATGCTTGCCGTGATACACCTTGGCGCACAGCGTCCAGGGTCTGCCCAGCATAAGCGCAGCGCGCTCCGCGTCACCGCTTTCAAGCAACGCACGTATGGTACTGGACGAGATGCGTCGGCCGTCGGGGAGCGACTGCGGCGGTACGATCACCGTGCGTTCGGCTCCAAAGCGTGCAAGCAGAGTCTTTGCATTGCCCGCGGCACGCTTGCCAAAGCGGAAATCGTCACCGCACACCACACCCACGCAGCCCTGTTCTTGCAAATAATCCAAAAACTGCCCGGCCTCAAGTTCCCGCATGGCAGGAAAGGAGGCTACGAGTGCAAAATCCGCACCGGCGTCAAACAAAAGCGAAAGACGGTCGTGCGTGCTCGATAGATGCGGCGGTGCATTCTCCTGCAGATAATCGCCCGAGGGGCGGGTGAAGCAAAAGGCACCGGGCACAGCACCAAGCTTGTCCGCAAGCGCGGCGGCAGCATGCACCAGCATGGCATGCGCTTTGTGTACGCCGTCAAAGTTGCCAAGACAAAGCACGCAGGGTACAGGCATCGCCATGGAGCGAAACTGCCTGTCTATGCGAATGTCGCTCATATTAAGCGTCAAGATAGCCGTGCAGCAGCTCGGCAAGCAGATCCGCACGGTCGACCGAGCAGATCAGCGCGCGTGCGCCGTTTACGTCGGAAATATATGCGGGATCACCCGAAAGCAGGTAATCGCGCAGCTGACGCACCGCGTCATAGCCGCCTGCCTGCAGGGTATTGTAAGCTTGCTTCAAAATCTCTTTTGCGTTCATATCCGTTCTCCTTTTGAGAGTATTCATACTTAGAATTATTATAAAGGATTTTCCCCAAAAAAGCAAGAGCTTTTGGCGCAATGTTGCGAAAAGTTTTCAAATGCAAAGCATTCTCTGAGTTTGGCAAGGGATGACACGTAGTGGGATACGTTATTTTGCCAAGTGATTGACATTTGCGCAAACATATGATATACTGAATATGATCAAACGTAAGGTACGGTCAAAATTATATCTGTGAAAGGACATTGATTATGAAAAAAAGTATCGTGATTGCAGTATTGCTGCTTTGCATGCTGCTGACAGCCACCGCCTGCACGGGCGGCGACTCCTCGTATGACAAGAATCCCCCAACCGATGCTCCCACCACCGATCAACCCACCGAAAGCGAAACCGAGACCGAAACCGAGACCTCCGCACCCGCAACCGAGACAGAATCCGAAACCGAAACCGAAACATCCGTGCCGACTGTTGAGCCTACTGCATTTTTCTCCGCGCAGGATCTGGCGGCGATGAGCCCGACCAATGCAGCGGTATCGGCGGTGGATGACTATGCGCATTTCCTGACCGGCACCGATGACGACCAAACCGACCCGTCCGTTACGCTGGTTGCAAATGATGCAGAGGGCTTTAGTGATTTTATTGCTATCAAGTACAGAACCAACTGCGGCACTTACGGCTCTAACTTCTGGGGCACGTTCCTGCTCAACGGAACGGCTACGTTCAACGGCAACCGCAGAGACAGTGACAACTGGTTTATGTATTTCACCGACGGCACCTGGGACGTATTGATCCTGGATATGAGAAGGAACAAGGATGGTGCAGACGGTATTGCGGACACAGACGTGACCGGCGGTGCCGCGATCACCTCCTTGGTATATAATTTCTTTGATTACGCGGGCAATGACGGAAAGCTCGCTACCGACGACGGTGAGCAAGAGTATATCGATATCGAATACATCGCCTTTTTTGACACCGAAGAGGATGCTGTCCACTATTGCTACAGGATGAACGATCCCAATTAAATTATCAAGCAGTGGTGCGTCATTTAGCGCAGAATAAAAGCCACATATATTCATTGTTTAGAAAATCAAAAACAGAAAGCATTTTCTCTTTTGTGTAAAAATCCCGCCGAATTTTCGGCGGGATTTTCATTTTATTGTGGCTTTTTAGTTGCGCTCGGACTCTCTGGCGTACCCTCGTACGCCGACGATAGTCCGATCACGCCTTCTGCATCTCACTGACGCAGCCCTGCAATTTTTTTGTTCAAGGATTTTTCAAACTCCCAATCTTTTGCAAAAACTTTGATATCCATTGACACGCGCGCAAAACTGTGGTATAATTAATAATTACAGAAAAGCAGAAAACGGGGTGATTTTATGAGCGCAAACAAGCGAAAGGACGAGCTGGACGCGTTTTGGGACATCGATGGTCTGATGCCCGCCAAGCGTGCCGCCGTACAGCGCAAATCGGGCGCGACCGACGCGGTCGAGGTGCAATTTGAGCGCGCCAAGCCGCAGCCGCAGCCTGAAAACACGCAAGCCAAGCTGACAAAGACTGCGCCCCAAAAACGCAACTCCGTAGGGGCGAATCATGATTCGCCCGCGCCCCCCGCGCCCGAAAAGGTGTACGAAATGCAAAGCGGTCTTGTGCACCGCGTCAGCATCTACCCTTGGAAATCGGGGTACACCTATTATGAAAAATTCTGCCGTGACGGCGAATATCTGCGCCGTATCAAGGGAAAGGAAGCACCGCACGTGGGATTTTTCTCATATATGCCGCAGTATGGGCAAATGACCAAAGCGCAGCTTGCCTATTATCTGTGGTGGCGTGAGAATATCATTCGGAACGGCACGTATCTGCCTGCCGATTACAGCTATATTTTGCTTAACATTTACGAGCTGATCAATCTGCCCGAGGATGATCCCGTCAAGGTGCGCGACGCGCTTTGCAGGCTTTGGGTTGCATATAAAAAGGATACGCCGCGACTGGACCGCTACTTTGCAGAGTGGATCTGCGATTATTGTCTGTTGCACGGCTTGCCCGCGCCTGTTGAGCAGTTAGCTCCCATTTGGGACGACGTGCTGGCGGTTGCCACGCTCAAGGAATTCTATCTCGATGCGGGTGACGGACGCACTGCATCCTATGTGCGTGCACTGCTGGCGTACTGCTGCCAGTACGATTACCGCAAGAGCAAATTCGCCACAGGAGAGAGCAAGGCACTCTACGATCAGATCATTCCGGGGGTGCTGACCCATTTGTTAGAGCAAAACGGCGAGGGAGCAAAGCTTTTGCGCGGCAAAGGGAACGTGCAGGACAGCGTGATCAGCCGCGACAGCTACGTGGCAGCACTTTGCTCGCACCGTATCAAAAAGCGCATTGAGGTGCAGTATTGCTCGGTGTCACGCTCTCACGAACTGCGCATGGCAGTCACCGATATGGTCAAATATACAGAAAACCGCATCCGTGCCCACATGGGTGTCAAGTCGCGTCTTGGCGTGGGTACGCTGAGCGATGCGGTCAAGCGCGAGATGGACACGTATTTGGACGTTGTCGTGCCGCGCATTAAAAACCCGGAAAAAGAGCAGATCGAGCAATATGAAAAGCTTTACGACCTGCCCGCCACACCGCTTGATCTGTCGCACAGCGCAGAAATCGAGCGAGCATCGTGGGAGACCACGAAACGCCTTGTTGAGGCGTTTGAGGAAACGGAAGTGCCTGCGCCTGTTCCTCCCGTAGGGAACGGTGTCCACAACGGTTCGTGCATCGCGTCCGTAGGGATCGGTGTCCCCGACGCCCCACCACCCGAACCACTTTTCATGGACAAAGGGGCGGTTCCAAAATCGCCCCTACAAAACGCCCTTGCCGATTATCTGCCCTTTATCAAGGCTGCTGCCGCAGGCGATGTCAATGCACAGAGAAACAATTGCCGTCGCTTGGGCAAAATGATCGATGCGGTGGCGGACGAGATCAACGGTATCGCGGTCGAGGTGTTCGGCGATGTGATACTTGAGGAGGTTGACGGCGGCTACGCCATCATTGAAGATTACAAGGAACAGCTTTCGTTCCTTTGGAGTGAGATTGGAGATCAATATGGAGAATAATATACAGCAACAAGTTCCCAGACGCGTGCTTGGTGCGTTACTTGCCTCGGTTTCGGCTGGTGTCGTGCCGCGCGCAGGTGCACCCTATATTGCCATTGGCAGACAGGACGAAATCGCAGCCCTTTTGTCCGATCTGGAGCAGGTCAACGAGGGCGGCGCAGGTATGCGCTTTTTGGTGGGCAGATACGGTAGCGGCAAAAGCTTTTTGATGCAGCTGATCCGCGGCTATGCACTGGAGCGTGATTTTGTCACGGCGGATTGCGATCTTTCCCCCGAACGACGCCTGTATGGTACGGGTGGCAGTGGCGTGGCGACCTACCGCGAACTGATGAAAAATTTGGCAAGCAAGGCATCTCCTGACGGCGGTGCGTTGCCTAAGATCATTGCAAGATGGATCTCCTCTCTGCAGGCAGAGCTGGTGGCAGAGGGCAACTCTCCCGATTGTGCTACCTTTGAAAGTGCGCTCAACGCGCGCGTGATGGCAAAGCTTGGAGAGGTCGAGTTTTTGGTGGGCGGCTTTGATTTTGCGCGCGTGATCACGGCGTACTACCGCGCCTATATGCGCGCAGGTGAGGAGGACCGAGAGGTCATGAGTGCCTGCCTGCGCTGGCTGCGCGGTGAGTTTTCCACCAAGACCGAGGCGAAGAGTGCGCTTGGATTTTCGGTTTCGGTCATTATCGACGACGATAACTGGTACGATTTTCTCAAGCTGTGGGCGGCTTTGGTGCGCCTGATGGGATATCGCGGACTGGTGGTGTTTATCGACGAGTGCGTCAATCTGTATAAGATCGTGCACCGCGTCAGCCGCGAGAACAACTATGAAAAGATCCTTTCCATGTTCAACGACACGCTGCAGGGACGCGCTCCCGGGCTTGAGATCGTATTTGGCGGCACGCCCCAGTTTTTGGAGGACCCGCGCCGCGGACTGTTCTCCTACGAGGCGTTGCGTTCGCGTCTTTGCGACAGCCGCTTTGCCGCCGAGGGATATAAAAATCTGATCGGTCCCGTGATCCGTCTGCGTCGCCTTTCGGATGATGAGCTGTTCGCATTGCTCTCGCGCATCACGCAGCTTTATGCGCAGTATTACGGCGTTCAGCCCCGCGTGTCGCAACAGCAGCAGGTGACTTTCCTGCAGGCATGCCTTGCCAGAGCGGGTGCCGACAGCATGATCACACCGCGTGAGATGCTGCGCGACTATATGACCGTGCTGAACGTGCTCATGCAAAATCCCGAGGCACGCTTTGAGGACGTGGTCAAAACCACGCCTTCGGTCGCCGAACCGGCATTTACCTCGGCACCCGTCGAGAATGCACGTAAATTCACTCCCGACGATCTTGATTTTTGATATACAAAGAAAGGGAAGCGCATGACAAAAGCAGACGAGATCTTTGAACGGTTTCCCGATTTTATACGGGAATTTATCTACACCAATACGTGGGATTCCTTGCGCCCCGTTCAGATGGCGGCGGCGCAGACCCTGTTTGAAACCGACCGCAATCTGCTGCTGACCTCGTCCACCGCAAGCGGCAAGACCGAGGCAGCCTTTTTCCCCATTCTCACAGAGCTTTGGGAAAACCCGCCCGCAAGTGTGGGTGTTATCTATATTGCCCCTCTCAAGAGCCTGATCAACGATCAGTTTTACCGCATCGAGCAGCTGCTTGATCAAAGCGGTATTCCGGTGACACATTGGCACGGTGACGTTGCCGCCTCACATAAGCGTAAGCTGCTGGAAACACCGCGCGGTGTGCTGCAGATCACGCCCGAATCACTGGAGGCGATGCTGATCAGCCGCTCCAATGATATTCCGCGCCTGTTCGGCGACCTCCGCTACGTGGTCATTGACGAGATCCACACGCTCACGGGCACCGACCGCGGCAATCAGATCCGCTGTCAGCTTGACAGGATCACGCATCTGATCGGGCATGATGTGCGCCGCGTGGGACTTTCCGCTACCATTGGCGATCCGCAAGGTGCGGCAGCTTGGCTGAGCGAGGGAACGGGAAGGAAAACGGATGTGCCCGAATTTCCGGAAGGTAAGATTCGCTGGAGGTTGGGACTGGAGCATTTTTACGTACAAAATCCCAAGGCAACGCAGGGCAAGGACGAGTCCGAAAAGGACGGCGAAGAGGTGGTTGAAACACCCGCCATGCTGGATGCCGGCTACGAATATGCCTATGATTGCGTTAAAGACAAAAAATCTCTGGTGTTTTCAAACTCCAGAGAAGAAACTGAATATGTATGTGCTACCATGCGCCAGATCGCGCGTGCACGCGGTGACCGCGATGTGTTTCTGATCCACCACGGCAACCTATCCGCATCCCTGCGCGAGGAAGCCGAACTAAAAATGAAAAATGAGGAAGAGTTTGCTGTCACCTGCGCCACTGTCACGATGGAACTTGGCATTGATATAGGCAGACTTGAGCGCGTGCTGCAAAACCAAGCCCCCAACTCGGTCAGCGGCTTTTTGCAAAGACTCGGCAGATCGGGCAGACGCGGACAGCCGCCTGAGATGATGATGGTGTTCCGCGAGGAGGATCCTCTGCCCAATACCCCTTTGCCGCAGCTGATTCCGTGGGAGCTTTTGCGCGGCATTGCCATCGTGCAGCTTTACATTGAGGAACGCTTTATCGAGCCGCCCATGCAAAAAAAGCTGCCGTATTCGCTCTTGTTTCACCAGACCCTGAGCATTCTTGCCGCGCAGGGCGAGCTGACGCCGGCTGCACTTGCCGCAAAGGTGCTCTCGCTGCCGCCGTTTCTCGGTGTGCGCAAGGAGGATTATAAGGTGCTCATGATCTCCATGCTCAACAACGATTTTCTTGAAATGACCGAGGAAAAGGGGCTGATCGTGGGACTTGCGGGTGAGCGGCTGCTTAAAAGCTTCCGATTTTATGCTGTGTTCAAGGATAGCGAGGATTATACCGTGCGTTGCGGTTCGGATGAAATCGGTACCATTACCACACCGCCGCCCGTAGGAGACCGTTTTGCGCTTGCGGGGCGAGTTTGGGAGGTCGAGGAGCTGGACATTGCGCGCAAGCTGATCTACGTGAAGAACGTTGAGGGCAAAATGGAGATTTCCTGGCCGGGGGATTTCGGTGAGATCCATACAAAAATACTTGAACGCATGAAGCAGGTGCTGATCGAGGATACGGTATATCCGTACCTTAAGGACAACGCACGTGTCCGACTTGACGTGGCGCGCCATGTAGCCCGCAATACGGGTATGCACGAGCATTCACTGATCCACTTGGGAGGGTACAGTTGGTGTCTGTTTCCTTGGCTTGGCACGCGTGCCTTCCGCACGCTGCGCCGTCTGTTAAAAAAGCACGCAAAGCAGTTAGGTATCTCGGGCATCGAGTTTGAAGGCTGCTACTATATCACATTCAAGATGGAAAAGAGCGGAGACTATGCGTTGATAGGCGAGCTTTGCCGCCTGGCAGAGCAGGGAATCGATCCCGAGAGCCTTGTGGATGCCGGCGAGTTGCCCGTATTCGAAAAGTACGACGATCACGTACCGGGCGAACTGCTCAGACAGGCATACGCCGCCGACAGACTGACTGTACCGCCCGTGACACAAAGGTTGTACGAGATATTGGACGAATATTGAATCAGCGTCTCGCGGCGTAGTCGATCAGCAAAACACCGCCGCACAGCACAACAAGACCGCCAAATACGTATTCTAATGCCGGTATGTACGCGCTGCCGATCAGATTTTGGTTTTGCATAATAGATGCCTCCACGCGCACAGCAGTATCACATATTGCAAGGGCAAGCAGATGCAGTCCGAACAGAGCTGTGTAAAAGGCTGCGGGGGTTAGGGAATATGTCTTTATTTTACGTTTTGTACGAGTCATAGAGTTCTCCTTTCCGTCTTTGCTTCGATCTTATCATATCAACACGAAAAAATCCAGTGAAAAGTGGTGGAAATTTGGGAAATCATTGCTTGAAAACCGCTAAATGTAGAAATAATCTGCTTTTTTTCAAATATTTAACACAATATGTTGTGGAAGGTCTTTACAAACGCCGTAAAATGTGTTATACTGATTTCGAAGAAAATTTACCGTCGGAGGATTTGTATTTATGAATTGTCCCGCTTGTGGCTTTGCGGAAAGTAAAGTTGTGGATTCCAGACCCGTAAACGATGGCAGCAGCATTCGTCGCAGACGTGAATGCTTGCAATGCCAAAAGCGATTTACCACGTTTGAGATCATGGAGTCTGTGCAGATCTTTGTGGTCAAAAAGAACGGGGAAAAGCAACTCTTTGATAAGGCAAAGCTGCTGGTTGGTGTGCTCAAGGCAACGCAAAAGCGTCCGGTTAATGCTGAAGAGATCGTCAATCAGATCGAGCAGGACTTGCAAAACGCGCTGCGGCAGGAGGTCAGCTCCAAGGAGCTGGGAGAGATGGTCATGGATATTCTGCGTGAGAAGGACGAGGTGGCATACGTACGCTTTGCCTCGGTCTACCGCGAGTTCAGCGATGTGGATACCTTTATGGCAGAACTCAAATCGCTCAAGCGTCGCAACTCCAAAAAGAAACCCGAATGATGCAAAAAGGATCGAAATTTTCGTTTCGATCCTTTTTGTTACTACTTTGTTTCGATTTTGTTTTTATTTTGTTGCATTTTCAGAGAGTGTGTAGTATAATGGAAATGTAAAAGAGAATTATAGGAGCGTTTTATGGCAATAAAGAAGAAATCCCGCATGAGAAAGGGCTATTTTCTGCGGCTTATATATCGCGTCTTCGTGCTCATCGCGCTTATCGTATTATTTTCCGTGCGCCCCCAAACCGCTGATATCATACAGGGAACAGCTGTGCTTGCACAGTTCCATCCCACGCATCTGCTACTGTTTTTCCTGTGGGGGATCTGGATGTTTGATATGATCTTTCAAATCATCCCGAGTAAGGGGTGGTTTGCGCTTGGCTCACAAAAGGTATTCCGCCGCAATTATACCCCTTGCGCAAATTGTGACAAGGTGGACCGTCGCGCACTGCGGAAAAGGTATTTCAAGGAGGGCTTGAAGATCTGGTGCTTCTGGGGACCCTTGACGGCTGCTTTGGCAATCGCGTGGTTTGTGTGGCTTGAACCCTTGGGTGCATACTGGTTTCCCATGCTGTTTGTCGCTGCGTTTTATGTGTGCGACCTGATCTGTGTGCTGTTTTGGTGTCCGTTCCGCGTATGGTTTATGAAAAACCGGTGTTGCACCACCTGCCGTATCTTCAATTGGGATCATTTTATGATGTTTACACCGTTTTTATTCGTGCCGGGTGTGTATTCCTGGTCGCTGGCGGGCTTGTCGGTCATCATTTTCGTAATTTGGGAGATTCAGGTATACACCCACCCCGAACGCTTTACCGATGCGTGCAACGAGTCGCTTAAATGCAAAAACTGCACAGATCATCTGTGCGGGAAAATGTAATAACGTAATATTGACAGGGGTTGAGGGAATCAGCCCCTTTTATGCGGAATGCGGAGTGCGGAATGCAAATGCCGTAGGGCGGGGCTTTACGTCCCGCCGCGGATTTGGTCACGTGTTTGGGATGCATTCACGCGTATATGCTTGCGTACGCCCCCGCGCTACGGACGGACATATCGTGTGTCCAAATTCGTGGGGTGTCGGGGATGCGCAAAAAAGCCTTCCTCCGGGAGGAAGGTGGCGGCGCAGCCGACGGAAGGAGACCTGCGGGCAAAGTGGTGCGGTTATCCGTTCGGGTGAAACGCTCATAAATCAAAGTATTCGCATTCTCCCTCAGTCGCTGCGCGACAGCTCCCTCCCGGAGGGAGCCTTTGCATCGCGCGACCGAATTCGCGGGCGATCACATATTTCGGCTTTGCCGAAATTCTCGCCCCTACGGATACATACCCGTACACCTGCCTAAATTCGCGGGCGATTCGAATTTCGGCTCTGCCGAAATATATCGCCCCTACGGATATCTCTCCGAACGCACGCCCGAATCCGCGGCGGGAGTTATTTGCGAAGCAAATTGCCCCCGAACTACATACATCCGTTTACCCCGCATACAGGGGAACGACAAGGGCAATCCTTTATGGTATAATGCCATCAAAAGGAGATTTGTGCATGGTGATCACGAGGGAACGTATAGAGGATTTTAAAAGGGAACTGAAAAACAAAGAAAAAGCACCCGCAACGGTGGAAAAATACCTGCGCGACCTGCGCGCGTTTTGCGCGTTTGTCGGGGAACGCGAGGTGGATAAGGAGCTGGTTTTGGCATACAAGGCGCATTTGCAGCAGTATTACGCCACGGCAAGTGCCAACAGCGTACTATCCTCGTTGGGGGCGTGTTTCGCGTTTTGTGAGCGACGAGACCTTTGCGTCAAGCGAATCAAGCAGCAGAAAAACGTATTTGCCGCTAAGGAAAAGGAGCTGAGCCGCGCGGAGTACGAAAAATTGCTGAACGCGGCGTTGGAAAAGGGGAACAGACGCCTGTATCTGCTTATGCAAACGGTTTGCGCATGCGGGATACGTGTGTCCGAGGTGCAATTTATCACAGCAGAAGCGGTCAAGCGCGGCTATGCCGAAATTTCCTGTAAGGGAAAGAGGCGGCGCGTGTATCTGCCTGCCGACTTGTGCCGTCAGCTGCGCGGATATATAAAAGAGCGTGGAATCACCTCGGGTGCGGTGTTTGTCACAAGAAGCGGAAAGGTGCTTGACCGTTCCAATATCTGGTCCGACTTGAAAAGATTATGCCATGCGGCGCACGTCGAGGAGAGTAAGGTCTTTCCGCACAACCTGCGTCACCTTTTTGCGCGCACGTATTATTCGATTCATAAGGATATCGTGCGCCTTGCGGATATCCTCGGTCACTCGGCGATTGACACCACACGCATTTATACCATGGAAAGCGGCGAGGTGCATAAACGGCAGATCAACCGCCTTGGCCTTGTGCGATGTTAGCCCAAAATCAGCGCAAAAAAATAACCACATAATTCGCATTATGTGGTGAAAATATTTGACTACATAACCAATTATACGCCGAAAGAGTGATTTTGTCAATAATCAAACGCGAAAAAGCACATATAAATCTTCAAAATAGCACGACAAACCGACCAATGAAAGAAAATTATTCAAAAATCTTTCTCATTGGTCCTTTTCTGCGCTCAAAACCGGCAGAGGTTTTATTTTTTTGTCTGGCATATTACCACATAATGCGAATTATGTGGTAAATAGAAAAGGAGAATGACAATGAAAAAAGGCTTATGTTTATTGATGGTTTGCCTGTTCATGATGACAACGGTATTTGTATCGTGTGATCAGGGAGAAGTGCAGGACGAAACGACGGGATCAGCCACTACCCAATCCGACGTTTCGGATGTGACCGAATCGCAAACCACAGAACCCGGTACAACCGAGCCGGGTACAACTGTACCTGACACATCCGAGCCCGGCACAACCGAGCCTGAAACAACCGAGCCCGGTACGACTTTGCCCGAAACTACTGCACCGGACACGATCGAACCTGGTACAAGTGATCCCGGTACAGATACCCCTACACCCGTTTATTCCGAAGGCTTAAAGTTTGAATCTAATGGTGATGGCACTTGCGTATTGACTGGTAAGGGTACATGCACCGATGTGAATATTGTCATTCCTCCAATTTCTCCGGATGGGGATCGTGTGACGAGCATTGGCGAGGGTGCGTTTGGAGCTACAGGCTTGATGAGCATTGAGATTCCAGACAGCGTAACGAGTATTGGTGATTATGCGTTTTCCGATTGTCACCGCTTGACTAGCATCATGATTCCTCATAGTGTGACGAATATTGGTGAAGCAGCGCTTGGCGCTTGTTTTAATTTGACGAGTATTATTGTTGATCCAGAAAACAATGAGTTCTACAGCAAGGATAATTGCATAATAAAGACATTGAGTAATATGTTGATTTTAGGATGTCAAACGAGTATAATTCCCGATTGTGTGACGAGTATTGGAAAGTATGCGTTTGGTGCTTGTATTAATTTGAGGAGCATAAAGATTCCAGATAGTGTAAGGAATATTGACGACTATGCATTTTGGTATTGTACAGGCTTGACGAGTATCGAGATGCCGAAAAACCTGATTAGTATTGGTGATTATGCATTTGAAGATTGTATAAACTTGACAAGCTTTACGATGTGTGATGGCGTGACGAGCATTGGCGAGGGTGCGTTTGGAGCTACAGGCTTGATGAGCATTGAGATTCCAGACAGCGTAACAATCATTGGCAAGAGCGCGTTCTATGGTTGCGAGGATTTGACGAGCATTACTATTCCGGATAGTGTGACAAGCATAGGTGAAAGGGCATTTGTTTACTGCACCGGTATGACGAGTATTACGGTAGCCGAAGGGAATCCCACATATTATAGCGAGAACAACTGCATAATAGAGAAGGAATCAAACGCATTAGTGGCAGGATGTAAAAATAGTGTAATTGTAATTCCGGAAGGTGTGAAAAGCGTTGGAGAGTATGCGTTTGAAGGCTGCACCGGCTTGACGAGCATTATGATTCCTGATAGTGTAACAAGTATAGGTAAGTGTGCGTTTTGGGCGGCCGGCTTGACTGATGTATATTACACTGGCACCGAGCAAGAGTGGGCAGCGATTTCTATTAAAGATGGAAATGAAGACCTGTTATATGGCACCACCATTCATTACAACTACGTTCCCGAGGAATAATTCCATACAAAGCAAAACCCACACCGATCGGGCTGAAAAATTAGCGGAATATGAATCAGAAAACAGGGCTGCTTCGTAAAAGGCAGCCCTGTTTTCAGGCACGAATATATAGTTGCAGAAGGCAAGGAGGAGCAAGCCCCTCCCCTACTGCTCGATATGTTGCTTGAATATATTTGCTTAGGTTTTTATAGGCAAGCTCTATACAACGTAGGGGAGGGGCTTGCTCCTCCTTGCCGGCACTTTTTTATTACATAAAGCAATAGGACTAAAGCAATAGGACTAAAGCAATAGGACTAAAGCAATAGGACTAAAGCAATAGGACAGCATTTTTGAGATGCTGCCCTGTTTGTCTTTTTCGAATTTCTCCGCTATTTCCGCAGCCCGATCGGTGCGGGTTTTATGTACTTTTTCGTTTATAACTCAAACAGCTTGATCATGGCAATCGCGCTGCCGCTTTCGTATTCGCGCACCTCGCCAAGGGCGAAGAAGTGCCCCTGTGCGTCACAGATGCGTACGCGCGTGCCGACGGGAAAATCCGTGCGGATCTTGGCTTGATAGATCTCGCAGCCGTTGCGGCAAAGTCGGGCGTAAAAATCCGGAAGATTGACGGCAGGGAGCTCTGCAAATAACACCTCCACAGGGCACAGCCGATCAAGGCGCGCGTCGTCATCCATTTGCTCCAATTGCTCGGTAGTGATGCACTCGTCAAGCGAAAAACCGCCCGTTTGCACGCGCTGCAAGGTCGCCATCGCACCACCGCAGCCAAGCGCTGCGCCAATATCGGCGCAAAGCGTGCGGATGTAAGTGCCGCCCGAGCAATCCACGCGCAGAACGTAGTCGGACGGAGAATCTGTCGGCTCGCAGGAAAGGGCATAAATCTCAATGGGGCGAGGCTTACGCTCCACCGTGGTACCCTTGCGTGCCAGGTCGCAAAGCTTTTGCCCGTCCACTTTTAAGGCACTGTACATGGGCGGGATCTGCGTGGTCTTGCCCACAAAGCGGCTGCATACCTCTGTAACCTGTTCGGGAGAGGGAATGGCATTGGACGTGGTCAACACCGCGCCTGTGGTGTCCTCGGTGTCGGTGGTCAGTCCCAGTCGCAGCGTCGCCCTGTAGTCCTTGCGATCGTGGCTGACGTATTCACAAGCCTTTGCCGCCCTGCCCACAAGCACCACCAATACGCCTGTTGCCATAGGGTCAAGCGTGCCCGTATGCCCCACGCGTCGGGTGTGCATGGCGCGTCGCACTTTGCCTACGATGTCGTGCGAGGTCGCCCCGGCATGCTTATCGATCAGCAGAATGCCGCTTGGCTCAACTTGCGGTGCACTCATGCGGGAAAGCGCACGTGCGCCGAGTAGATGGGCATGCCCTTGGAGGAAAAGTTTGCTTCGTATTCGGTCATGACGTTGGTAGCCGCCAGCTCACTTGCGTGCAGATCCTCGGTCTTCCAGACGATCTCCAAGCCGCAAGCCTCAAATTCCTCAAGGCTGAAGAAAAACAGATCGTGATTGTCGGTCTTGAACTTGAGCATACCGCCGGGGATCAGCAATTCGCGGTATTTTTCAAGAAAGCCGCGGTGGGTCAGTCTGCGCTTTTTGTAGCCGCTCTTTGGCCACGGGTCGCTGAAATTGAGATAAATGGTGTCAAGCGAGTGCGCGGGCAGCCATTCAGGCAAATTCTCGGCGTTGCCGATGATGAATCGCAGGTTATCGGGGCGTGTATCAGCGCACGCGCTGGCTTTTTCAAGCGCCAGGCACGCCACGTCGGCAACGCGCTCCATGGCGATCAGATTGACCTGTGGGATAGCCGCAGCCGTGCCGCAGGCAAAAGCGCCCTTGCCGCAGCCTATCTCAAGAGAGAGCGGTTTTTTCTCGGGGAAGGGAGCACAGGGGTCCTGCATGAGCAGCTCGGGATGCTCGATCAGCAGATCGGAGCAGGCTGCGATGCGCTCGGCACCGTGCTTTTTTCTTCTCATTCTCATAACGTTACCTCAAATACGAAGTATGGATTATACATTGAAGCGGAACAGCACGATGTCGCTGTCCTGCATGACGTAGTCCTTGCCCTCACTGCGGTAAAGCCCTGCGTCCTTGCAAGCGGCAATGCTGCCCAGCTTGACAAGGTCGTCGTAGGAAACCACCTCGGCGCGGATAAAGCCGCGCTCAAAGTCGCTGTGGATCTTGCCCGCTGCCTGGGGTGCCTTGGTGCCCTTGGTGATGGTCCAGGCGCGAACCTCCTTGGGTCCTGCGGTCATGTAAGAGGTCAAGCCCAAGAGGGAATAGCTCGCCTTGATCAGCTTGTCCAGACCACTTTCCTCAATGCCCATGTCCTCCATGAACATTGCCTTTTCCTCAGCATCCAGCTCTGCGATCTCAGCCTCGATGCCTGCGCAGATCCACATGATCTCGCTGTGCTCACTCTTGGCGTATTCCTTGAGTGCTGCGTAGCCGGGATTGTTCACGGGCTCGCTGCCTGCCTCGTCCTCGCTGACGTTTGCCACGTAGATAACGGGCATACGGGTCAAGAGGTGCGTATCGGAGAGCAGCTCCTCCTCGTCGGGGGTCAGCGCAACGGTACGCGCGCAAAGACCTTCCTCAAGTGCTGCAAGAATCTTCTTGAATACTTCCATCTGTGCAGCCAGAGATTTGTCAGCACGCATTGCCTTGGTGGTGCGCTCAATACGGCGCTCCATCATTTCCATGTCGGAAAGGATGAGCTCCATGTTGATGGTCTCCAGGTCACGCATGGGATCGATGCTGCCCTCCACGTGAATGATGTCGTCGTTTTCAAAGCAACGAATGATGTGTAAGATCGCGTCACATTCGCGGATGTTGGAAAGAAACTGGTTGCCAAGTCCCTCGCCCTTGGACGCGCCCTTAACAAGACCTGCAATGTCCACAAATTCGCAAACGGCAGGGGTTAATTTTTCGGGCTTGTACATCTCGGCAAGCACGTCCAGACGCTTGTCCGGCACGGGCACGATGCCTACGTTGGGCTCGATGGTGCAAAAGGGGTAGTTTGCGGATTCGGCTCCCGCATTGGTCAGGGCGTTGAACAAAGTGGACTTACCCACGTTGGGAAGTCCGACGATACCAAGTTTCATGTTTGTATCTCCGATCTCAATAGATTTTGATAGCCATAATTATACATCATAATTATAAACCATTTTGCAGCGTTTTGCAAGACCTTTCGGCAATTTTCCCGTGGGCGAAACGGAGAAAAAGATCTGCTTTGCTTCCACGGTGTATGGGGAATTACACAAAACTCCAAAGGCAGGATCAGCGATCCTGCCTTTTGTAATATGTGGTTTTGTGCCATTACTCACCAAGCAAGCCGTATTTTCTCGCAATACTTTGCGCGTAGCTGCCTGCGTCCGCTTTGCCTTGGTGCACGGTAAAGGTACGACGATCATCTGTCGCTTGGGTATGCAAGTATCCTACCTTGCCGCCGCATTGCGCAATTTTCGGTGCGTCGCAAAGCTCGTGATGGTGCGTGATAAATATGCATTTACCGCCTGTGCGGCACAGCTCGTGGATAAAGTTGGCGGCAATCGGTACTGCCTCAGCGGCTGAGGTAGAGGTAAAAGCCTCGTCGATCAGCGCAAGGCTGTTCGCCGTAAATTGCCCAAGCACCTCGGAGAGTGTGATACATTCTTTTTCAAATCTACCGACCAAGTTGGTGTTAGCCTGCTCCTCAATGGATACCTTGAAAATGGCATCGCAGATGGGCAAGGACGCCTCTTTTGCGGGAATGGGCAAACCAAGCTGAAAATAATACTGTGCAGCAGCGACCGAATTCAAAAATACGGTTTTTCCACCGCTGTTTGGCCCCGACAATATGTAGCAGCAAACGCCCGGTTCAAGGCTGATCGTGTTGGGAACAATCTCGTCCTTTTGCTTGGATTGGCACAGACCGTCGTCGTACAGAGAAACAAAATGCATACCCCTGTCCTCGTTTATTTCCGGAAAACAAAGGGGAATGTTTTTGTCTTTGAATATGCGCAGACGCTTGGCTGCCTCTACCACAAATGCCAAGGATTCTGCCATTTCGTAATATGCGGTCAGCTTTTTTTGCGCGTATCGCAGGCATCGACTGTTGCAATGCGCAAAGCCGCTGTTCATGACCTGCGACATGGCGCGCAGCAGAGCAAAATTGACTCTTTGACTGTCCTGATATCCGAGCTTTTTATCCAAGGTCACAAGCGGGGCAATGCAATGAAACTCGTCCTTCCCAAAATCCATACGTAAAATACGGTCAAGCAGATCCCCCGATTTGTATTGTTCGCTGTTGATAGAAACCAGCCCCGCCTCCTTGGGCTCGAGCATTGCATTGAGATTGACGCCGATCGTCACGCTGGAAACCGAACGCAGCTTTTCCGCGTTTTTTTCATAATATTGTGACAGGCGTTTATATTCGTTCGATTCCATGTCGCTGCTCACCAGCGAAAACAGTGCTTTTATCGCGACCGATTTAATTGCCTGCATATGCGGGGAAAGAGAATCATGGATGAATTGCGTCAGCTCTATATAGACGGTTGGCACAAGGATATTGTGCATTTTCTGTTCGCCGTCCTTGGCACTCGGTTGCTCTTGCATTAAGGACGAATATTCCTTCAAACGCTCGGAAAAATCGTTAAAAAAATGCGAAAGCTCCTCATTTTTCAAAATGTCTTGAAATAAGGATTGCCTGTATCGCAGCGTTTCGGGATCGGTGCTGATATATTTCTTTGCTCGGTCAAAAAAGCGATCCTTGGAAATTATTTCGGCTCTTGCGTCAAAGTTCGGAGCCGTCTGATCCGAGGTGCTCAAAAACATAAAATCCATATAGCCTCCAACAGTTCAATCAAAATCGCTGTGATAATCCGCAGTAACAGAATTGCCGACACGTGAAAAACGGTGTACGCACTTTTGGAAATGTTGCATGCTTTCCAATAGTGATAAAGATCAACCAGATAAATCGCGAATAAAATCAAAGAGGGAATTCCCACCATGGCGAAAAAGACGGGATTGGGGATCATAAAAATCGCAAACAGTAGCGTCCAGAAGGGCAGAACAGTGCGCAATAATAACCGTTTGGATATAAAAATTGCATAAGTTTCGCCTGCAGCAAGCAGTTTGAGATACAGCTTATATTCACTCATAACATATACCACACTCTGTTCAAGCCTTCTTGTAATAAATATTTACCTTCCCACACCCGGGGCAATGATCGAATTCTTTTGTGACCAGATCACCACAGCAGGGGCAAATGTTTCGGAGTCCCGGAGTTAAATGGATGGGATGTACAAGTCCGGGCAGATAGATCAGCTCGTCCCCAACCTCCAGTACCTCTTCAAAACGCGAATTGACCTCGACGTTGCGTGTCTTTCCGTTTGGTAGCTTTACCGTGACCACCAGCACGACGCTATCCGTGAGTGCAGAAGAAACGATTACCCATCCGTTATTGGCTTTGACACGCTTGACTATAGCGGTCAGCTTGGTGATCTTTCCATGAAATCTTTTGAAATTATGTAACGGTGCAACAATGCGCCAAAACACGACAAAGAGCAGTGCAGCACCGATTATGGGAATTGCCACGTGCGTATAACGGATGCACATATACACAGCTAAAGCTAATACCGGCAAGCTCCAAAGCAGACATTTGCCAAGAATGCGAAGTATTCGTTCTCTGCGGTATTTTTTCAAAGCAGGGTATGCCTCAAGGGCGCGCTTTTTTGCAGATTTGTACGAGTTCATTTTGGTGCTCCTTCGTGCTTTATTGAATAGAATTGCTGTGTTGACGGCATGTTGACCATAGCGTGCTGTTTATCCGAATTTATCAATACTATACAAGACTTGAGAACGAAGTATTATAAATGTCGAAATTTCTTTTCTGACATTAAATTTATACATGCTGCATCGAAATTTCCGGCTGAGCGGAAAATCCCTTCGTCTAAGCCCTCAATTCTTCCGGGCTTTCCTTTAATCACAAACAAGGTTACGTATTCCTTGTTGACCGCTACGGGAATACTGTCGATCGCTTCACCCTCTCCGCGTGCATTATTCAAAAGGCAAAGAAGTGGTATTTGTTCCCATACTACCGTATTGTTCATGCATCGAATTACAGTTAATCTGTTTGCGCGCTTCTTTGTCATTATGACACGATACATTGTCCCTGCGTGTTCAAAAGTAATTTCTGTAGTTTTAGGAGCATTCTCCGAATTTCTTTTATTCACTAAATAAGCTTTGTAAAGATTACCCATACCGACTCCATTTCATTGAATTTTTAATTTTTATCATTCTTTTTTATAGGATTGCTGCGTTGACGGCATGCCATGCCACACCGTTTTGTATGCACGGGCTTATCCTTATGACAACGAAACCCGCAAAAAGGTTGGCACTTTAGGATGTTTTTCTTTTGAGCACGTAATATTGCTGAACTTTTCCCGTATAGTTATAGTCGCTGTATTTATACTCCGCAATTAAATAGTCCGCGCCGTTCTCCGTATGCATCTGATAATGCCAGACCCTCTCATACGGGTATTCGATAATCATACCGGCAGAGTATTGCAGCCATGCTTGATATTCACCGGTCACGTATTTACGCGTTTGCGTGCACATACCACGGTTGAAAAACTGCATGCCAACCACCCAAAAGTCGCTTTGGCACCGCCGTTGATCGCTGCGAAATTCACTTGGATCACTTACAAGATCAACCGTTTCCCATTCACCGAGCAGGCGGTCATCGGGGACGAATGGAACGTCCACGTTATCACGCGCTACGTGCGTTTCCCGTTCGGCATATCTGCGCGTATTCTCTTGCTTGTAAATACGAATGACGGTTTGGGATGCGTCATTCTGAAATGAATCCACGCCCCATTCGATTTCCATGTAGGTCGTCTCGCCAATCTGAAGTATTCGATAGGGATTGGGAACGATTACATTGAATGTCGGGAGAATATAGTACAGACAATCTTTACTCCAAAAGTATTTCCACGTCTGGCACCCGCCGGGAAGAAAGAACAGCTCTTTGTGAAGGATCTCGTTTTTGACCAAATCCTGTTCATTCGCAAAAGTCCCGGATTTTTCTAAATCTCCACAATAAACCCATTTTCCGATCACGCACGGATCATCCTCAAAAGACGTTTGCATAAACTGCTGATTCAAGGGTAGCACACCGGGTTGCGCGTTCTCACAGTTGTCGTCAATCTGATCAATTTGATTGCGTATTTGGTGAATACCCTTCATCAAAGCCAGCTTTTTATCGCTGTAGATACGGCACTGCTGCGCAGGGCTGCACGCAAGAAATTCCTTGATCTCGTCAAGAGAGAAATCCAATTGCTTGAGCTGCTCGATGAGTTGAAAAGTCTTGATCTTGTCCGGGTTGTAATAGCGGTATCCCGATTCCTCATCGATGCGATCCGCGCACAAAACGCCAATTTTGTCGTAGTACCGCAGCGTCTGCACGTTGACTCCGCAGATCTTTGCAAATTCTCCGATTTTGAGCATTTTTTCACCTTCCTCTTACTCGTTATCTCTATTATAACATTATAGTCAACTATAGAGTCAAGAGCTTTTTTCGAAATTTGTGCATTTTTCGTTCTGTCATTGACACGTTGCCTGAAAACTGCTATAATAAGTACAATAACAATGACAGGAGTACGGACATGAAACTTGAACTTGTTGCAACCTCGCAATACCACTCCACGCCCATAAGTCCCAAGTTAGCGTCCAATTTTATTGAGCTTGGCTACGGCTTACAGGTGGAGGGCATGGCAGCCGAGATGTTTTTCAACCGCAGCTTTGAGCCGTTTTATCCCTACCGTATGATCAATAAGATCTGGTTTGATCTGCTGGAGGATGAGCGTGACCATTCTTCGCGCTGCGAGACCGACTGGCGCGTGTTTGACTGGTATCACTCGGGCTACGAGCACAACGCGTGGTTTGCCTTTCCCGGTACAGCGGGGCATCAGCTTATTGCGGATGACTCCACCTTTGTCATTGAAAAATCCCCCACCGCCGACGTGCGTATCGCAGTCGTCGAGGGAGGCTGCCACGGGGAGCACGCCATGCTGGTGGTCAACGACTCGGACGCCGAGGGTGGACTTGCGCAGGAGGGCAAATATTGCTTTGTGGGCGTGACTTACACGTTCAAGGGCAAGATCAAGCGCGTATTGGGCGCAGGCAAGGTGCGCGTGGCAATTTACAAGGAGGGAACTGTACAAGATCCCGTAGCGGTCTGTGCGCTTGACGGCATCGGCAATGATTTCGCTGCCGTATCCGCAAGCTTTACCGTTCCTGCCGAGGGCAGATATACCTTTGCGCTGTTGACCGACGCGCACACGAGCCTTTTGTGCGACGATTTTTCCCTGACACCGTCGGATGCCGTGCGCGGCATTAAGAAAAACGCGGTCGAGGCAGGGGCGTACGTCTCTCCCTCTGTCGTGCGCTGGCCCGGGGGCTGCTTTGCGTCGTTTTATAACTGGCGCGACGGCGTGGGTGAGTACCGCCCGCCCATGAAGTCGTATTTCTGGGGCGGCTATCAGTACAACGACATTGGCACCGACGAGCTTGCCTCGTATGCAGAGGCGGTGGGCGGTGAATCCATGATCTGCGTCAATATGTATCACCCCTTTAAGCGTTTCTTTGATTACGTACCGCCCGAAAGTCTTGATAAGGACCCCAACGACCCGACCATCCACGCCGCGCCCCACGGCAGAGATCTGCCCGGCTTTACAAGCATTGAACAGGGCGCGCGCGAAGCGGCTGCATGGGTGGAATACTGCAACGGGGACGAGACCACCGAGGGCGGAAGAGCACGTATTGCAAACGGACGCGTCAAGCCCTACAACGTCAAATACTGGGAGATGGACAACGAGGTGCACCGCTGGTTTACGCCCGAGGAGTACGCACGCGCCTGCATCGTATATTCCCGCGCCATGAAGGCGGTTGATCCTACTATCAAAATTGGGATTGATACCTACAGCTATCCGCTCCAAGCTCTTGAAAAGATGATAGAGATCGCAGGTATGCACATCGACTTTATTGCCGATCGCGGTCTTGACGAGATCGTTTTACAGAAAAAGCTTGCAATTCTGCGTGCCTATAACGAGCAGAACGGCACGCATCTGAAATACTGCAATACCGAATGGCTGCCGCTGGGTGGCGCGGACTGCTATAACTTTGTTGCCCGGAGCGAGACCAAGGTCACCAAATGCTATCTTTTCAGCAAGTGGTTGTACGCGCTGAATGCCGCGGGTATGCTCATGACGTGGCAGAGATACGGGCAGGAGATTGGTTTTATCAATTTCAATAATCTTGCCAATACGCACGCTCAATCGGCAATCGAGACCCCCAAGGAGGGGGCGTACGCAACGGCGGCGGGCATGATACTGCACCGTTTTGCACACACCAAGGCGTACAGAACGTTGGTCATTGAGAATTATCACGCAAGCTACGACGACGCGTTTTTGGTACAGCTTTCCATGAACGAGCAGGGAACGGCACTTGTGCTGAACGTGCTCAATAAAAGCGACGAGGACGGCAAGGTCGTGCTGGATCTTGGCGCATTCACACCTGCAAGTGGCACGCACGGGG
Organism: Eubacteriales bacterium; assembly: GCA_045586845.1. Lineage (GTDB taxonomy): Bacteria > Bacillota > Clostridia > Oscillospirales > CAG-272 > SVQP01. The sequence continues at coordinate 33,509 of JAZNBB010000019.1, forward strand.
GTGTGATGCTCGCTGCCGAAAGCCGCGTTGCCATGAATACGTTGGGGGATCAACAAATCACCGAGCAGCAGATCGCTCTGACCGTGCGGGAAAGCATTGCCGATGTGTCTGCACCCGCAAGATCCTTTGCGGAGTACGTCATTCCGCTTACCGAATAAAAGGGAAGGAAGGCACTTCATGTTGTGGAGATGCCTTCCAACTTTTTGTTTTAAAATGTTAACTGAATTTGAAAAAACTCTTTACAAATCCGAGATATTGTGATACAATTATTAACGCCAAGAAAAAAACGGCGTTTTTGAATAAATTTCCGACAAAATTCATTCAAAAATCACACAAAAGCGAAAAAAGTGTGGTATAATGATAACGGTAAAGTTAAAACGCTGTAAAAAACGAATGAAAAAGATATAAAGGAATAAAGGAGGGTCCAAAACTATGATGGATACCAAAATTCTTGTCGTAGACGACGACAACAACATCAGCGAATTACTTAAGGTGTATTTCACCAATGAGGGTTATGAAGTTAAGACTGCATCCGACGGTGTAGAGGGTATCAGCTACTTCAAAATGTATGAGCCCGACATCGTGCTGCTTGATATCATGCTGCCCAAAAAGGACGGCTGGCAGGTCTGCCGCGAGATCCGCGAAATGTCCTCCAAGCCCATTATCATGATCACCGCAAAGGGTGAGGTTTTTGACAAGGTGTTGGGACTTGAGCTGGGTGCGGACGATTTTTTGGTCAAGCCCTTTGACATGAAGGAGCTTTCTGCACGCGTCAAGGCTGTTCTTCGCCGCTATCAGGCTCACAACAACCAGGATGACGATGAGGTGGTTAAGTTTGAGAATATTGAGATCAGCCGTCAAAAGTATGAGCTCAAGCTCAAGGGCAAGAGCGTAGATATTCCCCCTAAGGAACTGGAGCTGCTGTATTTCCTGGCTTCCAACTATAACCGTGTGTTTACCCGCGATCAGCTCTTGGACAAGGTCTGGGGCTTTGACTATCTGGGCGACTCTCGCACGGTTGACGTGCACGTTAAGAGACTGCGCGAAAAGCTGGAGGGGGCATCGGATAAGTGGATCTTGAAGACCGTTTGGGGCGTTGGCTACAAGTTTGAGCTGTTGAGCTGAGGCGCGCTTCGTGTTTAAGAGTCTGTTTTTTAAGTATATTACGGCGTTTATGCTGATCATTGTGGTCAGCTTTATGTTGCTGATCGTGATCATCGGAAATATCATAAACGGGTATTCCGAGCAGGTCAAGACCGAACTGATCACTAATTCGGCTGCCGCCGCATATGCTTATGTGGACGGGAATTACAAAAAGGATATGCCGTTTTCGGAGTATATCGCGGAAAATGGGCAGACCACTGCGGAGATTTTGCAGGCATTGACCGTAAATGCGGACGGCATTACCATACTGCTTGCGGACGCTGACGGCACGCTGTTGATGGGACGCGGCGTGGAGCAGCAGCTTTTTGAGATAGGACAGGTACTGCCTCTATCGGATATGAACGAGGTGCTTTCCGGACAGCTCATACAGGGCACAGACACCTTTGCGGGTACGCTTTCGCAGCCCCACGTGGTGCATGCCTATCCCTTGATGTACGAGAATGATGTGTACGGTATTTTGCTTGTATGTGCGGGGTCCTCGGATTGGATGGATCTGCGTGATTCCACCATACAGGTCATTATGGCAGCCAGCCTTTGGGTCATGCTGGCAGCATTGATCGCATTCTATTTTATTACTGAGCGTATTATTACGCCGCTCAAAGAAATGAGCCGCGCTGCCAAAAGCTTTGCGGCAGGAAAATTTGACGTACGGGTACCGGTGCACGGAAACGATGAGGTGGCAGAGCTTGCGCGTGCGATGAATAATATGGCGCAATCCTTGGAGGCACTTGACAAGATGCGTACCTCGTTTATGGCAAACGTCTCGCACGATCTGCGTACACCCATGACTACCATATCCGGCTTTATCGACAGCATTTTAGATGGGGTCATCCCCACGGAACAGCAACATTATTATCTCGGCATTGTGTCCGAGGAGGTCAAGCGTCTTTCTCGTTTGGTTTCGCAGCTGCTTGATCTGTCGCGTATTCAGGCGGGCGACCGTAAATTCGTATCCGTACCGTTTGATATTTGCGAGGTCTCACGCTTGATTCTGATCTCGTTTGAGCAAAAGATTGATGAGAAAAAGCTCGAGGTGGAATTTGCGTGCGAGGACGAAAATATGTACGTGCTTGCAGACCGCGATGCCATGTATCAGATCGTGTATAATCTGGTTGACAATGCGGTAAAATTCTCAAGGGAGAGTGGCGTGTTGCGCATTTGCCTGGACCGTGTCAGAAAAAGTCAGAAGGTCCGCGTTCGCATCTATAATCAGGGGCAAGGTATTGCCGGGGAGGATCTGCCGTACGTATTTGAACGCTTTTATAAGAGTGATAAGAGCCGCGGGCTTGACAAAAAAGGCGTTGGCTTGGGACTCTATATTGCCAAAACAATCATTGAAGCCCATCATGAGAGTATCAAGGTCGATAGTGTCGCAGGCGAGTGGTGTGAATTCACCTTTACATTGCCCGAGGTAAGTGCTCCCGAAAAGGAATGAGAGGGGGAGAGCAATTTGGAAGATAAACGTGAACAAATCCCTGCGCAAGAACAGGGGGAATTAATAGAACAGATGCAAGAGCCGGTACAAGAGCCGGCACAAGAGCCGGCACAAGAGACGGCACAAGAGACGGCACAAGAGCCGGTTCGGGAAGCCGAACAGTCCGCCGAGCAACGCACAGATGCGCAAGCATTCGCCGCCGAGGCGCAGCAGATCTTTGATGCAGACAAGAGCCAAAAGGATGCCGCGCAGAAGCAGAGCGGCACGTATGCATACAGGTGGAACTACGAGGATCAGCGTACGGCTGATATGAAGGATCAGTCCTCAAAGCGCACGCACAGACGCGGACTTTTAGTATATGCTTTGACTATGACCGCTGTATTTGCCTTGTGCTTCGGTATATTGGTGGGTGTGCTGATTTACGATGCACTCACACCGCCTGCGGCTGAACAAGTTGTGATTGGCGGTTTTACGGGCGATGTGACCGTAGTGGGCGGAGGCGAGGAACAGACCATTGAGGTCAGTGCGCTCGAATCTGTGCGCAACTATACCGTAGTCATTTCTGTCAAGACCCCAAACGGTGTTAGTACGGGCACAGGCATCGTGCTGACCGAGGACGGCTATATTGCCACCAATTACCACGTGGTTGAAAAGGCGCAGACCGTCACAGTTGAATTTTACGGCGGTCAAGCGGCTGAGGCTGAGGTGATTGGCTATTCAGAGATCGACGATATTGCCGTGATCAAGGTAAATGCAATCGGACTTTACTGCGCAGTATTGGGAAGTTCCGCCGAGGTCAAGGATGCGCAGAATGTGTACGCCGTGGGTACTCCTGCAGGAGAGGAATATGCATGGAGCGTGACCAAAGGCGTGGTATCCTTTGCGAAAAGAGAGGTCAAAATCTATAACGATGAGGGTACCCATGAAAAGACAATGAAGCTGATCCAAACGGATACACCTGTCAACCCGGGAAATTCGGGAGGACCTTTGGTGAATGCGGATGGGGAAGTGCTTGGTATTATTACCATGAAGCTGTCGGGACAATATGAGAATATGGGCTTTGCCATACCGATCGACGAGGCAATGATATTGATCAATAATATCATCGAAACAGGTGAGCCGGGAGAGTCTCCCATAACTACCCGGGCTCCGAAGATAGGTATTACTTGCACGGATGTGACGGCAGGGACGTATTATCCGGATCTGGGCTATTCTGCACCTTATACCGGTGTTTTGGTGATCAGCACCACACCCGGATTGGATGCGGAACACAAGCTGCAGCCGGGTGATATTATCGTCATGGCAGACGGACAGGCGGTAAGTACCAGTGATGAATTGATTGATATTATCAATTCACACTACGGCGGTGAGACAGTGAAACTGACATTTTATCGTAACCGTGTTGCCAAAGAGGAAGATATCGTGCTTGGCTATATGGATTGATTAAATTACCAAAATGAACAAAGGAGACGAATATGGCTTGGGACTTATGGCTTTTTGAGCATATCGGCGCATGGGATTACCTTGTACGCGTTGTCGTGGCATGCCTGTGCGGCGGACTTGTCGGTCTTGAGCGAACCAAACGCCTCAAGGAGGCGGGTATACGCACCCATATCATCGTGGCGATGGGTGCGACCTTGATCATGGTGGTCTCCAAATACGGCTTTTCCGACGTGGTGGGGGCGGATGCCTCGCGCATTGCCTCCAACGTCATCACAGGCATCAGCTTTTTGGGTGCAGGCGTGATATTTGTGCGCGGCGGCTCGGTTAAGGGCTTGACCACCGCAGCCGGCATCTGGGCAACTGCCGCCATCGGACTTGCGCTGGGTGCAGGGATGTACACGGTTGGTGTGCTTTGCACCGCGCTGATGATCCTGCTTCAGATCTCGCTGCATAAGCTATTACCGGGGGATATGCAGTCCTCCAAGGAGCTATTGTTGGTCATATCTGAGGATTATCACACGGTTATGCCCAAAATCCGCGCAAGGCTGGCAGAAATGAAGATACTGATAGGCGGCGTGGAGATGGAAAAGTTGGACAATGGCGACGTGCGTGTAAGCATGGAGGTTCGCATACATAAAGACAATCTCAGCGACGAACTGCTTGACCTCGCGGATGAATTTCCCGAGATCAAGTCGATCGTGCTGTAAAAAAGAGCAGAGCCAAACGCAAAGAGTATTCGTTTGGCTCTGCTTTTAAATTTATTTGTCCCATTTGCGGAGCATTTCAACGTATTCGGGATTTTCTCTGAGCTTTGCAAATTGCGGATGCGGAGAGTGCAAAAGTCGGTTCAACTCCCACGCAACCAAGTTGTCCGTCTTGTAGGTAGACAAAACCAATTCTTTTACAACAGGGTCATTGTCGGCGAGAGCCATGATTTTTTGCATGGCAACCAGCTGCTTTTCTCTGATGCGGATAACGTTTTTGATGGGTGTATTATCTGCTGTCAGCATGCCTGCCAAAGTTCCTAAAATTTTCTCCTCCCCAAAGCAGAAAAAGGCAAGATCGTCGGTGTTGCTTATTTCTGCAAGTGCTTGTGCCATCGTTTCTAAACGTTCGATTTTTTGTGCTACCGAGAGCGTAGGCTCAAATCGAATGATGCGGGCGAGCTTGAACGACATCACGTCCATCAGCCCGTAACAATTTCGCTTATTCCAGTATCGATATTCAGCCGTATCAGTAGCGAAAAGCCCCTCTTTAAGTATGGGAGCCTGCCATGAGGACAAATGATCAAGCAGCTCGAATGCTGCCGCAGTGTCGCCACTTGCGTGCAGGAGCTTGGCTTTCATGTTGATTGCATCGGCGCGAAGACCGTCGTGCGTGCATCCTTCCAATATACAGTTACATATTTGTGTCAGCTCGTCCTTGCTTTTTAGCAACGTTTCGGCATCAATACCGCGTGCCTTATCCCACATATACTTATTCATAATGCGGTAATCATGGGGATATTTCTTTCGCGCGTCTGTAATCAATTTTCGTGCATAAGTAAATCTGCCTTCAATATATAGCTGTAGATGCTGCTCCAGTATTTGATCCACGTCTGCCTTGGCTTTCGCCTCGTCATAACCTAAAAGCTCATCAACGGTCACACCAAATATTTCTGCAAGCGGAAACAGCATAGTAATATCGGGATAGGTGTTTTTTGCTTCCCATTTACTTACTGCCGCCGTTGATATAGTCAAAAGCTCTGCGAGCTGCTCCTGTGTCAAGCCCTTAGCAAGACGTAAGCGTCTGATGTTTGTTCCAATGTTCAGTTCCATAATTGTACTCCTTGTAAGTAAAGTAAACAGGCCTGTTTTCGATTATATTATAACATAGCTCCAAGATAATACAAGCGAAGCGTAGGTAACAAGCATTTAACTTGCGGTTAAATAATTATCGCAAGGGGCGGAGCAGGGGATGGAAGAGATTTGTTGGTGATAAAGATTAGAGCAAAAAAGCAGTATGATAATGCGAGTAGGTTTCTGCTTATTTACATTCAATTCAATATAGTTTTCTTCTTGATACAGAACATTCTCGATGTGTTCAGACGGCCCCTTTTCCCGCGGACGCTCGTTTCGCCGTGCTCCACTCACTGCGGGTCCTCTTCCCCATAGGGGACGCCTCTATTGCGCGCATCCGTTCTGCTGACTTTCCCATTGCGGGCAACTTCCATAAGGCGTCCCCTATGGGGAAGAGGACCCGCAATGAACGGAACGCAGTGGCGTGAATGTCCGCGGGAAAAGGGGCGGGCTGATGAATCCGGGCAACTGATCGTATTTTCAAATAACAAAGGGCTGAATCATTGTCTCGATTCAGCCCTCGTGTCATATATTCCGTATATTCCGCAGTCTAAATAAGCTTATCTATTACCCAACAAACGGATTGAGCTTTGCCGAATCCTTCATGCCGAAGATCACCGATCTGGGCTTTTTGGATTTGAAAATGGCAGAGCCTGCGACAATGACGTTTGCGCCTGCACCGGTGCAGTAGCCTACGTTGTCGGGATTGATACCGCCATCCACCTCAATATCCAGCTTCAAACCGTGATCAGCGGCGTATCTGCGCAGCACGCGCACTTTGTCAAGCATGGGCATCATGAGCTCTTGCCCGCCAAAGCCGGGTTCAACTGTCATGATGGTGACCTGCGAGAGCTTAGGAAGATATGGGAAAATGGTCTCAACAGGAGTCTTGGGGGAAACTGCCATACCCACGCGCATTTCGTGTGAGGCGATGGCACGAATGACCGCTTCGGGGTCGTCGGTGCTTTCTACGTGGAAGGTGATCATGTCGGCACCCGCTTTGACGAATCTGTCTACGTAGCGAATGGGATCGTTGATCATCAGATGTACGTCAAAGATCAGTCTCGTGTGCTTGCGGATAGATGTAACAAGCTCGGGCCCAAAGCTGATGTTGGGAACAAACGCGCCGTCCATGATATCCAGATGCAGGTAGTTTGCGCCCGCGTCCTCAACCTTTTTGATCTCGTCTGCTAAGTGTGCATAATCGGCAGCCAGCAGGGAAGGAGCGATATAAGTCATAGTTTGTTTCCTTTCTGTTGCAAAATGTAGATAGGTGTCATATTCTGTAGTGTGACGCTTTGCACGGTCGCGGCAGCAGGGAGGAGTAAAGCCAAGGAAGTGTGTATATTTTGCTGCTTGCTGCGTGCTTTATATAGATTCGATCAGGCAGAGTGCGTGTGCGGCCATGCCAAGCCCCTCTCCCGTAAAACCAAGGTGCTCCTCGGTGGTCGCTTTGATGTTGATTTGGTCTGGTGCACAGCCAAGCGCGCGCGCCAGATTTTCCTTCATAGCGGGAATATGGGGAGCAAGCTTGGGGGCTTGCGCGATCACGGTGGCATCAATATTGCCAATGCGGTAACCTTTTTCAGTCAGTAGTGCCGCCACGTATTCCGCGAGTTTTAAGCTGTCTGCACCCTTATAGGCGGGATCTGTGTCGGGAAAATGCTTGCCGATATCTCCCAGCGCAGCTGCGCCAAGCAGCGCGTCCATGACGGCATGGGTCAGCACGTCGGCATCCGAGTGCCCGAGCAGCCCTTTTTCATAAGGGATTCTCACGCCGCCAAGGATCAACTCACGACCCTCGACCAAGCGGTGTACGTCGTATCCGTGTCCTACTCTCATGCCTTGTCCTCGCTTTCTTTTTTGCGCGTGTCAAGTATGAGCTGCGCGTAGGGCAGGTCACAGGGCTCGGTGATCTTGATGTTTTGCTTGGAGCATTGGACCATTTTGACGGGGTGCTTCACAAACTCGATCAACGAGTTGTCATCTGCGGCGGTGAACTTGTGCTCAATGGCGGCATAGCTTGCTGCAAGGTAGAGCGCATGGCGGAATACCTGCGGCGTTTGCGCCTGCCACGTCAAAGCGCGCTCGGGCGTGTCGGTAATATAGCCCGCCTTGTCCACCACCTTGACCGTATCTGTTGCGGGAATGCCCGCAGATGCGGCATCGGTCTTGTAGGCGATGCGACAGACCTCGCTGATCTCTTCGGGGGTGGTCAGACAGCGTGCAGCATCGGCAATCGCTACGTAGCGCACCTTATCGCTGACCGCCTCCGCGCCCGCAAGCGCGGATGCCTGTCTGGTCACCCCGCCCGCGACCACGGCGCGTAGCTTAGTCAAGCCGTACTTCTCTTTGAAATCCTCGTAAATATCTATCTCGTCCTGCTTGGCGGCAACTACGATCTCGCCGATGCAGGGCGTGTTTTGATAGGCAAGCAGGGTGTGCACCACAACGGGCTTTCCGTCGATTTCAAGCATCTGCTTGGTGAGCTCGGTGCCCATGCGTGTGCCGTTTCCGCCCGCAACGATCACAGCGGCGGTATAGTTGCGTTTTCCCGCCTCTTTACTTGCCGCGCGCAGCACGTCGGCAGCGTCTTTGGCGGCATCCTTTGCAGTATAACTCATTTTTTCTCGCTTTCGTCAAGGGCGTTGATGGCTGCCACACGAGGTGCGTGACGCTCCCCCTCGAATTTTTGATTTAAGAATGTTTCCACCAGATCGCAAGCCACGCCGTATCCTACCACGCGTGCACCAAAGCAAAGTACGTTTGCATCATTGTGCATACGCGTTGCGCGGGCAGAAAAGACGTCCGAACAGCAAGCGGCACGAATGCCCGTATGCTTGTTCGCGCACATGGACATACCAATGCCCGTACCGCAGATCAGAATACCGGTGGTGTATGCGCCGCTTTGGATCTTGGAGCACAGCGCGTGCGCAATATCGGGGTAGTTGCAGGAATCGGTACTGTAGCAGCCCACGTCAAGCATTTCCACGCCGTTAGCAGTAAGATATTGCTTGATCTGTTCTTTCAAAACAAAGCCTGCATGGTCACATCCGATCACGATTTTGTTGATCAACATAGTCATCTGCCTCTCTTTCAAATATTCTCTTTTGCAAGTCGTTCATTACGTTCTCGCTCTGCCTGCGAGGGACGCAAATAGGTCACGTCGAGGCAGATGTCATCGGTTGCTTCGCCTCGCTCATATGCGGCAAGACCGCACATGGCAACGCTGTAACCGCTCTGCACGCGCAACTCCTCGGGTATGGGAATGACTGCGGTTTTTTCAAAGCCGTCCAGCGTAATGTTATAGCCATCGCCGACAAGATATACGGGCTGATCCATTTCGCACAGCTCCCGGTCAAGCTCTGCTATCGAGATGGCACGGTCGGGGCAAAGACGTGTCAGCACGCCATCCTTGCAGGAAAACAGAGCGTTATATACCTGTGCGCGGCGCGCGTTCATAACGGGGCATACGATGCCGTTACAGTATCTAAGATTGTACGCAAGGGCTTCCAGCGTGGAAACGCCCGCGCAGGGAATATTCTTGCCAAAAGCCAGCCCCTTGACTGTGGCAACACCGATGCGCACACCTGTAAACGAGCCGGGACCTTTGCTGACAGCGATCAGGTCAAGATCGTTGATTTCCCAATCTGCGTTCTTCAGCACAGATTCGATCATGGGCAAGAGCGTCTGACTGTGCGTGTTACCCGTGTTTAGCGTATAGTGTGCGATCATGCGATCGTCCTCGCATAGTGCCACCGAGCCAACCACGGCGGTGGAATCAAGAGCCAAAATCTTCATCTGTCAGATCCTTTCTATCAAGATCTCGCGGCTGACGGGATTGTCCGCATTGTTTTTGGTAATGGTCACGCGCAAATAATGCAAGGGCAGCGCATAAGGGATCTTCTCGCACCACTCAGCAATGCAAATACCGCGGTCGGGGTAATCGTCAAAGCCCATGGAATACAGGTCGTCCTCCGAGTCGATGCGGTACATATCAAAGTGGAAAAGCGAGGTCTTGGTCGCCTTGTTGCGGTATTCGTTGACCAAGGTAAAGGTAGGGGAGCGCACAAGGCTTTCGGGGGAGAGGACTGAGGCAAAGCCTCGCGTAAATGCGGTTTTGCCCACGCCGAGGTCACCGTAAAGGGCAATAAAGCGAGGCAGTGTTTTATCGCGTAGCAGCGCGTCAGCAAGAGCAGCACCCAAGCCTTCGGTCTCGGTGGGCGAGAGTGTCCCGACGCAAAGCGGGAAAGTAATATCTGTATTCATCATAATAATCCTATCAAAACACTTATTCAATCTAATTATAACACAAAAAGCCCTTATTGTAAAGGGCTTTTTGAATCAAAGATTTGATTTTATTGCTTGTCCTGCTCGGCCTTGCCGCGTTCTGCAACCTGTTCGCGCGTGCCGTCTGGGCGCACGATGACAGTGTTATCCAGGATACCGGTCATGGATGCGCGGAATTCGCGGATATACTCAGTGCGCAACACGGCGCGTTCCTCGAGTTCCTCGGGGGTCAGTTGCTCGCCTCTCTTGACCTTGTGCGCAAGCTCGTTGATGCGATCTAATTTTGCTTTTTCCATAGTTGAGTCCTTTCTTAGTCAGCTGTGTAGAGCTTGTACAGGTCTGCATACATGCCGCCCTTTTCGGTCAGCTCCTTATGCGTACCCTCTTCCACAATGCCGTCCTGCGTCAAAACCACAATGCGATCTGCATTTTTGATGGTGGTCAGACGGTGGGCAATGGTAATGGTAGTTCTGCCAACAGTCAGCTTTTCAATCGATTTCTGCACCAGTCGCTCGCTTTCGTTGTCAAGCGCACTGGTTGCCTCGTCCAAAATCAGGATAGGAGGATTTTTGAGGAACACGCGTGCGATGGATACGCGTTGACGCTGACCGCCCGAGAGCTTGAGTCCGCGCTCACCCACGTAAGTGTTATAGCGGTCGGGCAGCTGATCGATAAACTCGTCAGCACCTGCAAGACGCGCCGCTTGCTCGATCTCCTCGTCGGTTGCATCCGGCTTACCGTAGGCAATGTTGTCGCGGATGGTGCCCGAGAACAGATATACGTTCTGCTGCACGATACCGATGTTTTGGCGCAGTGATCGCATGGTCACATCCTGAATGTTTTGTCCGTCAAGCATGATCTGACCGCTCTGCAGCTCGTAGAAACGGGGAATGAGTGAGCAAAGCGTGGTCTTACCGCAGCCCGAAGGACCCACCAGTGCCACGTTTTCGCCTGCATGCACGTGCAGTGAAAGATCGGTCAGTACGTTTTGCTTTTTGTCTTCCTCGTAGCGGAAAGTGATCTTGTCCAACACAATGTCACCCTTGACATTTTCCAACACCTTGGCACCCGGCTTATCCTTGATGTCAGGTTCAACGTCCAAGATCTCCGAGAATCGTTCAATGCCGGTCATGCCGCGCTGGAATTGCTCGGTAAACTCAACAATACGGCGTACCGAAGTAAACAGGGTAGAAACATACATCAAAAACGCGATATAGTCGGCGGCATCCAATTGGATCACGGGATTTTCTGCGATCAGTAAGAGCGCACCCACGACTACGACCACAATATATAGAAGACCCTCGAAAAAACGGGTGGACGCCTGGAACATACCCATGTATTTATACATAGTCCCCTTGATGCCCAAGAACTTGTGGTTGCCTTGCCTGAACTTTTCAATTTCGGTGCCTTCGTTGGCAAACGCTTTGACCTCGTGAATGCCGAGGAGACTATCTTCGACCTGCGAGTTGAGCTCGCCCACCTGCGAGCGCGATTGACGGAATGCTTCCTTCATCCTACCGTTGAACGAGATCAACACCAACACCATAACGGGGATCATGGCAAAGGTGATAAGCGCAAGCACGGGATTGATGATCATGAGAATGATAAACGAGCCGACGATCTTGACGCCCGCAATGAAAAACTCTTCGGGGCAATGATGTGCAAACTCGGTAATATCAAACAGGTCATTGGTGATACGTGACATCAGGGTGCCTACCTTGGTGTTGTCAAAGTAGGAAAAGCTGAGCTTTTGCAAGTGTCCGAACAGATCACGGCGCATATCTGTCTCCATTTTCGCACCGATGATATGACCGCGGTTTGCCATATAGTAGTAAGCAATTGTATCGATCAGACGCATCAGCAGATACACACCGCCAAAGGTCAGGATCATGGTCACGGTCAGCGCGATGGGTTCTTCTTGGGCGGCTCCTGTGATCTTTCTTACGATCAGCGGCAGTGCCAGCTCACACATGGTTGTCAGGGCAGCACAGCAAAGATCAAAGATGATATCCTTGGTATAAGGCTTATAATAGGGAAGAAACCGCTTGATCGGATGTGTCTTTAGGGTTTTGTTTTTCGCCATGACACAAACTCCTTTCATGTATGTACATCTCATTTTCTCGGGGCTGTTGCAGATGCAACAGCCCCGAGAATTTTATGCTCTGAGCGCAATGCCCAGCTTGAACTTGAGGTCGTTGATGATCTTCTTGGAAATCTTGTCAGCTTCTTCAACGGTCAAGGTTCTGTCGGGTGCGCGCAGGGTGACGCGGAAAGCAACGCTCTTGTTTCCTGCACCCAACTTTTCGCCACGGAAAATGTCAAACAGCTCTACGTTTTCAACCAGAGTACCTCCTGCCTTGGCGATCACATTCATGATCTTTCCAACCTCCAGTTCCTCAGCGCAAACGAATGCGTAATCTCGAGTTGCGGCGGGGAACTTGGGCAGAGGCTTGTAGTCGGGCTCGGTGTTACAAGCGGCAAACAGCGCGTCAAAGTCGATCTCTGCGCAAAGCACGGGAATGCTCATGCCATAGTTGTCAGCCACAACGGGATGGATCTGACCGAATACTCCGAGGTACTTGCCGTCAGCCGTGGTCACGGTGGCGCATCTGCCGGGGTGGTAAGAGGGATTTTCGGTGCACGCGGAGTAAACAGGTGCCTTAACGCCTGCCATGGAAAGCAGGTTCTCCACAGCACCCTTCATGTCGTAGAAGTCAGCATCGCCGTACATACCAACCGTTACAACCGTCTTTTCCTCGGGCAGATTGGCAACATCCTCGTCGGGCAGGTAAATGGTTGCCATTTCAAACAGACGCACGTTCTGGTTGGAGAAGTTGTTGTTTCTCTGCAGAACCTCCATCAAAGAAGGCAGCGCAGTGGTACGCATTACGCTGGTGTCCTCGCCAAGCGGGTTGGAGATGACCACCGATGTGCGCAGAGAGCTGTCAGCAGGCAGTGCGATGGCATCGTAGTACTTGGGGCTGATGAACGAGAAGGTCTGGATCTGCGAAATACCCATGCCGTACATCAGCTGCTCGGTTGCAACAAACAGCTTCTGCTTGGGGGTACGCATACCCTGCGTGGTTTCTGCATTTATGCAGGAGGAGGGAATCTTGTCATATCCCCAGATGCGGACGATCTCTTCCGCAATGTCCTGCATGCAGTTAAGGTCGGAGCGGAAGGAGGGAACGTAAATGCTGCCGTTCTCCACACGGCACTCAAGGGTTGCGAGAATGTCGATCATTGTCTGCTTGTCGATCTCGGTGCCGAGGAACTTGTTATACTTGTCAGGCGTAAAGGGAAGAATGACCTGCTCCTTCTTTCCGGGATAAACGTCGATCAGACCGTCCACCACGTCGCCTGCGCCAAGCATTTCAACCAGCTGGCAAGCGCGCATCAAGCCGGGCAGACAGTTTTCGGGGTCAAGACCCTTTTCAAAGCGTGCGGAGGACTCGGTTCTCATGCCGTTCTTCTTTGCGGTCACGCGGGTGTCGGGGCCCGAGAAGCAAGCGGACTCAAATACGACGGTCACGGTGTCGTTTTCGATCTCACTGTTCAAACCACCCATAACGCCTGCCAGAGCGCAAGCCTTGTTTTGGTCGGCGATGACCAGCATGGAAGAATCCAGGGTGTGGCTGATATTGTCAAGGGAAACGAACACCTCACCGTCGCCTGCGCGCCGTACGTTGATCGCCTTGCCCTCAATTTGCTTGTAATCAAAGGCGTGCATGGGCTGACCGTACTCTAACATAACGTAGTTGGTAATGTCAACGATGTTGTTGATGGGGCGCACGCCTGCGGCACGCAGACGTCTGCGCATCCATACGGGGGAGGGAGCGATCTTGACGTTCTTGACTACCTTTGCAGCATAGCGGTAGCACAGGTCGGGCGCGCTGATGCCAACGGAGATATAGTTATCAATGTGGTCGCCGTCCTGCGTACCCTTGACGGATACGGGGGGAACGTGCCACTCAAGGTCCATAGAAGCCGCGGTCTCGCGTGCAAGACCGATGACGGACAGACAGTCGGGGCGGTTGGAGGTGATCTCAAACTCAACCACCGTGTCGCGGATCATTTCTACCTCACAAATGTCCTGACCGATGTGCGCTTCATAGCTCTCGGGCAAGATCCAAATGCCGTTTTCTTCAACACCGGGGCAATCGTTGGCGGTCAAGCCCAGCTCTGCAAACGAGCACATCATGCCGTTGGAGTCCACGCCGCGCAGCTTTCCTGCCTTGATCTGCTTGCCCTCGGCAACCGTTGCGGGCGCAACTGCCGCGGGAACGATAGCGCCGACAAATACATTCTGCGCGCCTGTCACGATCTGGATGGGTGCATCTGCACCAATCTCGATCTGACAGATCCAAAGGTGATCGGAGTCGGGGTGACGCTCCATGGCGAGAACCTTACCGATCTTTACGTTGGTTACGTCGCCTGCCAATACCTCATAACCCTCTACCTTGGAGCCGGTGTCGGTCATGCGGTCGCAGTATTTCTTGGTGTCCGTGATTTTGTCCGTATCAATATAATCGTGAAGCCAATTGAATGAAAGATTCATAGTTCGCTATCTCCTTTCTCAGAACTGTTCAAGGAAACGCACGTCGTTCTCATAGAACAGACGAATGTCGTCTACGTGATACTTGAGCATGGCAATACGCTCGATACCCATACCGAACGCAAAGCCGCTGTATTCCTCGGGGTCAATGCCGCACATGGAAAGCACGTTGGGGTGCACCATGCCTGCGCCCAGAATTTCGATCCAGCCCTCGCCCTTGCAAAGTCTGCATCCCTTACCGCCGCAAGCAAAGCAGGAAACGTCAACCTCTGCACTGGGCTCGGTGAAGGGGAAGTGGTGGGGACGGAAACGGCAGCGGGTGTCCTCGCCGAACTGTGCCTTTGCAAAGGTCTCCAGCATGCCCTTGAGGTCGCCCATGGTGATGCCCTTATCAACGACAAGACCTTCCATCTGGTGGAACAGGGGAGAGTGCGTAGCATCCATGGCGTCGGAGCGGTATACTCTGCCGGGGGATATGATACGGATCGGAGGCTTCTGTACCTCCATGGTTCTCGCCTGTACGGGCGAGGTCTGAGAGCGCAGCAGGATGTTATCGGTGATGTAGAAGGTGTCCTGCGTATCTCTTGCGGGGTGATTTTCGGGAATGTTGAGCTTCTGGAAGTTGTACAGGTCGTACTCTACCTCAGGACCTTCGGCGATCGAGAAGCCCATACCTATAAAGATCTCTTCCATGTCTCTCTGTACGCGGGTCAAGGGGTGAACGTGACCGACGCGGGTAGACTTACCGGGCATGGTAACGTCCAGACGCTCAGCTTTGAGCTGCTCTGCAAGTGCACTTGCCTTGAGCGTTTCTGCCTTTTCTGCCATAGCAGCTTCGATATCGGCACGTACTTGGTTTGCCAACTGTCCGATCACGGGACGCTCCTCGGCACTCAGCTTGCCCATACCGCGCAAAACTGCGGTCAGCTCGCCCTTTTTGCCAAGGTACTGGATTCTGATCTGCTCAAGATCTTCGCCTGCAGCAATCTTTTCAAGTGCTGCCGTACGAATTTGATTCAGCATTTCTTTCATGATGTTTCCTTCCTTTTATTGTTCAAATAGATTTTCAAAATATAAAAACCGCCCCACAGACATGGGACGGCATAAAACCGCGGTACCACCCAAATAAAGGCGTGACGCATGATGCGTACAAAGCCAACACTCTGCTGACAAATAACGGTGTCTGCCGTGTCCCGCTACCATATAACCGGAGAGAGCCGAACTCAAACGGTTTTGTGTGGCAAATATCCGCAACTGATACAGATAAATTGCTCACGGTTCACAGGACCTGCTCCGAAGGGAAATGCAACACACGCCACGCAAGATCGCTTCCAGCCTCGTCGATCCTCTCTGTTTACGCTTTTTCGTGTGCGCTGACTTCATCATCGCATTTACCGATACATTATAACATAATCAAACGGCAAATGCAATAGGTTTTACAAATATTTTTGTTTTTTTGTCGTGGAAAGTACGCATCAGGATGACACATAGTGGGGCTGCGGATAAACTGCATTTTGTCCTACTTTCTTTTCTTGACTTTCCCTATACTGCATGATACAATGAAATCAAAGAGAAGAAAGGGGAGTGCGTATGAGCAAAAAGCAGATCATTGTCTTGCTCTCCTTTTGCGTACTGTTCGCTCTTTTGTTCATGAGCGCGCTTGTCGGTACGGCTGCGTTGTTTTTGCTGGGCAATACGCAAGGGCTGGTTGGAGAGTTGCTGTCCAATGCAGAGCTTCCGCCGCTGTTTGAAAAGCTCGATCCGTCAAAGCAAACAGAGCACATACCCGAGACAGACGGTATGCCTTCCGAAAGTACGGGCGACTTGATTGAGATCGAACCTTTGCCACTCGAAACCTTGCCGCCCGATGTAAATATCGAGATCGGCACGGACGAGGAAAAGCCGCTGCCGGATGAAATGTACGACTATTTCGATTTTGATATGGTGCAAATACCGAGCAATGCGGGATTTTCCAGAGTGCACAAGGGTATGCGTTTGGAACTTGTGATCAATATGATGGGAAAGCCGCACCGCTATATTCACCTGACCGACGAGAGCGTGATGCTGTTATGGAACACGGATACCGAGGAATCCGTTATGGTCAAGGCTACGTTTGGGCAGGGAGAATACCCAACCGAAGAGGACAGATGGAACGACGCCCGAGTGACCGACGTGTTCAGATAGGTATGCGTAGGGGCGTGCATTGCACGTCCGTGGACAAGTGTTTTGTTTATGCCGATTACCCGGGTACATTTTGGTGATCTCCTATTGAAAAAATCTTAAAAAAGTGTTATAATAATGCGAACTAAAACAGGTCTGTGTTGTTATACATAGTGCGCCCCATTCAAAGGAGATCCCCATGAACCGAAATCAAAAAACCATATTGATCATATACTGCACTTTGCTTGCTCTTTTGTTTGTGGTACTGTTTGTTGCAGCCGGTGTGTCGGTTGCAAAAAATGGCTTGCAGGGCTTGATCGGCGAAATGCTTGGCAATGATCTCCCTGCGGAATCTGTGACCGAATTGCCAACGGTTGAGGTGCTTGAAACTGTTTCCCGGGAGCAGTCCACGCAAAGCGAAGAAGATCTCATCGATATGCTGTTTGATCGCGGTGGAAAAATGCATAAGCCAAGTTATGAAGATTATCTCAAAGTCAGGGAAAGAATGACGGTTGTGGAAATCGTGGAAATCCTTGGCAAACCGCACGGTTGGGATGCGGGTGCGGGGCAGAGATACTTTGGATGGTCTTTGGACAACGGTGATACCGTATGGATTCAGCTTACCATTCCAAATGGAGAGGGACCTGACTGGGATGGATTATTTACGGAAAATTACGGTGGGGCAGTTGCACTCTCCATAAGATATTCCGGTTCGGAATCAAACGAATTCGGAAAATAAAACAAAGGCAGAGCTGATGGGGATGCGTAATTAGCGGAATGTGAATTGGAAAATTGGCTGCTTTGTCAAAGGCAGCCCTATTTTCAAACATATAAATGTTTAGTTTTCGCAGGGGCCGACGACCAATGGTCGCCCCTACGGATGACACTCGGGGGATTTTTCCTTGACTTTGCATGCTTTATATGGTATAATAACGGCACAAAAAGGAAAGGAGCACTCGCATGAACAAACCGCAAAAAATTTTGTTGATCACTTTCTGTGTTTTGTTGGTGCTTTTGCTTGCTTCTCTGTTTGTCGCGGCAGGAGTATCGGTTGCCAAAAACGGCTTGCAGGGCTTGGTCGGAGAATTGTTTGGAGATGTTAATTTTCCCCCGCTGTTTGAAATGAATGGCAGCGGTCCGCCATCCCAAATCGGACTCCCCGAAGAAAGTATTTCCGAATCGCCAACGCTCGAGGTGCTTGAATCGGAAACCGAACACACAACCCAAAAAGATTTACAGGAAAAGTTTGGCTTTGAGCGTACCGAGGAATTGGAGGATATTTTTGATTTCGACAGAACCTATGAGTCGAAAAACGATCAAGTCCAAAGCATCAGGATCGGTATGACATATGAAGAAGTGATCGCATTGGCAGGAAAACCGCACGGTTATTACGAATCCAACGAGTTTGAAAACGGAGATTATACTGTGTTTTGGTGTACGCAAGAAGGATATGAGCCGTATGCAAGGTGGATCAGTTTTACACTTTCTGATGCATATGAATCCGAGCAGGACCGCTGGAAAAATGCCCGCGTGACAGATATTAAAGCAGGATAGCCGGGTCCGGTCGAGCGACGATGAAAAATGAAACAAAGGCAGAGCCGATGGGGCTGATAAATTAGCGGAGAAATAAGCAAAACGAAAGCAGAAGTCCTATGGCTTCTGCTTTTTCATTTTTCAAGATGTGAAGGAGCGTCCGTAAGATGCATCTCACCCACCACAATCGCTTCTCTCATTTCACCTCGTGCCTCGGTGAAACTCGCTCCGCTGTGGTCCCCCCTCCCCAGCGGAGAGGGCTTTGGGGGACATCCCGCTTGTTCGTATGGTTCTGAAAAGCAGC
>JAZNBB010000020.1:0-25228 GCA_045586845.1 Eubacteriales bacterium
GCTCACAGAACGACATGGCTACGATCCGACTTTGTTCGATGAGCTTGAGGTCGAATATTTCTGCAATTGTACGCGGGAGCGAGTAGAGAAAGCTCTCATTACACTCGGAAAAAAAGAACTTGATAAGATGATAGATGAGGAGAGAGAGGCAGGACACGGAGAGAGGATCGAGGTGAGCTGTCGTTTCTGCGGAAGAGTAGAGCATTTCACAAAAGATGACGTCGCTAAAATGATGCAAAAATAAAAAACAAAAAAAATTAATTTTTTTCAAAAAAACGCTTGACAATAAGGTCAAAGTATGTTAGAATAAGTAACGCTGACGGAGAGATACCAAAGAGTTAAAAAACTCAAAAAAATTTAAAAAAGTTTTGAAAAAGGTATTGACAAATCCGATTCAGCGTGATATAATATCAAAGTCGCCGCAAGACGACGAATGGGAGCATAGCTCAGCTGGGAGAGCATCTGCCTTACAAGCAGAGGGTCATAGGTTCGAGCCCTATTGTTCCCACCATCCGGCCCGGTAGTTCAGTTGGTTAGAACGCTAGCCTGTCACGCTAGAGGTCAGGGGTTCGAGTCCCCTTCGGGTCGCCACTTTTTTAAAAGTACAGCCCTTGCTGTATGCCTCTGTAGCTCAGTTGGTAGAGCAGGGGACTGAAAATCCCCGTGTCGTTGGTTCGATTCCGACCGGAGGCACCATATGCGGATTTAGCTCATTTGGTAGAGCGCCACCTTGCCAAGGTGGAGGTGGCGGGTTCGAGCCCCGTAATCCGCTCCAACAATACAAACACCCCCCGACGCAACAGCGTCGGGGGGTGTTTGTATTGTTGGTACGCATCCACGGCTCGAACCCCGCATGCGCGTCGCAGAGCGACGCTCATGCAAGGTTTGCGCCGGATGCGTATGGAATGGGGGATGCTTGGGCGCAAACATGGGTTCTGAGCCCCGCCTCAGCCTTTGAACTGAATTGATGTCTTATAGACTTGGATCGCGCAAAATGAGTGTTTATTTCTTGCTTTTTTACAAAAACGGAGCGGATTACGGGGCTCTGAACCCATATTTGCCGCTTCGCGTCAAATGTCGAGGTGGAATGTTGCATTGAGTAAACCCATTGGGTTGCGTGCCACCTCGAAGGCGGGTCGAGCTACCCGTAAGCCGATTCGATAAAAAGCAAGCCCGATGCGATTGCATCGGGCTTGCTTTTTATTGGAGCGGATTACGGGGCTCGAACCCGCCACCTCCACCTTGGCAAGGTGGCGCTCTACCAAATGAGCTAAATCCGCGTATTGAACTGAAAAGAATGGCGACCCGGATGGGGCTCGAACCCACGACCTCTAGCGTGACAGGCTAGCGCTCTAACCAACTGAGCTACCGGGCCGTATCTCTCAGCCGGATTATTATAACACAGCCCTCGGGGCTTGTCAAGTGCTTTTTGTGAAAAAAGTTTGAGAAATTTCGACTTTTTTACAGCTTATTTACAGCCCTGTTCGCGTTATGCGCACAGGGCTGTAATATAAAAAACATCAATTAAAGTCTTCCTGCCATTATCAAAGCACTCTTGGCAAGCTCCCGTTCAGCAGCGTCGCGCTCGTCTGTCGGGATCTTGCTGCTGACTGCAGTTTCGATCGAAACAGGGCACGTACAGTCGATCTCGACAAGTGCGCGGGCAAAATCCTCCCAATCGATCACGCCCTCGCCGGGCAGCATATGTCTATCTGCTTTGCCATCGTTGTCGTGCACGTGCAAAGCACGCAGATATTCCTTACCGATCAGACGCACTGCGTCGGCAGGGGACAGACCGAATACAGAGCAATGACCCGTGTCAAGACACATACGCATATAAGGCGAGTTGATTTCCTTAATAAAACGCAAGATCTGCTCAGGGGTGGACAGAGAAAGTGCGGTCATGGGCATATTCTCAAAGCAAATGACTCTTCCGTGTGTCTTGGCTACCTCACAAAGGCGCGAAAAGAATTCTAAATTCATGTCCCACAGTTTTTCGGGCTCGGGGTCCTGCCAATCACCGAACGGCATGATAGGGTGAATGATAAAATTGGGGCAATTCAGGATCTCGCAGCCCAAAATAGCGCGTGACATTTTTTCGAATCGCTCGGCGCGATCTTCGGCTGAAAAATCCTGCGGCGGCCAACGCCAGGGTCCGTGCGCCTGATAGATTTCAATCCCCGCATTTTCTGCATAGTGGCGTACGTCCAGCAGAGCGCGCTCAAAGCCTTGCGCATCCTGCGAGAATAACTCGTTTTCGGTATCCACCAGGTATTGATAATCGGTGCAGTCGTAGCCGTGCTGCTTCATACGCTCAAATGCGGCGGCGTGGCTGCCTAAATACATATATGCGGTGTCGACGATTCCTGTTTTCATGTGCGACCTCCCCAAAAATTTCACTCATCATAATTATATCATATTTTGTGGATAATGCAATAAATAATTTGACAAAACCCAAACAAATTTTGTTGTGCGGATCGTCCTGCATTGTCGCTTTCGGTTGACAATCCTGCAAAAAAATGGTATAATGATATATTATTAAAATGGGAAAGTATTTTAACTGATATGTCAACCGAAAAAGGATGGTTCTGCTATGGGACAAGGTTTTGAAAAATTTAGGCGGCGTATGTTGCTGGCATCCGTATGGCGCAGCGTGCTGCCCGGTGCCTCGTTGGCGCTGGCAGTCTTTGCCGTACTGCTGCTTCTCTATAAACGCATGATCTTGCCGATCTCGCCGGCTGTGTCTACGTGCATTGCGCTGGGCGCGGGGATGCTACTGACAGCAGTACTGTTTGCAGCACTTTTTCCATATAAAAAACGCCTGGCACGCAAACTGGATAGGGATTTTGCAATGCGCGAGAGTGTGCAGACCATGCTTGCCTTTGCTGACAGACAGGACGGCTTGATACAGCTGCAGCGAGAGCAGACCGATGCGCGTTTGCGGGCAATACCTGCGAAAAAGCTCAAGATCAGACATATATGGACCAGTGTGCTTTGCCTTGCGTTAGCGTTGGGCATGAGTATGACAGTCTTTGCCATTCCCACAAAGCAGCCTGCACTCCCCCCCGAGCCGATCGATCCCCCCTTTGAGCTGGGTGAGTGGGAGAAGATCGCCTTGCAAAACCTGATTGAGGAGGTTCGTGCATCTACTATGACCGAGCCTGCCAAGCAGCAGATGGTCGATACGCTACAGAGCTTGCTGGAGGCTCTTGGTACCACCAAAACACAGAGCAGAATGAAAACGCTGGTGGTTGACACGGTCATGAGTGTGCGCGGTATTGTGGACGGTGCGGTCACGCTGCGCAGTCTTTCTCCCCAACTGAGTGCAGGCGGTTCTCCTTACACGCGCGAGCTTGAGCGTGCACTTGCAAAGCAGGGCCAAACAGAGTTCAAGCAGGGGATGGATGACATTGTTGCTCAACTGCATGAGATCGATGATAAGCAAGATATGATCGATGCTGTACACGTGTTCTCCGATGAACTGAAGATGGTGTTGCGTAATGCGGGGGCAGACGACGGCGATGCACTATATATCGAAATGGAGCGATTGGCTAATGCACTTGCAGAAATTGCTGTCACTTTGGAAAAGTACACGTTGGTCGTAGGACGTGATCAGATCACCGATGCCTTTCACATAGCGCAAGTGCAAATGGGCAAGGCTTTGGCACAGCAGCGATATGATGCTGACATGGGCGTTTACGTAGAGGACCGTCTTTTGGAAATCTTCGGACTTGACGTCAGCGATATGCCTGCGGGTGAACAGGGAAACGAGCAAGGACCGCAGACTCCGGGCGACTACGAGGATGATGACGAGGATCAGATCGTTTCTGACGGTGGTCTTGGCAGCGGTGAGCTGATTGTGGGCAGCCAGGATATCATTTATGATCCCACACGCGACGATTACGTCAAATACAGCGAGGTGATCGACATTTACAACGCGATTTTTTTGGAAAGCAAGATAGACGGTCTACTCTCGGAAGAGATGGCAGAGTTGATCGAGGCATATTTCACAGCGCTGTTCAGCCCGTCAAATAAAGATTGATGAAGGAAGGTACATAGAGATGCAAAACAACATGGAAAACGTAAAGAGATTTGGCGAGCAGGCAGAGAAGATCAGAGCCGAGCTGAAGCGTGATGTGGTCGGTCAGACCGAGGTGGTGGAAAACGTCATCATTGCTATCGTCGCAGGCGGTAACGTGCTGCTGGAGGGCGTTCCGGGTGTTGGCAAGACCCGTCTGGTCAGATCTCTGGGCAGAATTCTGAGCCTGCCTTTTTCCCGTATTCAGTTTACCCCCGACCTGATGCCCTCGGACGTGACGGGTATGAACGTCATTGAAAAGGACGAGAACGGCAAAATGGTGCAGGTTTTCAACAAGGGCCCCATTTTTGCAAACCTTGTGCTGGCGGACGAGATCAACCGTGCGACGCCCAAGACCCAGTCGGCGATGCTGGAGGTCATGCAGGAGCATAAGGTGACCGTGGCAAACAAGACATACCACCTGGAAGAGCCCTTCTTTGTGTTGGCGACCGAGAACCCCATCGAGCAGGATGGTACCTATCCGCTGCCCGAGGCGCAGATGGACAGATTTATGTTCAAGCTGCTTATGACCTTCCCCGGTAAGGATGAGCTTACGGATATCGTCAAGATGACCCAGGTCACCATGGACGAGGTGGCAGAGGCGCAAGTGGACGGCGCAACCATTCTGGAAATGAGAGCGCTGGCTGCAACCGTCCCCGTGATCGACGAGGTGTTGGAATATGCGGTCGCTCTGGTATCGGGTACGCATCCCGAGCTGGAAAAGCCATCGGAAACCGCAAAGAAGTATATTAAATACGGTGCATCTCCCCGTGCCGCGCAGGCACTGATCACCTGCGCCAAGGTGCGCGCACTGCTGAACGGTAATTATAACGTATCTTACGAGGATATCGACGCATTGGCTTGCCCTGTACTGCGTCACCGCATCAAGGTCAACTTCGCTGCGGTCAACGATAAGCTGTCGGTCGACAACGTGATCGCCATGCTGATCAAAGAGAACAAGAAGCTCAAGAAATAAGAGAAATTGAAATATGAGTAGATTTACAGTCAACGACGCGTTTTTGAGTCGGCTGGAGCTTTTGCAATCGCTGCTCAAAAACAATGTTGCGGGTATGTTTGGCGGAAATCGGAAAAGCAAGAATTTCGGTTCCTCCTGCGAGTTTGCGGACTTGCGCGATTACGTACCCGGAGACGATATTACCAAGATCGACTGGAATGCCTACGCCCGCTTTGAAAAGCTTTACACCAAGCTCTATCTCGACGAGCGACAGATGCATACGCGCATCTACATCGATGCAAGCCGTTCCATGGATTACGGAAATGGGCAAAAGGCAGAGCAGGCATTGCGCCTTGCCGCCGCCTTTGCTTATCTTTCGGTCTGTGAGATGGATAAGGTGTCTATCTATGCAATTCGGGAAAAGGAGATCGAGTCCGTGGTGTCGGGCATGGTGGGCAAGCAGTCGTATATGCGCTGTATTGGTGCGCTGAACGATCTCGCGTTTTCCGGTGACAGCTATATCAGCAGCGCGATCATGCCCACAAGTGTGGGGCGTGGTGACGGTATGAGCATCCTGATCTCGGATTTTCTGACCGACCACGACTACGAGGATGCCATTGGCTACATGGTGGACAGCAAGCGTGACGTGCTTTGTCTGCAGGTGCTCTCGCGTGAGGAGCTTAACCCCCAGATGCGCGGCAAGATGCAGCTGTTTGACTCGGAAAACGTGAACAACACCTGGCGACGCAACATTGACCGCGACATTGCTGCTGCCTACAAGCAGGCGTTGGCATACGCAACGGGACGCATTGCCGACTATTGCCGTGCGCGCGGTGCGTCTTACCTGTTGGTGGATGCGACCGCCGACATGGGTGAGATCTTCTTTGAGCGCCTGATCGATATGGAGGTGATCAAATGACCTTCCTGTATCCTTTGGGGCTTTTGGGGCTTTTGGGCATTCCCGTGCTCATTGTTATTTATATTATCAAAAGTAAGTATACCGAACAGACCGTGTCCTCCACCTATCTGTGGAAGCTCAGTGAGAGGTTTCTTAAAAAGAAAAATCCTTTTTCGCGTCTGACAGGCTTGATCAGCTTGATCTTGCAGATACTTGCGGTGCTTGCCATTTCGCTGACGATTGCCCACCCTGTGCTGACCGTGCCCGGAGCGGCGCGCGACTATTGCTTTATTCTGGACGGCACGGGCAGTATGCAGATGCAGCATGAAGATGGCACTACACGCTACGAGGTGGGCAAGCGGCACATTGCGGATATGATCGATGATGCTGCCGATGGCTCGACCTTTACCCTGATCCACGTATCGGACAGGACCTCTACCGTATTTGAACAGACAAACAACAAGCAGGCTGCGCAAACCATGCTTGCGGAGCTTTCCTGTAGCTATTCGGACAGCACCCTTGCCAACGCACAGGCGGTGGCACAAGCGTATTTCACCGAGAACAGCGGCACAGACGTGTATCTTGTCACGGACAGGGGATACCAGACGCACGACAATATCCACCTGATCCGCCTGTGTGACGAGAGTGCACAAAATTATGCGCTCGACGGCGTAAGCTATTCGGTGCAGGGTGAGCAGGTGACAGTCACCGGTTACGTGACCTCTTATCGTTCGGACGCAACTTTGACGTTGGAGCTTTATGCGGATGACGGTGAGCAGGTGATGGCGAGCAGTACCGTGGTGACCAAGCGAGAGAAGGCAACAGCTTTCCGACTGTCGGCAAGTATTCCCGAGTTTTCTTCTTTGCGTGTACGCGTTGCCAATGCGGATGTTTTGGAGAGTGATGGCAACGTGGTCTTATTTGATCTGCAAAGCGATGCGGCTTACAAGATCCTGCTGGTCAGCGACCGCCCGTTCTTTATCCGGACTGCGCTTGCGGCTTCCGGGAAGACCAATATCACAGTCAAATCAACTGAGGAATATGCAAACGACCTTGGCTACGGACTTTACATTTTTGATACTTTTACACCTGCGACCATGCCGTCAGACGGAGCGATCTGGTTGATCAACCCACTCTCCAGTGCGGACGACCTCGGCTTTTCGGTACAGGGCGAGGTGACCTTGCCCGAGGCTGGCGTGTTGCAGCTTTCGGGGGACAGCACCTCGATGGTACAGACGTTAACACGTGACATGATAGGTGAGGAGATCCACTTAACCGGCTTTATCAAGTGTGGTATGTACCGCAAATTTGCCACGCTGCTCTCGTTCGAGGGCAACCCCGTAGTGTTTGCAGGCACGACGGCATACGGCAATCGATTGTGCGTCTTTGCCTTTGATCTGCATGACTCAAATATTGCCATGCGTATGGATTTCGTGACGCTGGTGCGCAACCTTGCCGAGTATTCATTCCCTGCGGTGTTAGAGCAAAACAGCTTTACCTGCGGAGATACGGTACAGATCAATCTGCTTGCAAATACCGAGAGCATTCGTATAGATTCTCCCATGGGACAGGTACAGTACCTGAGCTGCGATGGTGCGGTGGCAAGCTTTGTGCCCACAGAAGCAGGCGTGTATACCGTGACCATGACGGTGGGCGGTTTTCCCAGAACCTTTTATTTGTATGCAGCCGTGCCCGAGGCAGAGCGCAACCCCGTCCTTGCCGAAAAGCAGTTGAGCTTGCTCGGTACGGCAACCGAGGGGGGCTTTGACGGCACGTATGATGCGCTGATTGTGATGTTTGTTTTACTTACTTTGCTGTTTGCGGCAGATTGGGTGGTGTATTGCTATGAGAAATATCAGCTTCGATAATCCGTGGCTATTGCTGCTTGCCGTACCGCTTTTGGCAGCGGTGATCGTGCCGTATTGTATAGCTATCGGAAAAGACAACAAAAATGGGCATACCGTCACCTCGCTTATCCTGCATTTGCTGATCGTGGCTTTGGTGGTACCTGCGCTTGCAGGTATGGCAAGTGTAACGGTCATAACAAAAACCGAGGTCTATGTAGTGGCAGACGTATCGTATTCCGCCAACCGTAACCTTGATTTGATTGACGACTATATTGCCGAGCTGCAAATGGGATTGCCACAAAACAGCACGGTAGGTCTTATATGCTTTGGGAAGGACGCTGTGTGCGTGACAAAGGCAGGGGAAGAGCCTTTGCCAAGTATTAGGGACGCGCAGGTGGACGACAGCGCTACCGACATTGCGGGCGCATTGGAATATGCTGCAACGCTGTTTGACGAGGGCGTGATCAAGCGCGTGGTGCTGTTGACCGACGGCAAGCAGACCGATGCCGAGGGCACAAGTGCCCTGATTTCGGCGGTTGAGCATCTGTATGCGGAGAATATTGCCTTGGATACCGTATACGTGGATAATAACGTGGGTGCAGATACGGTCGAGGTACAGATCAGCGGTGTGGATTACACCCCTTCCACTTATCAAAACCACCTGACCACGGTGGACGTGTTGGTGCAGAGCAGTGTCAAAACCGACGCGATCATTACGCTTTTTATGGGTGATGTGCAGTTGCAGCAAAAGGCAGTCACGCTGGATGCAGGCTATAATCCTGTCAATTTTTCCACCGACACCTCCATCGCCGGTGAATTTGACTACGAAGTGCGTGTAGACGTACAGGGGGATCATTCTCCTCATAATAACAGCTATTATTTTACCCAGTGTGTAACAGATACGCTGCGCGTGCTGTTGATCACCTCATCCGAGGCTGATGCAGATGCGGTCAAGCGCACCTTTGGCAAGAGCGCGCAGATAGATGTATACGTAAACGATCCGAACGTGCCCTGCACGGTCGAGCAGCTTTGTGCGTACGATCATATTGTGCTTTCAAACGTGGATGTGCGTGAGCTGAAGAATTATACTGCGTTTGTGGACAGCGTGGACAAGGTAGTCTCGCTGTTTGGCAAAAGCCTGATCACGCTTGGCGACACCTACATTCAGAACAAGAGCGACGACACGCTCTCGGCACTGGAGGATATGCTGCCCGTGCGCTTTGGCAACGATGATGCCGATCCCAAGCTGTATTGCCTGGTGCTGGACTCCTCGCGCTCTATGCAGATGGCATCCAGGTTGATCATGACCAAAAAAGCAGCAATCAAGTTTTTGGATCTGTTAGGACCCGAGGATTACGTCATGGTCGTTTCCTTCTCGGGAGAAGTGTATATCGAGCAGATGCCCACCGAGGCGAAAAATAAGGAACAGGTTTCAGAGATCATCAACGGCATCCAACCCACGCAGGGCACGGTCATCGGCGCGGCACTCAAGGCGGCGTTGGGACAGATGAAATCTCTTTCATTCTCGGAAAAGCAGGTGGTGCTGATCAGTGACGGTATGTCCTATTCGGCAGAGCCGGACGACGCTGCCGAGATGGCAAATCAGCTCTATGCGGCAGGTATTGTGACCACGGTGATCAATACCAGCTGCCAAGAGGGGACCGAGAATATGCAAAGGATCTCAAACTACGGCAGAGGCAATTATTATTGGCTGCAGGATGAGCGTGATCTTGACAAGCTGATCTTCGGTGACGTTGCCGATGAGGTGACCGAGACCGTGATAGAAAAGAAGGTAGCGGTAACGATCAAGGATCAAAAGGACGAAGCAGTCAAAGGGCTGGTGTATTTGCCCGATGTTTACGGTTATGTGTATGCCAAGGCAAAGGCGAGTGCCAAGACTGTGTTGACCGTGCCTTATACCAAGGCAAGCGGCAGCACCATTGACGCCCCCTTGTATGCATATTGGAAATACGGAAACGGCAGAGTGGCTTGCTTTACAAGCGGCATGAGCGGTGAATGGGCAAAGGATTGGCAAGGAGAGGATGGCACGCGCTTCTTCTCGGCAATGGCTTCTGCCAACACGCCTACAGAGCGCATCGACTATCCGTATACACTACTTGTTTCCTACGACGGCAGTACGGCGCGGGTGGAGATGCTCCCCGCCACACTCAATCCGTATGCAACCGTAAAAATGCGCATCACTTCGCCCCACGGAGAGGTGATTTCGGTGCAGCCGATCTTTGATTCGCAGCGTTACGCACACGAGTTTGCGGCGTCGGGCGTGGGTAAGTACCGCGTGGAGGTTATTTACGAATACGATAAGAATTTGTTTACCTCCGAGTCGGTGTTTAATATCTCCTACTCACCCGAGTATGATGCGTTTGTAACCTTTGATGCCGCCGAATTGCACAATGCCATTCGTGACCGAGGAACGCTGAGTGAAGGAGCCGTGCCTGAGCTTGTCAATGATCCCGATCGCCTGGATACATATTCCGTCTATTTTACCGTGCCGTTGCTGATTGCGGCTGCGGTGCTGTACATAGTGGATATTATTGTCAGAAAGATTACCAAAAACGATATTAAGAGCCTGTTTCGGCTCCAAAAACGTGTGTGAGGGGAGAGTGCAGACATGAAAAAACGGTTATGTATCAGTCTTGTGCTGGCAACGCTGCTGGGGCTTTGTGCCTGCGGGCAGTACAACCAAGCTGTTAATACTCCGAGCAATACCGATACCACGGAAGCCGAAACTACCGTGCCTGAGAGCGAGACCGATCAGGCAGAAGCGCCTTATACGGTCACGCTGACCTATAACGGTAAGATCTTTAGTGCTACCGAGGGGATCTTGGCGCAATGGACGGACGGCTACAGCTACCATACCGCACCCCTGACGGAGGGCAAAGCCGAGATTGGGGATCTGGACGGCGACTATCGCGTCACACTCTCGGGGCTTCCCGAGGGGTACACGTACGACCCCAACGCTTATAAGGCTACCGCGCAGAGCAGGGATGTGGAGATCGAGCTGTACCGTGTGGAGATGCCGCGTGGCGCGGGCGCAGATGCATATCATTGTATTGAACTGAAAAAGACCGGCTACTACCGTGCCCAGTACGTGCGTGCGGGGCAGCAGATTTTCTTTGAGTTTATTCCTACCTCGTCAGGTACTTACGTGCTGGAATCTCTTGTGGATACCGCTGCGCAACAGCATAATCCCGTGCTGATGGTGTATATCGGCTCTTCTCAGTTCAAGCTGTTTGACCGTGAGCAGGACGGCGGCGGAGCAGAGAATGGGTATACCAAGAATTTCCGCTACGAGATGCGCGTGGACGACGATGAGATCGGTGCGGTATTCACCTTTGCCGTAAGACTTGATGCCAAGAGCGGCGATTTTCCGCAGACCGTGGATTTCTCTGTGCGTCTGGAGTCGGCCTATAACAGACAGGATACGGTTTCTGTCATGCAGGTGCCCACTGATATGTACGCGCTGATGTTTTCGCACATCAATACGTTACGTGATATGTCAGTTGAACGGTTCCATGAAACGATTGGCGTTTATGGTAACGAGGGCACGCAAATACACGAAGCTCTCAAGGCTTTGAAGTTTGGTACCTCTGAGCAGGAATTTCCGCAATCGGTACAAAATTTGTACGCGGTCATGCGCGAGAACCGATTTGGTGCGGTGGCAGGATATCTGCGTGGCGTGTATGATCAGTCGGGCAGGTACGTGGGCGCGGAATCGCTGGTGGGTGGTAGAAACGTTTTTGACGGAGATCGCTACCAACTCAATCCCGAAACCGGCGTTTACCACGTGTACGACGAGAATTTATATGCGTCGAGCGGTGGCTATGGTCCGATTCTTTACGCCGATATCACCGTTCCCTGCAGGTTTTTGGATACATCATTTCCCATGGTTGAGTATATGGGGAACAAGGCATTGACTGTGGCGTCGGGAACCAAGAATTATAAACAATTTATTGAGGGCTACGATGCGCTGATCATCGATCCGCCCAGCCTTGATCTCGGTCCGTATTTTTGCGTCAGCGATTGCCCCTGCCGTACGCAGGGAAGATGCGAGGGCGCGTGTCTTGTCACCTGTTCATACTGTCATGTGGATTGCCGACGCCTGCAGCCCTTGCAGATGCGCGGATTGGGATATGCCGATATGACCAATCGTGACGGTAAATTCCCCGTCACTCCCGAGATTAAGCAGTTTTTACAGGAATACAGCATTTCCCAACTCCTGTTCCGTGATGGCAACGGCTGGGTGGAGGAAAACCCGAATATCAAGGTAGACGCGATGGAGGATGACCAATGGTTGTTCGCTTGCGGTTACTATATCAATGAATAAAAGGAGAAAGCGAAACATGAAGAAGTTCAGCTTACTTGTATGTGTGTGTTTGTTATTCACACTTGCATTGGTTGCCTGCAACAAGGGCGACGAGCAGGATACGCATACGCACACTTATGCAGATGCGTGGTCGTATGATCCGGACAGCCACTGGTATGCAGCAACCTGTGAGCATACCGGGGAAAAAGCTAACCTTGGTGCGCACGTGGATGCCGAAAACGACGGCGTTTGCGACGTTTGCGCATACGGTAGCGATCACGAGCATACCTTTGCCGAGGCGTGGAGCAGTGATGATGCCAACCATTGGCATGTAACCGACTGCGGTCACGATGTCAAGGATGCGCTTGGCGCACATAAGGATGAGGATAACGACGACCTTTGTGACGTTTGCGCGCACAGCGGAGGCTGTGAGCACCCTGTTTCTGCTGATGTATGGCTGTCCGATGCAGAAGGGCACTGGCACGGTGCGACCTGCGGTCACAGCGTCAAGCTTGATACAGCCGCACATACAGATGCGGACAATGATGGCGCGTGCGACGTTTGCGCATGGGCTGATCCCGATCATACCCACACCTTTAAGACTGAATATGCTTACGATAACGCAAGTCACTGGTTTGATGCCGATTGCGGTCATACCATTAAGGGCAGTCAAGAGGCGCACGTGGATGCCAATAACGACGGTTCATGCGATATCTGCCCTTGGTCTGACGGCTGTACACACGCATACAGTACACTTTGGAGCATGGATGGCACTCACCACTGGCACGAGGTGACCTGCACGCACGCCATTGCCCCCGCAGATAAGGCAGAGCATACCGATGCCGATGATGACGGCATTTGTGACGTGTGCGAATATCTGGATCATGAGCATACTTACAATGCCGATACTTGGATATTTGATCAAAACGGACACTGGCACGCCGCATCCTGCGGCTGCTCGTTGAAAGCCGACGAAGCAGAACATACCGATGCAAATAACGATGGTGCGTGCGACGTGTGCGATTGGGACGATGGCTGCAAGCATCCTTTGGACGATGCATGGACGTTCAATGACACGCACCATTGGCACGGCGTGATCTGTACGCATAAGATCGAGCCTGCTGATAAAGTGCTGCACAAGGATCCCGATCATGACGGGGAGTGCAACGTATGCGGCTGGTTTGACTTTACGCACACGCACACCTATGCAGATACGCTGACCGTTGATGCCGATACGCACTACTATGCTTCTACCTGTGGTCACAGCGGTGCACGCAAGGACGAGCAGACGCATACGGATGACAACGGCGACGACAAATGCGACGTTTGCGGCGGCACTGCTTCTTTGCAGATCGTGATCGATAAGGTCACATCGGATGCATCTGCCGGTAAGGTTAACGGCGGTACCATCGTCAACACGAATACGTATCATTTTGAGGGCGAAGAGCCTTATGTGTCTGTTGAAACGATTACTTATCTTTTTGGTAACGGCTATCTGCATACCAACGACGGTTTGTATGATCGCTGGTTTACGCTGTTGGATGACGGTACGGTATTTGCCGCACGCATGATCGATGGCGAGTATGAAGCTGAATCCGCTACTGCAGACAACATGGCGGGACATTACTTCAACGGTCATTTCCTGTATTACAATATTGAGGCTTACGGCGTAGAGGCGTTGCTTTACAATCTGTACGCATACGCGCAGGAGAATGCGAACGGCGGAGTAAACGCGCACTATGACGCTGCGAACGGTCAGTATGGTTTTGATTTCTATTACTACAACGGATTTGGCTCACTGTATTACGTCACTGTTTGGTTTGCATACGATGCAAATGATGTGATCACGGATATGCACATCTCATCGGTGGTCTATTCCTCTTATGAAGCGTATGAGGACGGCAGCTATTATGCAGGCGATAATGCTACAGTCGACTATGAGTATGATCTGGTATTTACGCAGACCGTGGGTGCGAGAACTGCGGTCAATGAGCACGGACCCGAGGTGTTCTGCTTTGCTTCCTACGATTTTGCAGACGAGAGCGGTAACTTGTTGAGCGATGTGATCTTTGTAAATCCCGGAGAATCGATCAAGCTGTATTTTGCGAACGTCATGCCTGCGACTGCATCTGCTAAGATCGACCTTGCAGACGTTGTGATCGATGCAAACAGCTCCCAGGTCACCTATTTTATGGCTTGGAGTGGTGACTACATCTTTATCAAGGGCATTGCTGCCGGGACGTATACCATGACCGTTACGACCGCAAACATGACCAAGCAGGTCACGGTCATTGTGGGCACTCCGGAGCTTGAGAGTTTGACCCCGCAGATCTATTTCAGAGATTATTCCGGTCTTTACACCACCACAGTGGGCACCACCTATACCCTGTATGCAGGGCAAACACTGCACTTTGCTGCAATGGCAAACCCCATGGCAGCCAATGCGGGCTTTACGGCAAGCGTCAGTGGCGGTACGTTGGGGAATGCCACCATTACCTATGGCTCCGAGGAGGTAAATGTCAACACCTTTACCGCCGATGAGGGTACTTACGTCATTACGCTGACCTCGACCGAGGACCCTGCAATCACTACCACGTTGACCGTGCAGGTGATAGCCGCACCGACAGTCGGCGACATTCTGAGCGGCTCTTACATGGCGGATATCTTTGACTATAACGTCAGCCAGACATCTTCCAGCAGTATCATGGTCACCTTTGCGCCCGCTTCCGCAGGTGCTACCCATGGCACGGTGACCGTGGTCAGAAACGAGCAGACAGAGGTGCTTTCTTACCGCCATGAAAATGGCGAGATCCTGTTGGAGCACATTTCGGGCGATGCGCTGGGCTATACGCTTTCGCTGGGTGAGCAGTATTCGATCATGATCGGCTGGAGCTATGATGATGTGCAAAGAGAGCAGGTTATGTTGGAGGATAACTACACCAACCGTGTTTATTCCGAGGTTTGGGTATCTGCCAATGAAAAGGTGGAGAATGATATCTGTCTCTATACCTTCACCTTTGGAGACCAGGGCTATGTATTCGATGCCTCCAACTTTACTTACCCCGATATGCTCAGCCAAGTGGATAACACCACGGGAGCGATTACCGTGACTTTCCTTGACAGTGTTACGGGTACTGATTTGGCGGAGATACAGAGCATGACCTATAATCCCAATACAAATTCCATTATTGTCACGTTTGCAAACAGATCCCCTCTGATTTTGACACCTGACAGTTCATGGTGAGAACAAACACAACCCCGCCGAGAGATCGGCGGGGTTGTGTTATGTAAGGGGTATGAACGGAGAGGAGCTTGCTTTGATAGGTGTGGCTTATTCGCTTTTTACGCGTGCGTCTGCGATTACGCGTCTGATACGCGTAATAAACTCGTCGGTATCCGCATTGCTCTGCATGGGCAGCTCGATCTGTGTGGCTGCTTTGATTTGCAAAGCGCTTGTCGTGACCGTACGCGCCTTCTTGCCAAAGGTCAGTACGGTTTGCTTATCGGTGATCTCAATACCTTCGATATCGGCATAGGAGATCTCGTAGACCTGCGTGTCGCATTCGTCAGAGAGCAGGGAGATGCGGCGGTGCACCACATAAAGCTCATTATCCAAGGCATAAAGCAGGGCACTTTCCAGCTTTTCCGAACGGATCGAACCGCTTTTGGCGTATTTGTGCATGAGTGTATCGTCGTAAACGTAGTTCTGTAGCTTCATAATGGGGATCTGCTTAAGCATACGCTTGGCAAACTTGGGGTTTTCCACCAAGTCCACCTCCATGCCCTCGGTCAGCTTTACCACGCAGGCGTCAATGTCCGCATCCGTGACGCGCTGCGAAGCACCGATCAGCAAAAGCACAAGCCCTACGGGGGCAAATACAGATGCGAGGATGTAAGAGATATAGCCATAGCCGAAGAAGAACAGCGCCACGCCCACGGCGACCAGTCCGATGCCTACGTACAGCATGGTGTCGCTCTTGGTGAAATAATGAAGATTTCGTTTAAGTTGCTTCTGATCCATAAATGTTTCCTTTCGTTTGTTTGATCTGCTTTTATTATATAGGAGATATTTGTGCGCGTCAATGACGCGTTGGTTGAGTTGGTTTCAACGCAAATGAAACCTTCTACGATATATAGACACAAAAATCGGGACAAAGGTTGGTCTTTGCCCCGAAGTTGTCAGAAATTTTTATTCTTCTTCCACGAAAACGTCGCGGATGGCTTCGAGATAGCCGTAGCCGTACTTGGTGTCGGGCTCAAGGTAGCTGGTTTCGGTCCACTCGTTCCAGGAGTTGATGGTGATCAGCGGTGCAGGCAGGTTGTGGGTATCCACGTATTCCTTTGCCTTGATCAATGCGCCCTTGAACGCCTCGGGTGTGTTATTTTTGCATACGGCGGGGGTGTAGGAAATAAAGCGAGGGTTGTTATCCCAGCCTACGGATACGTGCGGATAGTAGGGAACGGTATAGTCCTTATCCATGCGCGCCCATTCGTTATATACGATAGGAAGGATCTCCTTCTCGTAATCCTTGTCCATGTAGCAGAAATGCACGAACTGATAGTTGGTCACGCTGTCAAATCCCAGTGTGGGGACGATTTCTTTGGTCGAGAGCGTGTGCGTGCCGTCCACGCCGCTCATGTTGGAGATACGCTCGCCCCAGCCGGTCAACTGCAGCTCAAGTCCGGGGTATCCTGCCTTGATCGTTTGCTCTCTGAACCAATCCAGCGCTTCACGCGTCGCCTCCACGCTGCCAAGCCCCTTGACCAGATTATCCACGTCGTAGATCATGAACACGGGCTTTCCGCCGATTTTATAATAGTTGGGTCTGGAGAAATACTTGTCTATGACGCGATGCGCCACGATCTCAAATTCGTGTCTGTCCACAGAGCCAAGCCATACGGTAGGGTCTTGTCCTCTCCAAAGCAGATCGGAAAGTCTGGTGTCCCAGGTATACCCTGCATCGTGGTTTGCCCACATGATGTAGAATTTCATTTTTTCGTTATTAGATGCACCGAGGAAACCCTCGTCAAGACACTGCTCAAGGAAGGGGCGATGATCGTACCAGTACCAGTCATAGATAAAGACGTTAACGCCGTGACGGGTAGCCTCCTCGATCTGCATTTCCATGACCTTGGGATCAGCCTCATCACAGCAACCCCAGAGAGGCTTTCTGTCCCACTCGTAATCGGCGGGCTTTTGAGGCATACGGGAGGGTACGGACATGACCGTCTGCCATTCACCAATGCCGTCTGGCCAGAACTGGCGCGCGCGGAGCTCTTTTCCGGTGTAAGAGGGCCACACGTAGGCGGCAATATCGTATTTTTGCATAGTTGGTCTCCTTTTTATGCTTTATTCATAATCTTCAATTCTCCACTCGTCGTGCCAGTCGAGATATGCCATCTCTCCGTCAAATCGGAAGGGCAACCACACATAATCTGCCTCGCGGGTGTTGGCTTGCTCCAACGTGGGCATCAATTCAATCGCTGCAGCGCGCTCTTCGGGGGTAGCATCATAGCCAAATGCATCCGCAAACGCTTTTTCGTACATTTCATAGGGCAGGTGCATACGGTGCGGCAACCAACGGTCGGCACAAGCAATATACAGATCCTTTTTGCCCGGCACCTTGAACACCGAAGAGATTTGTGAATGGAATGAGGTACGGCTCTTGTCGGTCGGGTGCGGATCGCCCAGTACCTTGTAAGGTCCGTGCCACGTATCTGCAATGGCAAGCTCGGAGGGGTTGGGAAGATAGCTTGTTGTACCGGATGTAACCAAGTAGTGCTTGCCCTTGCGCATAAAGTGCGCGGTCGCTTCACGTACGTAGGGTGGATAAGGGCGGGGAAAGTGGGTAGAATAATAGCCCGTGACGTCGGTGTAATCGTCGGTCAGATCGGCGCATATGGTTTCGGAGTGCACGCGCTCGAAGTAGTAATATGCCTTGCCATCGGGTGCCACCACCAGGTCAAAGTCCCCCGCGCTCATATTCAAGGGGCGCAGCCCTTCGCGCATGATGGTGTAAGGACCTGTCAACGCATCGGCGGTCAGTACGGTCTCGTCCTGCGTACCGTCGTAGTGCATGATCTTAAGCCAGCACACGAATTTCTTAGTCTTTTGGTTGTAAATGATGTGCGGGCGATCCATCAGGGATGTGGGATGCAGGGAAGAGGAGGGGTCTTGCTCGTTGGGCGGAATGATCAGCCCAAGGTCCTCCCAGTTGTAAAGATCGGCTGAGCGATAGCAGCGCACGCCCCAGTGCCAGATCTTTTTGGCGGGATCGGTGTGCTCCTTGTTTTCTCCGTACCAATAATAAAAGCCGTCCAAAAACATGACCGAGCCGCCGTGTGCCTGAATACGTTTGCCCTCGGTATCCAACCATATCTGACCGGGGCGGATGCTGTTGTATTTTTGTGTGTTGCCCATATGAAGATCTCCCCAATAGCGGCACATATGCCGTTTTTTTCATTATAGCACAGATCGGCGACAAAATCAACAAAAAAATGCACATAAAGTAATGCGGATTTAGCATGATTGAATGCCGAAAATGGAAATATTTTGTTGACACTGTGATTTTTTTGTGATAGAATAATAATGTATTATTTTTGGTGATCGATATAGGAGCCTTGGCTTTTATATATAGAAAATTTTGAGGAGGAACATACCAATGTTCAAGAAGATTTTATCCTTGATCCTGGCAACCCTTTTGTTGGTTGGTGCTGCTTTCGTATTCAGCTCCTGCAACAACAACGAAGAAGAAGAGGGCATCAAGGCAGCACTGATCTGCCTGCACGGTGACAGCTCTACCTACGACAAGAACTTTATCGACGCATTCAAGCAGGCTTGCGCCAATAAGGGTCTTACCGAGGAAAACTACACCATCATCACCGATATCCCCGAGGATACCATGTGCTATGAGCAAGCCGCTGACTTTGCTGCCAACGGCTACGATGTTGTTTTTGCTGATTCCTTTGGTCATGAGGCTTATATGATCCAGGCAGCAAAGGAATTCCCCGAGGTACAGTTCTGCCATGCAACCGGTACCAAGGCACACACCGAGAACATTTCCAACTATCAGAACGCATTTGCTTCTATTTACCAGGGCAGATTCCTTGCAGGCGTTGCTGCAGGTCTGAAGCTGGTTGAGCTTTACGGCGATGCAGAGGGCAAGGTTTCCGATGAAAACGCAAAGATCGGTTATGTCGGTGCACATCCTTACGCAGAGGTCGTTTCGGGTTATACCTCTTTCTATCTTGGCGCAAAGAGCGTTGTCTCGAACGTAACCATGGAAGTTCGTTACACCAACTCTTGGTACGATGAGACCGCAGAAAAGACCACCGCTGAGGCTCTGATCGCTGAAGGCTGCAAGCTGATCTCTCAGCACGCTGACTCTATGGGTGCTCCCACCGCTTGTGAGAATGCCAACGTTCCCAACGTTGCTTACAACGGCGCAACCGGTAAGAACACCTTTGTGATCGCTTCCAGAATTGACTGGGTTCCTTACTTTGAATACATGCTTGACTGCGTGATGAACGGCGAAGACATTGCAGCTGACTGGACCGGTACGCTGGCTAACGGCGCCGTTAAGATCACCGCTCTGGGCGATGCAGCTGCAGAAGGCACGCAGGCAAAGCTTGATGAGATTTCCGCTAAGCTCAACGACGGCACCCTCAAGGTCTTTGATTGCTCCACCTTCACCGTTAACGGTGAACACCTGACCGAGTACAAGGCAGACGTTGACGATGCAGGCGACTATGTTCCCGAAACCAACGTGATCAAGACCGAGAACGGCGTGACTTTCTTTGACGAGAGCGCAGGTCGCTCCGCTCCTTACTTTGATATCCGTATCGACGGTATCACCGAGGTTAAGTAATTTATTCTTTTTGCCAATCGCATAAGTGATTGGTAAGCATAAGGGTTGTCGTTTCCTTACGGCAACCCTTTATGCGATTAGTGTCCATATTTACACCTTACACGACAGGAGAAAAAATTGTGGAAAAGCAAACGGTGATTGAGCTTCGCGGTATTACCAAACGGTTTGGCGCGAGCGTCATTGCGAACAATAACGTTTCCATAGACGTAAAAAAAGGGGAGATCCTCTCTGTTCTCGGTGAGAACGGTTGCGGAAAAACCACCCTGATGAATATGCTGGCAGGCATCTACTATCCGGATGAAGGAACCATCCTCATACACGGTAAGGAGGTCAGTATTCGTTCTCCCAAGGATGCCTTTCGTTATAATATCGGTATGATCCATCAGCACTTTAAGCTGATCGATGTCTTTACCGCTGCAGAAAACATTGTACTTGGTACAGATAGCGAAAAAAAATATGATTTGAAATTGGCAAAGACCCGTATTAGCGCAATGAGCGAAAAATACGGTTTCCATATAGAATTAGATAAGAAAGTTCATGAAATGTCGGTGTCGGAAAAGCAGACGGTTGAGATCATCAAAGTACTTTACCGCGGTGCCGACGTGCTTATTTTGGACGAACCAACCGCTGTGTTGACTCCTCAGGAGATCGGACGCCTTTTTGACGTGCTTCGCGCTATGCGTGCGGACGGCAAATCAGTGATCATTATCACGCATAAGCTTAACGAGGTCATGGAGATCTCCGACCGTGTGACTGTGCTTCGCAAGGGTGAGCACGTCAAAACCGTCAATACCTCCGAAACCAACGAAAAGGAGCTCGCGGATATGATGGTGGGGCAGAAGGTCACGCTTAATATCGACCGCCCATTGCCCGAAAATCCCGAGCTGCGTCTTGACGTAGAGGGGCTTACGCTGATGGGCAGTGAGGGACATCTCGTGCTTGACGGGGTAAGCTTTGACGCATATAGCGGAGAGATCCTCGGTATTGCGGGTATTGCGGGCAGCGGACAAAGAGAACTGCTTGAATCCATTGCAGGCTTGCATCATCTGCAGGCAGGCAGTGTCACATACTATAATCCCAAAAAGGACAAGCCTATCACGTTCTATCACAAGACCTTTGCGCGCGTGATGGAGCTGGCGCATGAGGGCATGCTTCGTTATGCCGACGGCAGAGAGTTTACGGGCAAGGATGAGAAGGGGAAAGCACTCTCCAAGAAGACCATTTGCGCACAGGTTGAGGCGGGTGAGATCTTTTTTAAGCAAGACGAGGTCATCAATCTGCGCGAAAAAACGCCCTTACAGATACGTGAGCTGGGCGTGCGCTTTTCCTTTGTCCCCGAGGACCGTCTGGGTATGGGACTTGTGGGCAATATGGACATTGTCGACAATATGATGCTCCGCAGCTACCGCCGCGGAAAGTCAGCTTTTGTGGATCGCAAGGCACCCGAAAATCTTGCTAACGAGATCATTGAGAGCCTTCAGGTCGTGACCCCCAATACGCATACTCCCGTACGCCGTCTTTCGGGCGGTAACGTGCAAAAAGTGCTTGTCGGACGCGAAATCGCCGCAGGTCCTCGCGTTTTGATGGCGGCGTATCCCGTACGCGGTCTTGATATCAATTCTTCATATACCATTTATCGTCTTCTCACAGAGCAAAAGAAAAACGGCGTTGCCGTAGTATTTGTGGGTGAGGATCTTGACGTGCTACTCTCACTCTGCGACCGCATTTTGGTCATCGCGGGAGGAAAGGTCATGGGCACGGTTGATGCACGTCAGGCGAAGAAGGAAGAGATTGGTCTTATGATGACGGGTACTACGCTCAAAGAATTAGAAAAACAAGAGGGAGGAGACTTATAAGGTATGGAAAAGCAACATACGAAACAAGAGCAAGTAAAAAAAGAGCCCTTGCTCCGTCTTGTCAAGCGAGATGTGCTCCCTGTCTGGAAGATCGTTCTGATCTATGCTATCGCAATCGCTGTAAGTCTTGTGCTTTCTGCAGTTATTTGCTCCCTGTTTTCTTCGAAAAACCCGTTGGCGTTTTTTACAGCGCTCTTTAACGGTGCGGTCGGCTCCAGCTTCCAGATCTGGTGGCTCTTGCTGTATACCTCCTTGCTTCTCGGTGTGGCGGTGGCACTTGTACCTGCGTTCAAGATGAAATTCTGGAATCTCGGCGGTAACGGGCAGGTACTGATCGGTGCACTTGCAGCGAATATTTGTATGCAATATCTTGGTGGTAAGCTGCCGGATCCTGTTCTCATTCTGCTCATGACGGTGTCAAGCATTGTGGCAGGTGCCGTATGGGGCGTATTACCTGCTATTTTCAAGGCGTATTTTAATACCAACGAGTCGCTCTTTACGCTCATGCTCAACTATATTGCGGTAGGACTTGTGTCCATGTACCTTACAATCTGTGTCAAGAGCGGATCGGGTGAGCAGAATCCGATCCCATGGGGCAATTTCCCCGAGCTGTTCGGAAACAAATATATCCTGACGGTTTTAGTCTTCTTTGTTCTCGCCGTACTGATGTTTGTTTACTTAAAATACACCAAGCACGGTTACGAGATCTCGGTAGTAGGCGACAGCCCCAATACCGCCAAGTATATCGGTATTGATGTAAAACGCGTCATCATCCGCACCATGATCATTTCAGGTGCGCTTGCGGGTATTGTCGGTCTTTTCCTTATGGGCGTAGTCGATAAAAAAATCAGTGTAGACACGGCGAGAAATATGGGCTTTACCGCGATTATGGGAACATGGCTTGCTGCCTTTAATCCTTTGATAATGATAGGCACTTGCTTGTTTATCAACTTTATTACACGAGGCATGGTGCAGGTCAGAAAGGATTTCGGTTTCACCAATGACAGTATTGCAAACATTGTGATTGGCCTTGTATATTTCTGCGTGATCGCGTGCAGCTTCTTTATCAGCTATCGCGTGGTATTCCGGCAGTCAGGAGCAAAGAAATCGGAAAAAGATCGAGGGAAAGGAGAAAAACAAGTATGACAGTGTTTTTAGTGGCGGCAATTTCCATTGCTACCGTCCTTTTGTACGGATGTGTTGGTGAGATCATTACCGAAAAAGCAGGGCATTTGAATCTTGGCATACCCGGCATCATGTGCATGGGCACTGCAGGCGGTTGCCTTGGCGTTTCGCTCTATATGAGTGGGCTTTCGTCACCCGAGGAGGCTTCATGGATTCTGCTTGTTCTTATCTCGCTGCTCTTTTCTACCGTGTTTGCAGCGGCACTTGGCGGCATTTACGCGCTTTTGACCGTAACACTTCGTTGTAATCAGAATATTACGGGTCTTGCCATTACCATTTTTGGTGGCGGTGCGACAAACTTTATTATGTCTTTCGTGGACCGCACACACTTTGACCCTGCGGGCAAGCTGATTTCCGCATCTCTTCCGATTGCGGACGATCTTGCCAGTTTCGGCAAAAAGGCACTCGAATGGATAGGCGGAGTTATTATCAAAGTATTCGGTGAGAATGCATTGGGGCAAGTGGACCAAGCGGCGCTTGGACAGATTGGCGAAAATGTCTTTGATCAATTCGCACAAGTTGTATTTGGACATGGTATTTTCGTATACGTTGCCGTCACGGTGGCAATCGTATGCGCCATTGTGCTGAACAAAACGCGCGTAGGACTTCATCTGCGTGCAGTGGGTGAGAGCCCCGCTACAGCCGATGCGGCGGGCATCAACGTCACGCTGTACAAATATGCGGCGATCATTATAGGAAGTATGATAGCAGGCTTGGGCGGCTTCTACTATATTATGGACTATATCAAAGGAAGTTGGGAAAATGCCGCTACTATCGAAGGGCTCGGTTGGTTGGCAGTTGCTCTTGTTATCTTTGTCCTTTGGAAGCCTGATATTGGGATTGTCGGTGCGTTTTTGTTCGGTGCTTGCTACATTGTGGCGTTCGTTATCGCCGACATCACGTCCACGCAAAGAGAGATCATTAAGATGCTCCCTTATGTGGTTACCATCGTGGTTCTGATTCTGATCAGTATTCGCAAAAAGCGTGAGCATCAGCCACCGGCTTCGCTCGGCTTACCGTATTTCAGAGAAGAGAGATAAGTGTTTAGATCACCTCTCGGTGGATTTGAAGTTCACCGAGAGGTTGATTTTCATTTTTGTTCTTGACAAACATCCATAACTGTGTTACAATAGTCAAGTCACGCGGGTGTGGCGGAATTGGCAGACGC
Source organism: Eubacteriales bacterium (assembly GCA_045586845.1). GTDB lineage: Bacteria > Bacillota > Clostridia > Oscillospirales > CAG-272 > SVQP01. The sequence continues at coordinate 24,180 of JAZNBB010000020.1, forward strand.
GCCGGATTTAGGATCCGGTGGTTATCCGTGCAGGTTCAAGTCCTGTCACCCGTACCAAAAGGGCAGGCAGCCAAGCGGCTGCCTCCTCTTTTGGTACGGGTGACAGGTAAGGCGAACCTGCCTCGAGCTTGCATACGATCGAATAAATGACTGATAGAAAACACAGCCCCGAATGCTACGAGAGCATTCGGGGTTGTGTTTTGATTACGGATTATAATCGATGGTTATATTACTTGCAATACTTTGTGCAAGTTTCACCCACAAACAGTTAGGCAGATGTTTTTTGAAATCAGATGCCAACTCAGTCCATGATTTGGGTTGATTTGTGTTGGTGCTTGTATTCGTGCCGGAACCCGTATTTGTGGATTGCTGGGGTTTTTCTTGAATTGTGTAGCTGCAGCTTGTGTTTGCAGGGAGCTTGTAGTTACTATTGCTCAGAGCAGTCACTGTCGCGGTGTATTGACCGACATTTACGCTGTTGCCGCTCAAGGACCAAGTCACCGTGCAGACATCGTTGTAAACAAGACCGGAAACAGTTACAACAGGTGCTTGAACTTTTCCATTATAGATAAACTCGGTCGTTCCCCAAGTGAGGATGACTTCGCGTTGTGTTACAGTCAGTACGCCGTCATTTGCAACAGTGACGTCGTAAAGGTCACTTTCAACGCTTGCGCTGATGGTGTAAGTGCCAACAGTCTCGCCTGCCTGACGGGTCAGAACAACGTCGAGTGTGTCGTTACCGACCAGCTTGCCGTTTGTGATGGTCCAGGTCAGGGTAGGATCGGCGTTGCCGTATACCTTGCTTGCATTGTTCACGGTGATCGTGATGGGCGCCTTTTCGATGGTCAGTACGCCGTCATTTGCAACCGAAGTCGGAGGCCAAGCGGTCTTAGGAAGACAACATATTAGGACACCTCCTTGGCACACAGAACGACATGGCTACGATCCGACTTGGGCAGGATCGGCGTTGCCGTATACCTTGCTTGCATTGTTCACGGTGATCGTGATGGGCGCCTTTTCGATGGTCAGTACGCCGTCATTTGCAACCG
>JAZNBB010000021.1:0-3221 GCA_045586845.1 Eubacteriales bacterium
CATCTCGGACATCCTTTCGTAAAAAAATTCAAATTACGGCACAGCCGTAACGTCATTTGCGCACCGGCGCAACATTATTCGCAGGGGCGACCGATCACGCTGCTCTTTCAAACCTGCGCAAGTACTCCTTGCACAGCTTCATGCGGTCATATCCGAACAATTCGTCCAGATAGTTGCAAAGCCCCTGTACGCTGTTACGTACGTAAATGGGGTTTTGCGCTTCCAACTTTCTGAATACCTTTTTGGACAAAATATCGTCCAACGCATCCAGCTCGTCTCCGCCACAGGCAAGGTACACCGGTATGTACTGCCTGATCTGCTTCATAATTCTGTTACCGAACGTGATCTTGAATTTATCGATCATATACGCGTCCAGCTTTTTCAGTCTGCGCGCGTTTCTTGCGGTCATGCCGTATTCCTTTTGCGCCCGTGCCACCATCGCATCAAACTGATCTGCTGACAGGCGTATATGCTTGGCCGGTGCCGCCTCAAAGAACTGCGTCTTTCTGTCAAGGTTGATTACCATTGCTCTGTCATATACCTTGTCGGAAATGGCAAACGTCGAGTCGTCGTTGTTCGCCGTTCCCACAAACCACATATTCTTGGGCAGCTTGAGTCTGCCTCCCTTGAGCAGTCGCGGGTCTCCCTTTTGTACGTCGGATACCACGTCTATGTATCTCTTGTTCGGATCGGGCAATTCCAGCAGCGACAAAAATTCCGCAAAGTAATACTCTACGCGGGCAATGTTCATCTCGTCCAGCACCGTGATATATATATCCTTGCTGTAGTTCGCTTCATACATCTTCTGAAGCAGGAGGGTCTCATTGAACTTGCCTGTAAATTCATTGTAATATCCGATCATATCGGTTCTCTCTTTCCACATCGGCTGTATGGGCACGATCACCGACGGGTTCCCGATAAATTCGCCAAATGCATATGCCAAGGATGTCTTACCTGTACCCGACATACCCTGCATGACCAATATATGGCTGACGCCCAAATTGGCTATAAAGCGCCGTATGTCCGAGATGTCATAGTATAATCCCAGGTTCCCTGCTGCAAATGCACGGAAGCTCTCGCAAAAATTCTCCAGCGTCAGCGTGGGATCATATGCAGGGGCTGCATATTTCCTCATCACTACGTCCGTTCTTGCCAGCATGAAAAATCTGCTCTCCCCGTCCTTTCGGTCCGGTGTCTCTTTTCCGCTTCCGCCGCCCGTGCCGTTGCCCTTGTGAGGATCTTTCTTACCGTCAAGCCGCACGCTCAGCTTGCTTTCGGGCTGTGCCTCGATCTTGCGCGGTTTTTTGGACTTTCTGGCAACCGACACGGTCAGTGCGATCAGAAGCACAGGCAACAGAACCGCCATAATGCCCAATATGATCACCGATTCCGAGGGGATAAAAGCATTATCCATGGGCAAGCCCCCACTTGCAGGTGCCATAAAAATGGCAAGTACGGCAGCCAGTCCGAAGATAAGAATCAGCACCATCAGCACAATATATTTAATTTTCGGATGTTTCTTTCGCATATCTTGGCCTTACCTTTCCAAGGGTTTTTGGGATGCTTATCTCCCGATGTTACTGTTTCTTTTTACGGTCGCCCAACAAAAGCACGTCTCTGCGGATGCGCTTTTTGGTCAGCTTCCAATTCTTTTCAAACATATCCACAAACCAAGCGTATTCACGCTCCAGCTGTGCAATGTATTCTCTGGTAGTGGTATCTTCAACAGGCGTCTCGCCCACGCGGTATTGCAGTGCGCGCAATCTGGCATGCAGACCCTCCACCTCATCCACAGCGTCTTTTTTCTGCTGTAACGCATCGGCGATCTCCATATCCTTTTGCTCCAGCCTTTGCTCATAGGTAAAGACCAACGCCTCTTTCTTCTCCGCAAAACGCTGCTCGCATTGCTCATAATATACTGCCGACCGCTTTTGCGCCTCACGGTCCACTGACTTTTGCAGCGCATCGGTTGCGGCGCGCAGTTGCTCAGCATGACGCTCAAGCATCTTGTTCTGCTCCTCGAGCGCAAGCAGGTATTCTTCCATGGAAGCCTCACTCTCATGCGCTTTAAGCTTGAGCTGCTCCAATCTCTCGCGTCGCTTTTGCTCGGATGCCTCTTGACGAGCCATTTCTCCGGCAATGTATCGCTGCTCCAACGTCTTGCCCGCATCACTGCCGTACTTATATGCAAGATACGAGGTGATCGCCACAAGCTCGTCGATCTCGCTCTCCAACGCATCGTCAAACGGCTTTTGCTCTACATTCTTGTACTCAATGGTATAGCCGTCACCCTGATATGCAACCAGATAGTCGTACAGCTCGACCGCATACTTGAAGTTGTTGTCCATACGCAGCACGTTGGTTCTGGTAATGGGGGGAGACAGCTTCGGTGCTTTGGAGACCTCTTTCATCAAAGGGGTCAAAAGCAGCATATTGACAATAATACGAATAGCCTCCACACGCTCCAGCATGGTGCTCTTTCCTTCTTCGGTCAAGCCGTATGGATCGGACTTTGCCTGCTCTGTAAAATACAGCTCCAGCTCGACCGTGCGCTTGCCCATCATAACCTTTTTGTGCGTATTCAGCTCGGCATGATAGGTGTTTCCCAGCTCTGCGATCTTGGAATAGCGCATTTCCACAAAATCGCTCATAAAGGTCAACAGCAGATACAGGAATCTGTTTTCATAGACTGTGTAATTGCTGGTGTTTTCTGTTACATAAATCTTGTCCGGGATCAGCATCTCGCCATCGTCGGGCACGTGCGTGATCATTTCACTGTGACGCGCCAAATGCTCGACCGAATCGCGCGATACCTTTTTGGCTTTGCCGATATCCACAGTCTCGCCCTCGCGGCGAATAAACTGTCGTTCCTCTTTGATGGCTTTTTCCACATAGGGAAGATGCGCTTCTATAAATTCTACCCAATCCTCCTCTATATGACAGACCGCGCGCTTCGCGCAGAGCATATCGCCATCGTTGGCGGCACGCTTGACAGCAGCGGCAAAGCGACGACTTTGGTCATTCGTCATCGTTTCGGAACGCAACTGTTTTAAGGCCCGGTAGTATATATCCAGCTCGTGCATCTCGGACATCCTTTCGTAAAAAAATTCAAATTACGGCACAGCCGTAACGTCATTTGCGCACCGGCGCAACATTATTCGCAGGGGCGACCGATCACGCTGCTCTTTCAAACCTGCGCAAGTACTCCTTGCACAGCTTCA
>JAZNBB010000022.1:0-75608 GCA_045586845.1 Eubacteriales bacterium
TCAAAGCAAATAGAAAGATCCTCGCGGCACAAGGAAGAGCCTCGAGGATCTTTTTTTGTTTTGTAACACAGCCTGTAAGCCGGGTTCTGTCGAGAACGGCCATCTATCTTTGCTTGCTGTCACCAACAAGCTCCGAGCGAAAACGCTCATGCCACCCATTGGGTCCTTGCGGCTGTCGGGCAGACATGCCCCAAACGGTGTTGCTTTGGGTAGGGTTTACAGCAAACCTATGTTACCATAGGAGTGGGTGAGCTCTTACCTCGCCTTTCCATCCTTACCGCATACGCGGCGGTTTATTTCTGTTGCACTTTCCCGGCGGTTACCCGCGGCTGACGTTATCAGCTACCCTTGCCCTGTAAAGCCCGGACTTTCCTCACCGTAATACCTTTCGGCAACATACGGCGCGGCCGTTTAGCAAAGCTGCAGAGAGATTATAGCACAAGAGAGTTGAAAAGTCAAGCGGTGACGTCGTATTTTTTGATCTGCGGAATAAACGCGACGCCCGATGCGCAGACGGTGGTAATGACGATCTCAGGGATCATATAAAGGCCGTTGTAAACAACCGAATAGAGCAGAGAGAGCAGCTGACCCGAAAATTTCGTCAGCACCCAGTTGCCCAGCGCAAAGCCCTCCTCGCCAAAGAACCACTCTGCCCACATGCCGAAGAATGCGTAACCGGAAACGATGTGGACAAGATAGCGCAGACCAAGCGCGAGAATGACACCCAGCACAATGGCGGGAACCTTAGGCAGCTTGTTGCGGAAAACGCCGCCCAGACCCAGCACGGTATAAGCCACGATATAATCCATCACCACAATACCGATCGCAATGCCAAACCCCATAAAATTCTCATCGTTTGGGATGAAATATCCGCGCAGAGCGGATGCCGAGCCGAAAATCAGGGCAAGCAGGATCTGAATTGCCGCATAGGTTGCGGAGCAGAGAAGTCCCCACTTTGTGCCGTACATGTAGGCGACCAGCACGATGGGGAGCATGCTGGCAATGGTAAAGCCGCCGCCAAAGGGCAGGTGCAAAAAGGGAATTGCCTCGCAGATCATGGCGAGCACGGTTGCGGTCGCCAGCATGATCGCGCTGACGGCCAACCGCTGTGTTTTTTGTGAGGTCTTCATAAGTCCTCCTCCTTGAAGATAAAAATTCAACCGCACGAAAAATCTCCGTGCGGTTGAGGATTCTATCTCATATCATGCAAATCTTCCTACGCCGGTATTATCCGTATCAGGTTAAGGGTTCACGCATCTGCGTATCTCAGCCGTTGGTCTGTTGCCGTCAGCACCCCTGATTTTTTATGCGGTTGTTCGCATATATTGTACGCTCTATTTTGGATTTTGTCAAGTATCCGACGCAAAAATGTTAAAAAAATCGTCAAACCCCTTGCAGAACGTGGGATTATCTGCTATAATGACAGTACAGATTATTCTGAAAGGAGTTTTTATCCATGAAAAGAATTCTTGCATTCCTTCTTGCAGCCATGATGATGGCTTGCGTATTTGTGGCTTGTGATGACGGGTCCGAACCCGAGCAGCCCACGCCTGCCCCCACTACTGAAGAGCCCACCGAAGCTCCTACCGAGGAACCCACCACCGAAGAGACCACCGAGGACAACGGTGAGCCCGAGCTGGTTGACGTTTACATCGACGTTTGGGAAGATAAGGCTCAGTCTCCTCAGCCTATTGATGAAAATCACAAGGGCGTTGGTATCTGCATCACCATTCCCGAGGGCGGCTACCTCTCCGAGGCAAGTGTTTCCTGCCCCAGCTACAGTGACGACCTGGGTTCTCTGACCCTCAAGGTATTCGCTTGGGACACCGACTTTGCCACCACCGTTGCGGCAGAGCCTCTCTTTGCTGAGGAGTTCGTTGACTTCCCCGACAACAGCAATCTGGTTTCTTTCTTTGAAGAGGGCGCTATCGGCTCCGGCACCTTCCTGATCCTGGTGTGCGACGGTAAGGATGAGGGCCAGGGCGTTGGCGTCTGGATGGATAGCGTTATCAAGGACGATTACGTTCTCGAAGAGATCGCTAAGTACAACATCACCTCTTGGATCAACGGCAAGCAGAACAAGAAGAAGATCGGTAAGTTCTCTTTGGTTGTTGTTGAACTCGAAACCGAATAATACCATATTACACAAACGGACAGGGTGCGAGAGCACCCTGTCTTATGTTTTTGCCGATTTTTCTATTTTTATGCAAATTCTCTTGCAAAACGGGAGAGAATGTGATATGATATTAGGTGGAAAAAATTAATTGTGAAAGGTGGAACAAATCCATGACTTACAACAAGAAGAATATTGAAGACATTAACGTTGCCGGTAAGAAATGCCTGGTCCGTTGCGACTTCAACGTACCCGTTAAGGACGGTGTGATCACCTCCGAGAAGAGAATCGTAGAAGCTCTGCCCACCATCAAGTACCTCAAGGCTCAGGGCGCTATGGTTATCCTTTGCTCTCACATGGGCAAGCCCCACAACGTGTTTGACAAGGAGCTCAAGCTGGACAAGAAGGAGATCGCCAAGATCGAGAAGCTGCCCGAGGCTGAGAGAGAAGCTGCTACCGCTGCTGCTCTTGAAAAGGCGAAGGGCGACGTTAAGAAGTTCTCCCTGCAGGTTGTAGCCGATAAGCTGAACGAGCTGCTGGGCGGTGGCGTGGTATTCGCAGAGGATACCGTTGGCCCCGATGCACAGGCTAAGGTTGCCGCTATGAAGCCCGGTGACATCGTTCTGCTGCAGAACACCCGTTTCACCAAGAAGGAAGAGAAGAACGATCCCGAATTCGCAAAGCAGCTTGCAAGCTTTGCCGAGATCTTCGTAAACGATGCATTCGGTACCGCACACCGTGCACACGCCTCCACTGCAGGTGTTGCTCAGCATGCAGGTCTGCCCGCAGTTTGCGGCTACCTGATCCAGAAGGAAATTTCCGTTATGGGTAAGGCTCTGGCTAACCCCGAGCGTCCCTTCGTTGCAATCCTGGGCGGCGCTAAGGTTTCCGATAAGCTCAACGTTATCAACAATCTGCTGACCAAGGTGGACACCCTGATCATCGGCGGCGGTATGGCTTACACCTTCCAGGCTGCTAAGGGCTACGGTGTCGGTAAGTCCCTCTTGGATGAGAGCAAGATCGACTACTGCCGCGATATGATGGCTAAGGCTGAGGCTAACGGCGTAAAGCTGCTGCTGCCCATCGACGTTACCACCATTGCAGAATTCCCCAACCCCATCGACGCTCCCGTTGACGTTGAGATCTACGACGCTGACAAGATCCCCGCAGAGAGAGAAGGCGTTGACATCGGTCCCAAGACCATGGCTCTGTACGCAGAGGCTGTCAAGAATGCAAAGACCGTTGTTTGGAACGGTCCTATGGGCGTATTTGAGAACCCCACCCTTGCAAAGGGTACAATTGCAGTAGCAGAAGCACTGGCAGCTTCCGAGGCTACCACCATCGTTGGCGGCGGCGACAGCGCAGCAGCTTGCGAGCAGCTGGGCTATGCTGACAAGATCACCCACATTTCCACCGGCGGCGGTGCATCGCTCGAGTTCCTGGAGGGTCTGGAGCTTCCCGGTATCGCATGCCTTGCTGACAAGGAATAATATAGGGGAGGATAACACAACATGGCTAACAGAAGGACCGTGATTGCGGGCAACTGGAAGATGAATTTCACCCCCGCACAGGCAACTGCTTTTATTGAAGAGATCAAGCCTATGGTGGCGGGCAAGGACAACTGCGACATTATTTTCTGCGCTCCTTACGTGACGATTGACGCAGCACAGAAGGCTGCTGCAGGCTCCAACATCAAGATCGGTGCTGAAAACGTACACTTTGCAAAGAGTGGCGCTTATACCGGTGAGGTTTCTGCCGAGATGCTGACCGCCATCGGCGTTGAGTATGTTATCATTGGTCACTCCGAGAGAAGACAGTACTTCGGCGAGACCGATGCAACTGTTAATGCTCGTACTAAGGCTGCGCTTGAGGCAGGCATGAAGGTTATCCTTTGCCTTGACGAGGTCAAGGAGGAGAGACTCTCCGGCATTACCCGCGAGGTCGTTTCCATGCAGACCAAGCTGGATCTGGCAGGCGTTAGTGCAGAGCAGATGGCAAACGTCATCATCGCTTACGAGCCCGTTTGGGCAATCGGTACGGGTCTGACCGCTACCCCCGAGCAGGCTGACGAGACCTGCGGACAGATCCGCGAGGTTCTTGCAGAGATTTACGGCGCAGAGGTTGCAGAGGCTACCACCATTCAGTACGGTGGCTCCATGAACGACAAGAACGCCGCAGAGCTGCTTGCTAAGCAGCACGTTGACGGCGGTCTGATCGGTGGCGCATCCCTGGTTGCTGCTAAGTTTACCGCTATCGTAGACGCAGCACAGTAATCTGCATAGAAACAAAGCACTTACGGCTCCGCAAGATGGGTCGTAAGTGCTTTTTATAAAAAATCCGATACGGATACGTCCGTATCGGATTTTTTATTTAGTTTTCGATAAAGCTATCTTCGCATTCCTCGATCAGCTTGTCAATCTTTCTCTGACAGCTTTTTTGGCTTTTTGCCAGCTTGGAGGATACGCTGTAAGACTTGGCGGCAATTGTGCCGTAGATCACGCTCTGCATAGGCGTGCCGATGGCGTAATCATATGCAAGCTCAAAAACGTTGCGGAAGTTGTCGTGAATGATATCGATCATAGCACCTGCCTGCGGGTCATCGGTGTACTTGACCTTGAGTGCTGTCTCATAGTACTGGGGCATGACAGTTTTTGCGGTCTCACGGTTGAGAACCTCAAGTACGGTACTGATGTAGTCCATATCATTGATTGCAGTGGTCAGAATTACGCCTACCTCGGTGGTATCGTGCGAGGAGGTATTGTACTGTTGGTCAGATTCAAACAGCATGGGATAGGGGATAATGCCCGCATCATGTTCCATGTGGCGCATGTTTTCAAGAGAGCCGAGTCTCTGATAACCGACGATCATTGCCTGGTCGTTAATGAATGCATTGAGTACGTCGCCTTCGTTAAAAGAGCAGGTGCCCTTGCTGTACATCAGATTGTAAATGCTTTCGGTCAGCGCATAGGTACGTTCGTTGTTGATGGTAATGGTGGGATAGCCATTCTCGTCACGGGTCATGTATTGGGAGTCACCCGAGGCGATCAGCGGGATCGAGCTGCCCCACATATCGCTGATGATATATCCGTATCTGTCTTCGGTGTCAGTCTGAGCGTTACCGTTGAGGTCTACGTAGTTGTCAGAGATGATCTCGAGCATCTTGGCGTGGGTCCATTCATAATTGAGCACAATGTCGTAGAGCTCGTCGGGTGCACCGTATTTGTCCTCGTAAAGGACTTTGTTGTAAAGCAGACAGTGACCGCTGCGAATGACGTCTGCAAAATAGTCACCCGCCAGCAAAAACTGATAGCCTTCGACAAAGCTGACGTTGGTCATGTAGTCGGAGTACCAGTATTTCTGATCAAAGTCAAAATTGTATTCGGGGGACAGCGTATTGACAAAATTGCCGCTGATGCTCAAGCCTGCCAAAGGGAACAGGTCGTTGATAACCAGATCAAATTCGTCCGAACCCGTGGCAACCAATTTTCTTATATCGTCAGTGACTGCGGTGTACACAAGGTCGGAGTGTGTGTATTCAAGATTCACTCCCAAAAGCTCTTCGGTATCAAGATTTCTCTTATACACAGCGGAAGCCACAATATCCGAAGAATCTGCCTCCTCTCCGTCGCCCTCAATCATAAAGTTGGAATTGCCCATACCGGTCGAGGCGGCGTTGATACTGGTGTAGATTCGGAATTCACGATCGTTAAAGTCGATGTTCGCAAACGGATCGTTCTCAACTTGTGTCTCGTTGCCGGGATTTTCAGGGTCATTTTGGTTTGTTTCGGCACAAGCGCAAAGACATGGGAGAAGAAGCAGGGCCGTAAGTAGTAGTGCTAATAAACGTTGATGCATGATCATTCTCCTGTTCTGTTGAATGTTGGTGTAAGATTACTGTACAGGGGTGACAGTTGCCTGGTCAAAGGTCTGGCCTGCGGTCCAGGTCACGTTATATACCACGGTGCCGTGTGCCAAGAAGTTCTGCGCAAAGCCTGCGTAGTGCAGTTGCGCCAGATCCGCCTGGCAGAAGCCCTCCAGTGTGGGCATATCTACCATTTCGCTCAGTATTGTGTGGTAACTATCATCCAGCTTTTCCAGATAATTTGTAAATTCGGGCGTTCGACCATCTTCTGCCCAGTCGTAGTAATCTATGATGCGAAAAGTAACAGTTGCACTCAGGGTGTCGCCCGTTCTCTGTACGTTGGAGAGATCTGCCATGGTATGATAAGTGCCCAGGGCAAAGTAGATTGTGCCGTCTGCAGATTTCAGGCTGGAAAAGTTCATGGGCTGTGTTTGGTTCACACTAATGCCGTTCTGACCGTCCTTCACCAGGTTTTCCGCTGCCTTCATAGCGGCGTTGATGCAGGTGTTCTGAGCTGCCCCAACCTTGGGGTGTGTCAGAATTTCGTCCATTCTGTCGGTGTAATCATACGTGTCTCCCGACATATCAATGTAGTGCTTGATCATAGCAGCACCAAAGCCAAGATCCAGCGTAAAGCCGGTCTGCTCATACAGATCTTCCAGCTGCTGTTGTACACCGTATTCTTCCACATACTTTTCATAGTTTGCAATGCAGTCCGCGATCTTGTATACGTGTTGGATCTTTTCATCCGAATAGGTAGAGCCCGTAGCGTGGGTATCCTCGGTGAACTTGATCTTGTCAGCAAAAATATCTTCCAATGTGCGAACGGGCTTGTCGGTGGAGTAGTTGCCGTACTGTGTCACATTGGTGTCGGATGAAGGGTCTTTGGTTGTGCTTTCAGCGGAGCTGCCTTGGTTATCACCGGGAATAGCGGGATTATCAGGCGTTTTGTCGCAGCCGATCGTAATTGTGCACATCATGCCGAGCACCAATACAATGGCGAGTATCTTTTTTGCCGTTTTCATAATTTATTCCTCCATATTGTAGTATAGATATAACCATACAGCATACAGTATATCATAAACAATACTTATTGTCAATTAAATTTCATATAATGTCGAAATCTTTACACATAATGAAAACGGGCTGCACCGTAATGGCGCAGCCCATGTTGATAATATTATATCAGTCTATCTTGACGGTGATCGAAGAAATGTAGAATTCGCAGGGTTGGACCTGATAGAAGAGAAGCAGATCGGTACCAACGGGAGGAACTTCGGTGAAGGTTAAGATGTAGTGGCCGGGAACGTTTGGATCGGCTTGGAGGGAGTAGTGTACCTCAGCGCTGTTCTGTCCGCCGCCTGTCATATTGAGCAGCACGAACGCCCCACGCCAGGAGCCGTCGGATTCCATATCGTCCAAGTTGCCCTTGCAGTCGTAAACGTCAAAGGTGATGGTGTAACGATGACCGCCGAGTAAGGGGGAGCTCAGAGCGATCGCATTAAAGTTTTCTCCAAAGTAATACGCATATTCTCCAAAGCCCGCTTTTTCCAGTGTCTGCTTGGTAAAGCTGTTCAGACAAGAGGAATCTACGTAAGTATTTTTATCGGTCTCAAAAAAGATGCCGCTTGCAAAATCGTAGGTAAAGCCTGCCTTGAGCTGTTGCTCGGTCGCTTGCGTGATTTGCTCGGGAGTAATGGTCTTGTTGGGAGTCATGCTCGGCATCTTGGTCATGGTGAAGTTGCCTACGTAGATATCTGCATACGAAGAGGGGGAGTTGTTGATAAAGAACTTGAGTTGGTATTCGCCCGTAGCGCCCACTTGCCAATCCATTTCAAAGTGATACATACCGTCTCCTGTGAAAATGCCCTCCTTGAGAACGCGGTTGCCGGGGGTATTATCCATAGCCAAAAGGTACATAGTAGAGCCCTGAGAGATGGGCGAGGCAATATAAGCGTCAATGGACAGGTGATAGGTCACGCCTGTGGTGAAATAGTTGCGCTTGGTAATGCCGGTGAATTCACCCATGTTGCCGTCCAGATGCAGTACGGTCTGACCGAATTTGTCGGGATTTTCCAGCATCGCCTGCTTGGCTGCTGCATCAGACACGTCAGCTGTTTTGATCGCGCTGCCGCCCTTAATGGTGACATTGCCATCCCATACAAAGGTGTGGCCGTTTTCCAGCTGGCTGATTGAGGGGTTGGCGTTGACAAATGCCGCTACCGTGATTTCTCCCAGGTAAACCGTACCTTGACTTTGATACTCAATGTAAGCGGTTTCGCCCTTGCCGTCAGCGTCGTACAGCAGAGATGTAGTGGTTATCGCGCCGGAAGTTGCGAACAGGTTGTCAGTCACAACTGTATCGCCGATCACAAGGCTTGCCTTGACGGGAGAGGCGGTGTAATAGGTCAGTTTGATGATATAACCGGTGTTCTTTTGATACAGGCAGGGAAGTGCAGAGGCGTTCAAACCGTCAAAATACAGCTTTTCACTCTGTGCAGCAGTCAAAGTTAGCACGCTGTCGCCAACGTGGTCCACGTTGAGCTGATCGGCAAGCGTCTGATCCTGCATGGAGGCAAGAGGAATGATCTCGGCAGTGCCGGTCATGGGCATGGTGAACAGTGTCCAGTCCCAAGTTACACCCAACGCAATGTCTGACTCGGTGGGGGTGATGCTTTGCGGATCTGCAAAGCTTGCGCGGTTCTTGACTGTGTAAAGCTCCTCGCTTGTGAAGGTTTCCTGCTGGGTAAATGAGGCATCGGTTTTGGTAAACGGTTTGCAGTTACCCGTGAAGGTACAGCCCCAAAAGCCAATGTCTTTGATCTCCTTACCGATATTTTTCATACGCTTAGCGGTGTTTCGGTTATAAGCATCGATCTGGATCCCGCCGCCGTTGAAGGTGCAGTTCACGAAGTCCACGTTACCCGGCATAGGACCTTCCACCGAGCCCTCTACCATCATCCACGTGACCAGCATATCAAATACCGTGTTTTCTACGTAGAGATTACGCAAGAAACGGAAAGTGCCCTGGAAGTGGCAGTTTGTAATGGTGCTGCCGGGAGCACCCGTATCGCGGTTAGCGACTACGCAGCCCGTTTCTACTTTTTCAATGGTCTGACCGTAATACAGGTGAATGGTACGCGAGCCGTCTGCATTGTCGGTGATGGCGCGTACGCGGGCGTTGCCCTTGTAGTTGCCGGTCTTGAGGTCGTAAATGTCCACGGTATCACCGGGGAAGCATACGAATACGTCTGCAGGATTTTCATAGTTTTTGACCGAGAAAGAGTTATTGCCGTCTACCTCGGAAACAACACCAAGCGTTGCTGCAATGTTGAAAACGTCGTCAAACAGCACATCAGCCTCGCAATTATTCCAATGAATGCCTGCCGAGTTGTTTTTGCAATGGTAGCCGTCGCGCCATGCTACCATTTTGATCTCTCTGTCATTGTTCTGTGCGGGAACCAAGTCCACGTTTTCAAAAAAGAGGTGGTCCTTGTTGTGCATCAGCGCCCACACGAAGGAGGAGGCTGCATGCACACCGATGTTTTCAAACAGCATGGGCTGATCCGAGCCCGCTATGTGAAACACCTGGTCTGCAACATGGCCAACACCGGGGTTGGGAACAAATACAATATCGCCATTCTTGTAATGGTGCGGATTGGGATAGGTGACCTGGATCTCCTTGTCGCCGGTCTTGACAGTGGCACCCATGAACATATGCGGACGTTGCTGCTTCCCTTCGTTGTACAGAATCGAGAAGCCGGAACCCTTGAAATCATAATTATTTACGTAGGGATCCCTGTCAACGCTGTATGTAACCGTGTTGCCGTTTACGGCAATGACTTTGCCGACCAGATATACGGGAACCGCATAGTCAAAGTGCAGGTTAGCCATTTTGATATTACCGCAATCAAAGATACGGGCAAAGCGCATATCGGGCGCGATCAGAATGGTTGCACCGCAGCCGTCAATGGTCATGCCATGCGCGTCGTTGAGCGCAAAGGGAGTGACGCGACCGCCGGGGGCGGATGCTACGTAATAGGTCTTGTTTTCGTCGAATTTGAGCGTTGCGTGTTGCTCGGCAGCCGCTGTGATCGCTTGGTAAATGGCACTGCCGTCGTCGGTCACGCCGTCACCCACTGCGCCGAAGTCCTTGACGTACAAAACGGTATCGGTTGTTGCGCCAATGCCTTGCTTGATTGCGTTCAGATTTTCTTTGTTTGCTTCAATCGGGTCCTTGGGGGGCTCGGGGGGGACGTCGGGAGGGACGTCGGGTTCACCGGTGGTTTCTTCAGTATGAGTCGTTTCCTCAGGGGGCATGGGAGAAGGCTTGCAGGCAACGATCGAGAACAGCATACAGCTGCACAGGATCAGTGCCAAAAATTTCAATAGCCGCATATAGTACCTCCATATGAATGAATGTAACCATATTATAACATACTATTGTTTGCATTTCAAGAACCCAACAGAAAAAGTTTACGCAAACATGAGTTTTGATCAACCAAGCACCAAAAGGTTACAATTGTAACATTACGTAGGCTGAATTGTGAACAAATACCCAAGTCGCTTGACAAAACACTCTGCCGTCCCTATAATGTAGGAGAAAATCAACCTGCCATGAAAAGAGGTAATCACTATGAAAAAACATACAGCAAAAGCATCAAGCAGCTACTGTCCCAAGATCTGGGATGCCGCCGACTTATATGCTGCCATGCGTGAGCACGGCGAAAAGGTTGCACTGCGTTATATGGAGAGTGGAAAGGTCAGGGACATGACCTATAAGAGCTTTTGCGATAATATTTTGGATATGGCAGCGGGACTGGATGCGCTGGGCCTTGGGGGGAAGAGAGTTGCGCTGATCGGTGAGAACAGCCCCAGATGGCTGACTGCCTATATTGCCGTGCTTGCATTAGATAGCGTGATCATTCCCATGGATAAGGAGCTCGCACAGAACCAGATCGAGCAGTTTATTGCATCGGTGGATGCGGAGGCAGTGATCTACAGTGATTCCTTCAACGGTAAATTCGATGCCGCGATGGATCATCACTCTACGCTGAAGCATTTTATCCCCATGCTGCCCGAGAGAGGCGACCATGGCAAGGTCACCGCTTTTGAAAAGGTACAGCGCATGGGGGCGGGTAGTGTGCGTGCGGGCTGGAATTTGCCGCGTATTCAGGATAGAGCCAAAATGGCGCAAATGCTGTTTACCTCGGGTACCACAGGATCTTCTAAGTGCGTCATGCTCAGTCAGCAGAATATCTATTCCACGGTCAATGCCGCCATGCGGTATATTGACATGACCCCCGATGATGTTTCTTTGAGCGTACTGCCCGTGCATCACACCTATGAGCTGATGTGCCTGCAGGCAGAGTTGTTGCTTGGCATGACGGTATGCATCAATGACAAGCTGCGCCATGTGGTCAAGAACATGAACAGGTTTCGTCCCACGGTTATGACGCTGGTGCCACTGTTCCTTGACACCATGGAGAAAAAGGTATGGGCGGAGGCAGAGAAAAAGGGAAAGGATAAGACGCTGCGTGCAGCCGTGAAAACCTCGGACGCACTGCGTAAGACCGGTGTGGATTTGCGACGTAAGCTGTTTGCCGACGTGCACCGTGCATTTGGCGGTAACTTGCGCGTGATTATTTGTGGAGGTGCCAAGCTCAATCCCACGCTGATCCGCACCTTTGATAGCTTTGGTATCAAGGTCTACGAGGGCTGCGGTATTACCGAATGTTCGCCTTTGACCACGCTCAATCCCTTTTTTGCACCAAAGGTTGGCTCGATCGGCAAGCCCGTGAGTAGCTGCAATCTGCGTCTTGACACCAAGGGTTACGGCAAAAATGAAAGGGGATATCGTGAGGGTGAGATTCAGGTAAAGGGGACAAATGTTATGCTTGGCTACTATCAGAATCCTGAGGCAAATGCTGCCGTGTTTACCAATGACGGTTGGTTTCGCACGGGTGATGTAGGCTACTGCGACGAGCAGGGGTACTACTATATCACGGGCAGATGCAAGTCGGTGATCGTGTTGGATAACGGAAAAAACGTGTTTCCCGAGGAGATCGAGGAATATGTTGGCGCACTGGATACGGTTGCCGAGTGCGTGGTAGTGGGCAGAAAGCCGGATGCGCATACCCCTACTTCGCTGGTGGCGGTCATTTACCCCAATTATGACAAATTTGAAAAGGACAGCTCCGATGAAAATGTCAAGCAAACCATTCTTGCCTCGATCCGCGCCATTAACCGCGAGTTGCCCAGTTTTAAGCAAATCCAGCGTATCGAGCTACGCAAGACAGAGTTTGAAAAGACTACGTCTAAAAAGATCAAAAGACATTTGATCAAATAAAACAAAAAGGACTGCGTAAGCAGTCCTTTTGTATATCACGTTGTCTCGGATCAATCTTTCTTCTTTGTGCAAACCGCTCCCAAAGCGATCAAGGAAAGAGCCATAAGACCTGTGCCGATCACGCTGCCGCAGCCCTTTTCGTTCTTATCGGTGGGTTTGGATGCAGTGGGCTTTTTGGTAGAATCTTCTTCGGTTTTCTCCTCGGTGGTCTCTTCGGCAGTCTCGGTCTCGGTTTCGGTTTCTTCCTCATCGAAATCACACCATGCAATTGCCTCGTCCTCGGACTTGAAGATCGCCAGCTCCATCAGATAGAACAAGTCGCCGTCTTCAACACCCACGGGGTCGATTCTGAGCTGGCTGATGTTGCCCGACCACATACCTTCAAGATTGTAGATGAAGTAAACAAAGCCGTTTGCCTCATCGCAGTACTCACTGGTCGCCTTAGCCTCCTCGGTAGGAGCGGTTACATCACCAGCACAGTGGTAGATCTCAAAGTCATTATAATAGTAGCCTTCTGGTACAAAGAACTTGAGAACGATGTAAGGAGCTTCCTCGCCGGTCAGAGGGGTCAGATCGAATTTGTTGCAATAGGTCTGGTAATTGAAGGCAAAATTGGGGTCAGTAGAGTTTTTGATTTCGATCTTGAAGCCTTCCCATTCGCCTGTTTTGGAAACGCCGCTGCCCTTGACAAGTCCGTTCAAGCCCATAAAGCAGCTGGGCTTGATTGCAAGATCAGCGTCAAATATGATTTTGTCGTTGGTGCGTTCAACCGTCTCGGCAGCAGTGGAGTCTTCTGCAGCAGTAGTGTCTTCTGCGGCAAATGCATAAAGCGCCAGACAAGAAGCCAGCAGCAATACACAAAGGATCATGGATAATGCTTTTTTCATGATAATTCTCCTTTTTTAATGGTTTATATTTTTATTCTACATGAATTCGGATGATTTGTCAATAACCATCCGAGTTTTTGTTTTGCATTATGATTCGCATTTACAGGAACAGGGCTTGGTGAAGAATCCTGTCAGGTCCATTTCCCAGATATCCTGTACATTTTTTCGAAATCCGATGGCTTTGATCAGCCCTTCGTCCTGTACCTCGCCCATGAAGTACGCAAGATGCACATCGCAAAGGTCGATAAAGTTGAGCGCGGCTCTGCCGGCGGTGAACATAGCTTGATACGCGTCGGCATCGGGCAGTGAGATCAGCGAATGCAGTTCGCCGTGATCGGCATAAATGTTAAACTGACAAACCCCCGAAAATTGCCCCTCATCCCATACGCTGTAGCAAAAATCCTCGGGCAAAAATTCCACGCCGCACAGGCGGCAGAATTCTGCCTGTATGGACTTGTCCTGAATTGGTTTGACCTCAAACATGATCTTTTTCTCCTTTCAGATATGCGACTTGGCTCGTACTCAAGTGCACGTATTTGCCTTCGGGCAGGTCGCCAAGCTCCAGTTCGCCGATAGCAACACGCACCAACTGCTTGACGCGCAAGGATTGCAGTTCGCAGATACGGCGGATCTGTCGGTTGCGCCCCTCGTACAGCGTCATTTCCAGCAGTGTTTCGTGCTCGCCCTCTGCAAGCTTGCGCACGCGAATGGGCTGTGTCAGGTAGCCGTCCAGCTCGGTAGGCGCACCCAACCCTGTCATTTGCGCGGTCGTGGGGTGACCCGCTACCAGCACGTGATAGATTTTGGGAATGTCGTGACGCGGGTGAGTCAGGCGGTTGGCAAGCTCGCCGTCGTTGGTCATGAGCAAAAGCCCCGAGGAGTCCATGTCCAATCTGCCCACGGGATACACACGCGTGCCCACGCTGCGCGTCAGCTCGGCAACCGTGGGGCGACCCTTTTCGTCCGACATGGTGGTTACAAAGCCGCGCGGCTTGTGCAGCATCAGATATATCTTTGCGGTCTTCTTGGGGGGCATGATGCGCTTACCCGCGTATTCTACCACGTCAGAGCCCGGGGTGATCTTTTGCCCAAGCTCGGCGACAACTCCGTTGACCTTAACGCGGCCCTTTTTGATCTCTTCCTCTGCCGCGCGGCGCGAAAGCACGCCACAGTCGGTAAAGTATTTTGCAAGTCTTACTTGTTCGTTCATAATAGTCCTTTAAAGATGTTCAGTAGTGCGCGCAACCAACCGAGCGTTGGTTTCTCCTTTTTTGCCTTTTGCACGCCATGCATGGCATAAAGCGGTGCTCTGGCGATGATTTCGCCGTCCATCGTCCAAACCGCCTCGCCAACCTGTTCGCCGGCGGCTACGGGGGCGTAGGCAAAGTGCGGTGCGTAGACCGTACACGCAATCTCACCGTGCTCGCGCGGCAGAGTCAGCGAAATCTCTGCTTTGGTCTGCAGATAGACCTCGTTCTGTGTTCCGCCTGTTACGGGCAGGGCGGCGGTAAAGCTGTTGGCTTTTGCAAGTGTGACGCGCCGGTATGCAGCAAAGCCGTTCTCATGCAGTGCGGTGTGCGTTTTCCAGTCATCGGGGCAATCCAACGTCACACAAACCAGGCGTACGCCCTCGCGCTGGGCAGCGCTCACCAAGCAGCGTCCGCTTTTTTTGGTGAATCCCGTCTTGACTCCGATGCAGCCGTCCAAAGAGGAGAGCAGCCTGTTGTGGTTGCGCAACACACGTGCCCCCTGCTGCTCACGCAAGGGAATGACTTTTTTCTGTGAGGATACGATACGCAAAAAATCCTGATTTTCAAGCGCGTATGCCGTAATGCGTGCGAGATCGTACGCGGTGGTATAGTGCCCTTGGGCGTCTAATCCGTGCGGATTTGCAAACTGTGTGTTCTGTAGCCCAAGCGCAGCAGTCTTTTGATTCATCAGTGCCGCAAAGCCCTCAATACTGCCTGCGGTGTGATAGGCAAGCGCGGCGGCTGCGTCGTTGGCAGAGGACAGCATGAGTGCAAAGAGCAGCTGCTCAACGGTCAACCTCTCACCCTCGTACAGGTATATCGACGACCCCTCCACGCCCACTGCACGCGCATCCACGCACACGGTTTGCGTCAGATCGCAATTCTCCAGCACCACAATCGCGGTCATGATTTTGGTAGTTGACGCCATCGGCATACGGGTATGTGCGTGCTGCTCGTACAGCACGCGACCGCTTTCTGCCTCGATCAGTATTGCTGCTCCTGCGCCCACGGGCGCAGGCACAGTTACATCGGTATCAAGCGCACGCGCGGGCACAGTGCACCCAAGCAGACATAAAACAGTGCAAAGCAGCGCGCAAAGCACGCATTTGGTTGGAAATTTTTGCATAGTACCCCCATATGATCATCGTTTTGCTACAGTATACGGGATCTTTTGGGGGAGTATGTCTTATTTGCCTTTGTTTTCGGTCTCGAGCGCGGGCTGTATCTCACCGTCCTGCTTCATCTCATTGAACTTATCAAAGATCATCTTGAGACGGTAAACGATATCGGGTGTACGCTCCAATAGATCCGCTACCTGCTCGATGGTGTCCTTGGGTGCCTTTTGGCCTACGTTGATCATCTCAACGCGACCCTCATGGGAAATGACCAGGAAGCCGACGGGTTGTACGGAAAGACCCGTCCCGCCGCCACCGCCGAAGTTCTTGGCAGAAGCTTCCTTTTTTCCGTCAAAGTCCAACCCACCCGAGGCAAAGCCCATGGCAATCTTGGAGACGGGAATGATGGTCACGCCATTGGAGGTCTCCATGGGTGTGCCGATGACGGTATTGGCATCAATGATAGAGCGGATGTTTTCAAGCGATTCCTTGATGATTTCTTGGATCTTGTTGTTCTCAGACATATTGAAAAGTTCCTTTCATATATGAAAATTCATTGTTTTTCCGGAGTGGGGAGTGTTGCCTTGGTCATTAAGTTGCCCTTATGCCGAAGGACAACGGGAATGAGCGGCAGCAGCGTATGCAGCGTGCGGAACACGCTGAAGGATACGACCAGGGAGAAATCGGTACGGGTCTTGTCGCCTGTATAGTCGGGACTTATGACAATGTCTGCCTTGCGCACCCGCAATACGGCGTGTGCGTCGATCACGGCAAGTAGCTGTGTCACGGCAGCCCAAGCAGCACCGCAAAGCAGCGCGGTCTGCGCGGCATCCTTGCCGACTACGTCAAGGTGCAGCTTGCAAACGTGTACGTGCAGTCCCTTGCGCGTGCCCTCGAAAAAGGCTTCGATCAGCTCGCTGATCATACGCAACAGCACCTCTACGTTGAGCTTGTCTTGGGGCTTTTTTGCTTTGGGCTTTGCGTCTTTGGGGGGCGTTGGCTTTTTTTGCGCCTTGCTTTGCGCACGCTTTTGCATGAGCGCGCGGTAAAGTGCGTGCCGGCGCACCATTTCCAGGTAATCCTCGGCGTGCCGTGCATGTTTCTCGGCGGCGCGCATGGCTTTTTCTTTGGTATAGGTGCGCAATTTGCGCAGCTTTTTTGGCGGGCGGGGAAGGCTGGCTACCTGAATGCCGCCCACGTACAGCTTAAAGAACAGTGTGTCTCGGTAGCCGATCTTGATCTTGACGCGCACAGCAAGCAGTACAAGCACTAATGCAGCAGCGAGTACGATCAGTGCTGCTATCACAATCAGCGCGATCTTGAATCCGAGTGGCATGGCAGCCTCCTTTCCGTAAAAATCAGTACAGGGGGATCATATCTCCGCGCGGCTGTCATTCTCTGCGACTTCGGTGTATTCACCCTCGGGCAGGGTGTCCTCGGCTTGTTCCTCCGCTGCTTCTTCGGTCTGATCGACCTGGGCGGCAGCAATGCTGAGTGCCTCGGTCTCAGGCAGCTCGGAAAGCGAATTCAGACCGAACACGCGCAAAAACTTATCGGTGGTTACGTAAAGCATGGGACGACCGGGCGCATCCATTCTGCCGCAAGCCTCGATCAGATTCTTGTCAAGGAGTGAGCCGACGGCGTAAGAGCTGTCCACGCCGCGCACCGCATCTACGTAAGCACGGGTGACGGGTTGGTTGTAAGCCACGATGGCAAGCACCTCAAGCGAGGATGCGGACAAATTGCCGCCGCGCTTGATGCCGAGTGCCTCGCGGATGTAAGGCATATATTGCTCCTTGGTGGTCAGCTGGCAGGTTTCGGGCAGACAAAGCATCATGATGCCTCTGCCGGCTTTTTGGTATTCGGTTGCCATGTGCTCGCAAAGCAGGCGCACATCAGAGGCGGAAAGCCCCAGCACCTCTGCAAGCTTGTCGTATTTGACGGGATAACCGGCGGCAAACAAAATTGCCTCAATGGCTTCGCCGATATCCGAAATGGTAGGTGTTTGCTGTTCGTTCATGCGGGTGCTACCTCACTGTCTTGTTTTTGGGGTTGTCTTTGGTCTGCGGGAATGGGATTGATGCGCAGTCGCGCGTTGGATCTGTAGAGCGAGTGCTCGTCGGCATCCTCGTCCTCAAGCAGGATGTCGCGCACCTTTAAGAGCTCCAAAACGCCCAAGAAAATGGCGATCATATCCGCGTGTGACACCGAGTCGGAAAGCAGCTCCTCCATAGGTGTCCACTCTTTCTTTTTCATGCGGTGTAAAATGCCCACGATCTTTGCCTCAACAGGCACGATGGGTTTGGAGATCATGGGAGAGAATACCACCTTTTCATTGCCCTGATTGGCTTCGTTGTAGGCAATGATGCGGCGCACCGCCGCACAGAGTGAGGTGACCTGTTGGTCGTCCACAAAGGTCTTGTCAATCGAAATTTCGTCGGTATCCTTGACCATTCTGCCGCTGTAGCGTTCAAAGCGCAGCTTGAGTTTTGCCGCGCCCTCCTTTGCCTGTTGATATTTGAGCAGGGCATCTGCCAGCTCGGCACGGGGATCCTTTTCGTCGGACTTCTCGTCACGAGGCAAAAGCATCTTGGTTTTGATCAAAATCAACTCACTTGCCATGACCAAAAACTCGGATGCGACCTCCAGATCCAGTTTCTGCGCCTGTGCGATGTACGCGATGTACTGATCGCAGATC
This sequence comes from Eubacteriales bacterium, assembly GCA_045586845.1. GTDB lineage: Bacteria > Bacillota > Clostridia > Oscillospirales > CAG-272 > SVQP01. The sequence goes on from JAZNBB010000022.1 coordinate 18,275, forward strand.
AGCGCGATGGGAATATCCTGAATGCTGACCTTGTTTTTTTGTATCAGGGTCAACAAGAGATCCAGCGGACCGTCAAAGTCGAAGGATTCGATTTTATACTTTAACTCAGCCATAAGTCACCGCCGTTACGAAAAAATCAATTCGAGAATGAGATTGAGAGGCATTGCGAAAAGATTGCCCATGATTTCCATCAAAAAGCTAACTACTATACCTACGGGGGAAATATTCCAACGCGAGAGCACCAGCAAGATTACGATCAGTACAATGCCGGTATAACGCTCGTACTGCATGACCTTGAAATACCACTTGGTAGGCAGGAATACGTAGGCAAAGCGCGAGCCGTCAAACGGTGGAACGGGAATGAGATTGAATACCGCCAGGGCAAGATTGAGATAGGTGTTCATGTAAAGGAACATATCAAGCATTTGCAGCCAAATGTTCATCTGCTCCACGCCTGCCAATATCAGGAAGAATTGCATAAGCAGACTCAGCATCAGGCTGACGGTTGCGATCAGAAAATTGGAGACGGGACCCGCAATGCCCGAGATCGCCATGCCCCATCTGGGTTTTTTGAAGTTGCGCGTATTGATCGGCACAGGGTTTGCCCAGCCAAAGCCCACGATCAGCATGGAGAGAAAGCCGATGGGGTTTAAGTGCTTTAAGGGGTTGAGCGTCAGTCTGCCCAAATTGCGGGCGGTCGGGTCGCCCAGCTTATATGCCACCCAGCCGTGTGCGGTCTCATGTACTGACAGCGCAAACATGATAATGGGCAAGGAGAGCAGAATCGAGATCAGCGAATGCTTGAAGTCATCGCTCCCAAAACCGTCGGTCAAGCCCGATTGTAACAAATTTAAAAGCATGATTTTACCTCGTGTAAACAGGATCGGTTACGTCGTAAGCAAGCAGATCCTCATACGTTTCGCGGCGGACGACCACGCGCGACGCGCCGTCCTTGATCATGACCAACGGAGGACGGGGGATCTTGTTGTAGTTGGATGCCATGGAGTGGTGATATGCACCCGTGACCAGCATGGCGAGAGTATCACCGCGTACAGGAGTCTGCAGCATCATGCCCTCGCCTAAAAGGTCACCCGATTCGCAGCATCTGCCCGCAATCGTTGCGCACAGATCTGCGGGTCGGTCTGCCTTGTTGGCAATCAGCGCGGTGTAAGGGGACCCGTAAAGCGCGTATCTGGGGTTGTCCGGCATACCGCCGTCCACAGATACGTAATTTTTAAAGCCGGGGATCTGCTTGACAGAACCCACTGTATAAAGCGTCGCGCCTGCGGCAGCCACGATGGAGCGACCGGGCTCAAGGATCACACGGGGCATGGCAATGCCGTTTTGTGCGCACAGCTCTTTAACCTTTTCGGAGATGGTCTTGATGGTTCCCTCGATATCAAGCGTGGGTTGCTCTTTGATGTAACGCACGCCGAGTCCGCCGCCGAGGTTGAGCTCGTGCAGGCGTGCACCGTGCTTGTGCGTCATGTCTGCCATAAAGGCGACCATAATGGCAGCGGCGTCCACAAAGGGTTGCGCGTCAAAAATCTGCGAGCCGATGTGGCAATGGAATCCCTGCAGGTCGATGCCGGGGCAGGAAAGCGCACGCAGCACAATTTTTTCGGCTTGTCCGGTAAGAATGGGGGAGCCGAACTTGGAATCCACACCGCCCGTGCTGATTGCCTTGTGGGTGTGGGGATCGATACCGGGTGTAATACGCAGCAGGATTCTTGCACGCACACAGCGTACAAGGGCTTGCCGGTTTAGTGATTCAAGCTCCTCGGCATTATCCACCACGAACGTGCCAACGCCCATGTCAAGAGCCTGTGCAATATCTGCGTCAGTCTTATTATTGCCGTGAAAATAGATGCGGGAGGCGGGAAAGCCCACGCGCTCGGCAATATAAAGCTCGCCGGGCGAGACACAGTCAATGCCCATGCCTTCCTCTGCTGCTATGCGGTAGATCTCCGCACAGCAAAGCGCTTTGGAGGCAAAGAGCGGCAACGCGTTCTCTCCGAAATATTGCTTTGCGCAGCGCAAATACAGACGCATCTGCGCACGCACGGCGTTTTCATCGAGCAGATTGACCGGTGTGCCGTATTCTTTTGCAAGTTGTACCGCGTCAAGACCGCCCACGGTCAGGTGCCCTTGCTCGTTGACATCAAAATGTGGATAGAGAAGCATGGTAATACCTCGAAATAACGAAAAATTCAATTCAATTGAAATTTGCCCGCGAGCAAATTTCTGCCATAACGTTTCGCACAGCGAAACATATCACTCCAACGTCAGTTGGGGGTGGGAAGGTCTGCGTGCGAGCAGATGACCTTCCATACCTCGTTTTTGCCCTCACCCTTGAGCGAAGAGAAGGGAATGATGGGTGTACCGTCCGAGATCAGCGGATGGTTTGTAAGAGCCGTGATATTTTTCTCGCGTTCCGTCTTGTTAAGCTTATCTACCTTGGTTGCAACGATGGCGTAGGGGATCCCGCTCTGATTGAGAAAATCTACCATCATTTCGTCGTCGCGGGTCAGCCCCACGCGAGAATCAACAAGTTGCAGTACAAGGCATAAAAGATCCACGTTAGGATTGTTGGTAAAATATCCGTCGGTCAATGCAGACCACTTTTGCTTGTCTTCGGGATTTCGTGCTGCGAAGCCGTAGCCGGGCAGGTCAACCAGAAACAGCTTTTTGTCCACGTTGTAGAAGTTGACGGTAATGGTCTTGCCGGGTGCGGAGGAAACGCGCGCTAAGGACTTTCTTCCAAGCAATGTGTTGAGCAATGAGCTTTTCCCCACGTTGGAGCGCCCCGAGAAGGCGACCTGCGGGATGGGATTGGTGGGGAACTGCTTGGCAAACCCCGCGCTGATCTGCAGTTGTGCATTCTGTGTGATAAAAGCCATTATTTTACCTCTGTAAACGACGTAGCGGGAATACGGCTTGTGCTGTTCGCTACGGGAATGAAGTTGGAAAGGTCAGGGGTCTTGGTCAATGCCCGGGGCGCTTCGGACTGTACCAACGCGACGGCGAGCACATCCTCTATGCGGCTGCAGGGAACAAAGTGCACGTATTCCTTGACCTCGGGATCCAGCTCGTGCATATCGCGCATATTGTCTGCGGGAATACATACGGTAGTTGCACCTGCTGCATAAGCAGCGAGCGATTTTTCCTTGAGTCCGCCGATGGCAAGTACTCTGCCGCGCAGCGTGATCTCGCCTGTCATAGCGACTGTGCGGCGCACGGGAATACCCGCAAGCGCGCTGATCATGGCGGTGGCAATGGTCACGCCTGCGCTGGGACCGTCCTTGGGCACAGCACCCTCAGGTACGTGTACGTGAATGTCCTTTTTAGTATAAAAATCGGTGGGAATGTCCCAATTTGCGGCAACCGAGCGAGTGTAGGTCAGCGCTGCCTTGGCGCTTTCCTTCATCACGTCGCCAAGTGAGCCGGTCAACTCCAGTTTGCCCGTGCCGTCGGTTACAGCAACCTCCACGCGCAAAACGTCGCCGCCCACCTCGGTCCAGGCAAGGCCGTTGACCTCACCCACCTCGTCCATGGACGAGATTGCGTCCGGCAAACGTTTGCGCGGGCCAAGGTAGCCCGGAATATCACAGGCGTCTATGACCAGTCTTTTGGACTGTTCTTCTACGATTTTTTTGGCTGCCTTGCGGCAAAGGTCGGCAATGGCACGCTCTAAGTTTCGCACGCCGGCTTCACGGGTATAGTATTCGATCAGCTCATCCACGGCTGCGTCGGTGATCTTGACCGTGCGTTTGTTCAGTCCATGGCGAGTCAGCTGCTTGCCGATCAGGTGATTTTTGGCAATGCTGCGCTTTTCGTTCTTTGTATATGTTTTGAGCTCAATGATCTCCATGCGGTCGATCAAGGGACGCGGTACAGTCTCAAGTGTGTTCGCGGTTGCAATGAATAAGCAGTCGGAAAGATCAAAGGGCAGTTCCACAAAGTGGTCGCGGAAATATTTGTTCTGCTCAGGGTCCAGTACCTCCAGAAGGGCAGAGGAGGGATCGCCGTGTGCGCTGATCGAAAGTTTGTCGATCTCATCCAAGAGGATCAGCGGATTACGCACACCGGCACGGGATACTGCATCGATGATCCTGCCCGGCATAGAGCCGATGTATGTCTTTCTGTGACCGCGAATGTCAGCTTCGTCACGCACGCCGCCCAAAGACACGCGCACGTATTTACGCTTCATAGCACGCGCGACCGATGCGGCGATCGAGGTTTTACCCACGCCGGGAGGGCCGACCAAGCAAATGATCTGATTTTTGAGCTCGGGGGAGAGCTGCTTGACCGCAAGAAATTCGAGAATACGCTCCTTGACTTTGTCAAGCCCGTCGTGGTCAGCGTCCAGTATCTTCTTGGCAGCCGCGATATTAACACGGTCCTTGGTAGATTTATTCCAGGGCAGCGACAGGCAGACGTCTAAGTAATTTTCGATTACACTCGATTCCGCAGAGCCAAAAGGTGTGCGGGAAAGGCGGTCGTTTTCCTTGAGCAGCTTTTTCTCTACCTCTTCGGGCAAACGAGCCTGCATGATGCGCTTCTTGTTTTCGTAAATCTCGTTGTCGCCCTCGCCAAGCTCCTCCTGCAGGGTGCGGATCTGCTCGCGCATATAGTATTCCTTTTGGTGTCTGGCAATGCGCTCACGCACACGTCCGTGGATCATGGCATCACATTCCAGTATTTCTGCTTCGTGGTCCAGCATCATGGTCACGGTTTCAATACGGATCATGGGATCAAAGCATTCCAGTACCGTCTGCTTATCTTCGGGGCGGATCAAAACGTTTGCAGCAATCAAGTCAGCAAGCATACCGGGGTCCTTGAGAGCGTGTGCAGCGTGTATGATCTCCTCACCGGAGGCGGGCAGATGGTGTACAACACGTTCCATCGCGTCCAGGGCGCGACGCATATAAGCTTCGGCACGAATGCCCCCGTTGTCCTTGAGCACATAGGATTTGCACATTACCTCGGCGTAGGTGGCGTCCTCGGTGGAGTGCAGAGCTGTCAGCATACCGCGCGTCATACCCACGGCAATGGCACGACTTTGCCCGTCACCGGATTTCACCAACTGTCTGATCTTGGCAATTGTACCAACGCGATACAGCTTGGAGAGAGAGGGTTCGCCTCCGTCCGGCTCGGAGGGGTCACGCAAAGCGACTAAAAGTACGGGCAAAGAGCCTTGCGCTGCAAGCTTTGCAGCGTGTGCTGATCCAAAGCTGTCCTCGGCAATATCAAAATTTACGGTTGCGCCGGGGAAGGTGACAATGCCGCGTAATGCGATCACGGGCATGGTCATGCTCTCGGCTTTTTCTATATATCCTGACATACGATAGATTCCTTTCCAAAACAGGGTAATGCGATATATATAACGCCGGATTGGCGGGATAATACTATATCAACTTAGCATTATAGCACAAGGGCGAAAAAAATGCTATACCTTTCAAGGTTTATTTACAATTATTATATAGTTTTTTTCAAAAAAAACATCGTAAATGTGCAAAAATGTGCAAAAAAGTCGGATAGAGTACAAAGAAAAAACGGAATCGGTATAAACCGATCCCGCTTCCGTGTTCGCTCGCGTAAATTCTCGGTGCGAACGAAGCCGGTGCATCGTTTGGCGTCTTCGCACGCTTGATATCATGAGATTGATATTCCGCAAAGTCCGACTTGAGCTGCACCTTTCCGACGGAACGTCTGCTTCCGTCGAGCATGATTATTATACCGCATTTGCTGCGTTTTGTAAATTAGCAAAGTTGACGATTTTTGACGAGTTATTTCGTGAAAACAACTACCATTGAGAATTTCGACAGGGTTTTTGCAAAGCATTTTGGCTATTTTCCCGATAGACATATATGTCGTACCAAACGGACGTTCGCTTGATTGTGATGCCAAAGGTTGACTCTGACCGAAAAGGCAGCGGGGCAGGGACGTCCTAACAAGATCAAAGTCTGATATTGAATATCGAAATTTCCGAAATTTTTTCCGCAAACCTATTGACAAACTCGTTTGCTTGTGGTAAAATGGCACGGTAAATGAAGTGAAGCCCCTCGGTTTCCACCCTGCCGCCCATGAGCGCGCACGGGTTGATATTCTCTTATCTTGTGCCGCAGAGTCGGTGCAGTGGGCGTACGGGGGCAGATTGCTTCTGTACGATTTTTATTTTTCGGAGGTGTTTACCTATCGCTACCAATCAAAAAGACACGCTTATTAATGAAGAGATCAACTGTGAGCAGATCCGCGTGATCGGCACGGACGGTGCAATGCTGGGCATTATGAGTTCTGAACAGGCACTCTCGATGGCCTATGACAAGTCGCTGGACCTTGTGATGATGTCGCCCGACGCAAATCCTCCCGTGTGCAAGATCATGGACTACGGCAAATATCGCTTTGAAAAGGATAAGCGCGAAAAGGAAGCCAAGAAAAAGCAGCAGGTCATTGAGATCAAGGAGATCCAGCTTTCCTGCCGCATCGACACCCACGACTACGAGACCAAGATGAAGAGAGGCCGCAAGTTCCTGGAGGCAGGTAACAAGGTCAAGGTCGTTCTGGTTTTCCACGGTCGTGAAATGAGCCACCAGCAGTTGGGTAAGGATATGATCGACAGATTTATTGCCGACTGTGCCGACCTTGGTACCACCGATAAGAAACCGGTGTTGAACGGTAAGCTGCTCAGCGTAGTCATTTCGCCCGTTAAGAAAAAATAAGTTTCGTTCATTTTATTATCCCAAAGGTGCGCCCTTTCCATTGCGCCCCGAGGGAAAAATGATAGTGCCGTGTGCACGCCAATCAAAATTGAAAAGGAGAAAAGTAAAATGGGAAAGGTTAAGACACATAAGGCTTCGGCTAAGAGATTTTCCGTTACCGGAACCGGCAAGGTTAAGATGAACCACAGCCACCACCGCCACAAGCTGGGCATTAAGGATCAGAAGAGAAAGAGACATCTGCGCACCGGTGCAACCATCGCAAGCGCAAAGGTCGCTGCAAACATCAGAGAACTGATTCAGAAGTAATCGGAAAAAATTAGCAGAAGGAGGATAAGAAAATGGCAAGAGTTAAGGGCGCTATGATGGCGCGCAAGAGAAGAAATAAAGTTCTGAAGGCTGCAAAGGGCTACTGGGGTTCCAAGTCCAAGCATTTCAAGATGGCTAAGCAAGCCGTCATGAAGAGTGGCAACTATGCATTTGCCGGCAGAAAGATCAAGAAGAGAGATTTCCGCCGTCTGTGGATCACCAGAATTTCCGCAGCTTGCAAGGCAAACGGTATGAACTACTCTACCTTTATGAACGGTCTGAAGAAGGCTAATGTAACCTTGAACAGAAAGATGCTGTCTGAGATCGCAATCAGCGATCCCGCTGCATTCACCGCTCTGTGCGAGCAGGCTAAGGCTGCTCTGTAATTGCATATAAGGGATGCTTACACACGTGTGCGGGCATCCCTGTTGCGTTTTTTGGCGCAGGGAAAATCCTTGTAAAAAAAAGGATTTTGGCGCAAATATGGGCTGTATGCGCGTGCCTTTGAGTGATGTGCGACAGCCCGTTTTCCCTTGAAAAAGCCCTTTTGCGGGCACCCTTTATACGGAGGATTCTGTATGGAACACACCCCCATGATCATCACGTCAAGGCAAAATGCACAGGTCAGTCTGGCGTGCAAGCTGAGCGAAAAAAAGTACCGTCAGAGCGAGCGGATGTTTCGATTTGACGGCGTCAAGCTGTTTTGCGAAGCGGTTGCGCGCGGTGTGGAGCTTGCATTTGTTTTGGTGGATGACACCCAAAAGGACAGCGTGGATGCCAAGGCACACAGTCTGTACGGATTGGGTATTGATAACGCAAACTGCCGCATTTTGTATCTCTCTCATGAGCTTTTTGTCAAGATTTCGGACGAAAATGCACCGGAGGGCATCATTTGCGTGGCAAAATATATTGACAAATTTCATAAAGTTGCTACAATAAATAGTAGTCACGAGGAGATCGCATCTGTTCTCTCGCCCGGAAGCGGACGTGTTTTGTTGTGTGAATCGTTGCGTGATCCGGGCAACATGGGTACCGTGGTGCGCACTGCGTTTGCCTTTGGTATTGATTGGCTGATTCTCAGCGGTGACTGTGCTGACGTGTATAATCCCAAGGTGCTGCGCGGTGCGATGGGCACGCTGTTTTCCCAGCGCATTTTGCGTGTGGATGACCTGGCAGCCACCATTGAAATGATGCGTGCATCGGGTAGACGCGTATATGCCGCTGCGCTTGACGAAAGTGCTTGCAGGCTTGGCAGCTTTGCCTTTGGTAAGGAGGATTGTGCTGTGATCGGTAATGAGGGACACGGGCTTTCCGAGCGAGTGCTCAAGGCTTGCGATGCAAACGTGTACATCCCCATGACGGGCAACGCAGAGTCACTCAATGCATCTGTTGCGGCTGCCGTGCTGATGTGGGAAATGTGCCGCAACGATTAAAAACAACACAATCTTACGTATGAAAGGAGCCGTTTGTATGAAAGGGAACGAAACCTTATTTTCAATATGGCTATCGCTTTGCACCGGTGTGGCAAACACCGAATTTGCCCCACTGATCACGCAATTCGGCTCGGCATACGCGCTGTTTTGTGCGCAGGAGAGCGAGATTGAAGCGTTGGATATCAGTGAGAGTCTTAAGGGTAAGCTGTGCAACAAGTCGTTAGACGAGGCTTACGGTATCATCGAGTACTGTCAAAATCATGGCGTAGGCATTTTATCCTACACGGATCCCGTATATCCGAGCACCTTGCGAGCAATCAAGGCACCGCCCTGTGTGCTGTATTACAAAGGCAAGCTGCCCGACTTTGAAAAAAGTCTGTTTATCAGTATGGTAGGCACGCGCAGCATGAGTGAATACGGCAAGGAGATGGCGTACAGAATCTCGTATGAGCTGGCAAGCACGGGGACTGTGATCGTCAGCGGTATGGCGTTGGGAGTTGATGCGGCTTGTGCTGTAGGTGCGCTTGCAGCCAAGGGGTGTACCGTTGCGGTGTTAGGCTGCGGTATTGACGTGCCGTATCCCCGTCAGCATGAGAGGCTGATGCATGCCATTGCCGAGCACGGACTCGTACTGACAGAATTCCCGCCATCCACGCCGCCCAGAGGCTACCATTTTCCGATCCGAAACCGCATCATCAGCGGACTTGGCGCAGGTACACTGGTAGTAGAAGCCGATCTCGGAAGCGGTGCGCTGATCACTGCAAGGGAGGCGATCGTGCAGGGAAAGGATATATACGCCGTCCCCGGTAACGTGGGCGATCAAAACACCTCGGGTACCAACGCACTCATCCGTGACGGTGCCGCAGTCGTTCTGGGCGCACGCGACATCCTGCAAAATTATGCTTTTCTGTACCGCGACAGTGTGGATACAGCCCGCTTAATGCGTGCACAGGAGCGTTCCGATCCTGATCCCGCTGTGTTTGCACGCTACGGCGTGGGACTTCCCGCGGCACAGGTGCCCGCCAAGAGCGTGCGAACGGTGCGTGAGGAACAAGGTGTGGTCCCAAAAGCAACTGCTTTTAAGGCGACCGGTCCCGAGCAGACCGACTCCCCGAAGTCGGATACTGTACCGACGCAGCCCGCAAGAGAGCCGGATCATGACGATTCCGCCGAGGTGCTGGCGCAATTATCACAAAGACAGCGCGAAATGTTCGCGCAGATCCCGCTGGACAAGGCGATCTCGGCTGAATGGCTTACACGCTGCGGCTATCCCGCACATGAGGTCATGATGGCATTGACGATATTTGAGATCAAGGGCTTGATCAGTTCGCTGCCGGGCGGACTTTACACAAGAAAATAATACCGTATACGGAAAGGATAATAGATAACGTATGGCAAATCTGGTAATCGTGGAGTCACCCTCCAAAGCAACAACCATCAAGGGCTATCTTGGCTCTAACTATAAGGTACTTGCCTCCAAAGGACACGTGCGCGACCTGCCCAAGAGCACGCTTGCCGTGGATATTGAGAACGGCTTTGACGCGCATTACATCAACGTGCGCGGCAAGGGGGACCTGATCAAGGAGATCCGAAAGGAGGCAAAACATGCCACTAAGGTGTTTCTCGCGACTGACCCTGACCGCGAGGGTGAGGCAATTTCCTGGCATCTTGCGGCAGTTTTGGGTATTCCCGTCGAAAAGACCCAGCGAGTCACCTTTAACGAGGTCACAAAAACAGCAGTCAAAGCTGCCATCAAGCAGCCAAGACAGATCGATATGGATCTGGTGGATTCGCAAAGAGCTCGCCGTATAGTGGACAGAATCGTAGGCTATAAGATCAGCCCCTTGCTTTGGAAGAATGTCAAGCCGGGTCTTTCCGCAGGCCGCGTACAGAGTGTTGCCACCAAGATGATCGTGGAAAGAGAAAACGAGATCCGGGCGTTCGTTCCGGAAGAATACTGGACCATTGCGGCACAGCTGCATACCGAGGAAGGTGCACACGTACTTGCGCGATTCTGGGGCGATGAGAACGGAAAGGTCAAGCTGACCTGTCGAGAACAAGCTGAGGCGGTTGTAAATGCCGTGCAGAACAAGCCCTTTACGGTTGCAGAGGTCAAGCGTGCAACAAGACATAAAGCTCCGGCTCCGCCCTTTACGACTTCTACAATGATGCAGGAAGCATCTCGTAAATTGGGCTTCCAATCTCAAAGGATCATGCGCGTGGCGCAGGAACTCTACGAAGGTATCAATGTAGGCGCTGAAAATGGCGGCGCACAGGGTTTGATTTCGTATATGCGTACCGACTCGTTGCGTGTTTCCGAGGAAGCGCAGAGTGCAGCATTGACGTATATTGCCGGAAAGTATGGGGATAAGTATTGCCCGGCGACCCCCAGGACCTACAAGGTCAAGGCGGGAGCACAGGATGCGCACGAGGCCATCCGCCCGACCAAGGTTGATCTTGAACCCGGCAAGATCCGTAAATATCTGACTACCGATCAGTACCGGCTGTACAAGCTGATCTGGGAGAGATTTGTGGCAAGCCAGATGCAGTCCGCAGAGTTGGCAACACTGAGTGTGGATTTTGATGTCGAGGGATATCTGTTCCGCACGGGCGGTTACACCGTGACTTTCCCGGGTTATATGGTCATGTATGAGGAGACCACAGATGAAAAGGCGGATGAAAATGATCCCGATCAGATGAGCGATATCCGCCTGCCCGACATGAAAAAGGGTCAGGTATGGCAGAGCAGCGAAGTGCAGCCCGCATGCCATTTTACCGAGCCGCCCGCACGTTATACCGAGGCAACGCTTGTCAAGAATCTGGAGGAGATGGGCATCGGACGCCCCTCCACCTATCCTACCATCATCACCAATATTTCCAAGAACTACGTATCCCGCGACGGCAAATCGCTTTATCCCACCGCCTACGGTGAGGTGACCACCAAGCTTATGGAGGACAACTTCACAAGCATTGTCGATTATCGCTTTACCGCGCGCATGGAGAGCGATCTTGACTCGATCGAAAAGGGAAGCGTGGAAATGAACAGCGTGCTGGAAAAGTTCTGGAAGGATTTTGCAGGTCAGCTTGAGAGCGCAGAGCAGGCACTTGCCACCGCAAGTTATGAGTTGCCGGTGGAAAAGACCGACATGATCTGTGACAAGTGCGGCGCGACTATGATTGTCAAGAACGGTCGTTTTGGTAAGTTTGCCGCTTGTCCCAATTACCCCACCTGTAAGAATACCAAGCCCCTGAACGCTCCTAAGGCAGAGGCAGAGGGTGAAGCACAGACCGAGAAGAAGGTGGTCGTGGCTGATTTCAAGTGCGAAAAGTGCGGCGGTGATATGGTGCTGCGCTCGGGGCGTTACGGCAGCTTCTATGCGTGTGCAAACTATCCCGCCTGTGCGTTCACCAAGCCCAGAACCAAGGATATCGGTGTCCCTTGTCCCAAGTGCGGCAGCAAGGTGGTTATGAAGTACGGTAAGAATAAGACTGTATTCTACAGCTGTGAAAAGTACCCTGCGTGTGATTTCTCCTCCTGGGATATGCCTATTGGTGAGAAATGTCCCGACTGCGGCGGTATGCTGTTCAGAAAGAAGGGCAAGGCGCAGATCGTTTGCCACGACAAAGCCTGTGGTTACCAAAGACAGGCAACCGAGGCAGACATGACCGGTGAGGGCGAAGCATAATGGCTGACTATATTTCAATACTCGGCGCAGGGCTTGCAGGCAGCGAGGCTGCCTGGCAGGCTGCCGAGCGCGGCGTGAAAGTCAAGCTTTATGAAATGAAGCCGCTCAAGTACACGCCCGCGCATCACGCACCAACCTTTGGTGAGCTGGTGTGTTCCAACTCGCTGCGCTCGGATGCTCCTTCCAACGCTATCGGACTGCTCAAGAATGAGATGCGGATGATGAATTCGTTGATCATGCAAGCAGCGGATGCGACGCGCGTGCCCGCAGGTTCGGCACTGGCTGTGGACAGGGTGCTGTTTTCCAAGTATATTACCGACCGTGTGCGCAATCATCCGAATATCGAGGTGATCGAGTGCGAATGTGACCGCCTGCCCGACGATGGCATCGCGGTCATTGCAACAGGTCCCTTGACCAGTGAGCCTATGGCGGACTTTATCCGTGAGGAGCTTGGCTGTGCGGGGTTGCACTTCTTTGATGCTGCCGCGCCCATTGTGGACGCCGAGAGCATCAATATGGATATCGCCTTTTTCGCATCCCGCTACGACAAAGGGGATGCAGACTATATCAACTGTCCCATGAACAAGGAGCAGTACGATGCATTTTACAAGGCGCTGATCTCAGCAGAAGAGGCTGCTCTCAAGGAGTTTGACCGTGAGCAGCAAAAGGACCTGACTGTTTTTGAGGGCTGTATGCCTGTGGAGGTCATGGCGCGCCGCGGCTACGATACACTGCGCTACGGCCCTTTGAAGCCCGTGGGTCTGATAGACCCGCGCGTGGGTAAGGAGTATTATGCGGTCGTGCAGCTGCGCAAGGAAAATGCGGAGGGTACCATGTACAATCTCGTGGGCTTCCAGACCCATCTGACTTTCCCCGAGCAGCGTCGCGTCTTTTGCATGATCCCCGGTCTTGAGAACGCAGAGTTTTTGCGCTACGGTGTCATGCACCGCAATACTTATCTTAATTCTCCCGGACTTTTGGGTGCGGATTACGCCATGCTTTCCTGTCCAAACGTCTATTTTGCAGGACAGATGACAGGCGTGGAGGGGTATATCGAATCAGCCGGCTCGGGTTTGGTTGCAGGCATCAACGCTGCTCGCCGCGCAAAGGGCATTGATGCGCTGATCTTCCCGCGAAAGACCATGATCGGTGCCATGGCACAATACGTGCAGAACGGCGGCGTGAGCAGCACGTTTGTGCCCATGAATGCAAATTTCGGCATCATTGAGATGCCTGCAAAGAAGGTCAAGGGCGGCAAGGCAGCAAGAAACGCAATGATCGCCGAGACCGCAATTGCCACAATCAGAGAAATGCTGCCCGAGATAGACAAGTGATCTTGCCCGGACAGAGAAAGGACGCTTATGAGCAATTATCCAAAGCCGACCGCGCTTTTGCAAGAGACCATCGGCTACCGCTTTGAAAATCATTCCTATCTGCAAAAGGCGCTGACGCACTCCTCTTACTCAAACGAGCAGGGAGATAAGCATCATCACCTGCTTTGCAACGAGCGACTGGAGTTTTTGGGCGACTCGGTGCTCTCGGTGGTGGTCAGCCGTTACCTATATACAGAGTACCCGAATCTTGCCGAGGGCGAGCTGACAAGGTTGCGCGCAGAACTGGTTTGCGAGCGGGCTCTTTCCTCGTTTGCCGATCAGATCCACCTTGGCGACTATCTGCTTTTGGGCGTCGGTGAGGAGAAAAACCGCGGAAGAGAACGCAGATCCATCTTGGCGGACGCATTTGAAGCGTTGCTTGCTGCCATTTATCTCGACGCGGGTGAACAGGGCTTGGCTCGTGTTAGCGAGCTGCTTCTGCCTTTGATCAGACAGGAAATTTCCAATGCGGGTGCGCAGGGCAGCAGCGACTATAAAACGCTTCTCCAGCAGTTCGTACAGCAGACCGAGGGCGATTTTTTGGAATATGTGACGGTCGGAGAGAGTGGACCCGATCACCAAAAGACCTTTACTGTTGAAGCACGGCTCAATTCCAACGTGATCGGTCGCGGCGAGGGGCAATCCAAACGCCGCGCAGAGCAAAATGCTGCGCGTCAGGCACTTGAGCTGTTTGGTGTACAGCCGTGAGCCGACACCTCAATATTCCGATTTTTATTCCGCACCTTGGATGTCCGCACCTTTGCGTGTTTTGCAATCAGCGCACCATATCGGGCACGCAGCATTTTGATCTCGCACAGGTAGACGCACAAATCATGCAGGCATTGACGACCACACATGAGGGCGACACGGCAGAAATTGCGTACTTCGGAGGCTCGTTTACGGGTATTGACCGCGCACTGATGTGCGATCTCTTGGACGTTGCAGAGCGGTACGTGCAAAGCCCTGCGGTGGGCAAGGCACGTGTGAGCGGCATTCGTATGTCCACGCGTCCCGACTACATTTCGAAGGAGATCCTTGCCATACTTGCGCGCTACAGCGTGCGTACGGTCGAGCTTGGCGTGCAGAGCCTCGATGATGCAGTGCTGACTGCTTCGGGGCGCGGACACAACGCTGCGTGTGCCGAGAGTGCTTGTCGTATGCTGCTGGATGCGGGTTACGAGGTGGTGGGGCAGATCATGATCGGCTTGCCGGAAAGCACTTTGCAAAGTGAGCTTTATACGGCACAGCGGCTGTGTGAGATCGGCGTGCAGAGCGCGCGCATTTATCCTACCGTAGTGTTTGCCGATACCGCTTTATGCACTATGATGCAAAACGGCAGTTATGTGCCGCTTTCACTTGACGAGGCGGTCGAACGCAGCGCGGCGACCTTGCGCGTGTTTGAGGACTTGGGGGTGCAGGTCATTCGCATAGGTCTATGTGCATCGGATAATCTGACCGATCCCACGCTTGCGGTGGGAGGGGCAAATCATCCCGCGCTGGGAGAGCTGGTACGCTCGCATCTTTACTACCAAAATTTGAAAAAACTGCTGTCGGAGGCGGAAGTCCCCGTGCAGCGTATTGATATTCCCGCCCGTGAGCTGTCCGTGGCGATCGGGCAGCACAGGCAAAACCTTTTACGTCTTCGGGAGCAGTTCGGTGTGCAACTGCAGATGGTGGCAAGCGATTGCCACTCTCCCCAAATCTATGAAAAGGAGAAAGAGCATTGTACTTAAAATCGATTGAATTACAAGGCTTTAAGTCCTTCCCGGACAGAACCAAGCTGGTCTTTGATAACGGCATGGTAAACGAGCAGGCGGGTGTGACCGTCATCGTCGGTCCCAACGGAAGCGGCAAGTCCAATATCGCGGACGCAATGCGTTGGGTACTGGGTGAGATCTCGTCTAAAACGCTGCGCGGTGCCAAGATGGAGGACGTTATTTTCGGCGGTGCGGACAGCCGTCGTCCCATGGGCTATGCAGAGGTGTCGGTCACCTTTGATAACACCGGAGATTTTGCAAAACTGGATTGTCCTTACGACGAAGTGACGGTTACCAGACGCTACTTCAGACAGGGAGAGAGTGAATATTTCATCAACCGCCGTGCGGTCAGACTGCGCGACATTTACGAGCTGTTCATGAATACGGGTATCGGTCGTGACGGTTACTCGATCATCGGCCAAGGGCGAATTGCCGAGATGGTATCGCGTAAGAGTGACGAACGCCGCAGTACGTTTGAGGATGCTTCGGGTATTGCAAAGTTCCGCCACAAGAAGAATGAGGCGGAGCGAAAGCTCGCCAAAGCAGAGGAGAATATGGTGCGCATTATGGACGTGTTTTCCGAGGTGCAGGCGCAGGTCGGTCCGCTTGAAAAGGAAGCGGGCAAGGCAAAGCGTGCTCTGGAGCTGATGGAGTCTAAAAAGCGTGCAGACGTCAGCTTGTGGCTGTATGATACCGAACGTTTCCGCAACGAGATCGGTGTGGCAGAGGATGCGCTCAAGCACTCGGCATTTGATCTGCAAACGGCTGAGGACGCGCTGCAGGGTATGGAGATGCAGAACAACCGTCTTTTTGAGGCATCACAGTCTAACAAAATGGCTTCCGAGCAGCTGCTGACGCAGATACGTGAGCAGACCCAGGAGAACCATACGTTGGACAGCGAATTCCGCGTGACCGAGAGCAATATCGCACACACCAAGGAGCTGATCGAGGCAGCAGGCTCTTCCATGGCACTCTCGCAAAAGAACATGGAGCAGGAGCAGGCAGCCTGCGGCGAGCATTCCGCGCGTATTCTCGCACTTGCCGAGCAGAGCGCAGCGCTTGAAAAGGAGCAGGGAGAGATCGCGGATGAGATCCGCACCACCCGTTCAAAGATCGCGGTGCTGGAGGCTGACATTGCCACAGCGCTTGCGGATATCCGCGAGGCTGAGGCTGAGGCAACCGACATTCGTGTACGTATCTCGGTGTTGGAGAATGCCAAGAACAGCGGCAGCGACCGCAACAGCGACATTCTTGCCGATATGGAGACCTACGAAAATGCTGACCGTGCTTTGCAAAAGCAGAGCGTCGACAAGCAAAAGACGGTTACCGACTATCAGAAAGCGATCGACGAAGCAACGGCGGAGATCGAGGACTACAATAAAAAACTTGTCGAGCTGAACGCTATGTTTGGTGAGCTTTCGGAACAGATCAATGCACAAAGACTGCGCCGTGATTCGGCACAGCAGAGAATACAGACCTTCAAGCATATGGAAGAGAGCTTTGAAGGATATGCCAACAGCGTGCGTTTCGTTATGAATCGCTACGCAGAGGGCAAAATTACAGCTCCGGGCGGTATGCCTGTGGGAAAGATTTACGGTCCGCTTTCCAAGGTGGTCAGCGTGGACGAAAAGTACGTTACCGCCATCGAGACTGCATTGGGTGCAAACCTGCAGCATATTGTGGTAGACGATGAGGAGACTGCTAAGGCGGCTATGTATGCACTCAAGAAAGGCGAGGCAGGCAGAGCGACCTTCTTCCCCCTGACCTCCATGCGCCCCTCGACTTCCACACCCGAAATGCGTGATGCATCGGGCTATCGCGGCTATATCGCGGTTGCCGACACACTGCTTGATTGTGACGATAAATTCCGTGATGTAGTGTCCTCGCTGATCGGCAGAACCGTGGTCTTTGATAATATTGACAACGCTACCGCAATGGCAAAGGCGTTGCGTTACCGTGTGCGCGTGGTTACTCTGGACGGACAGCAGATCAACATGGGCGGTTCGTTTACGGGCGGTTCGGTACGCCAAGGAGCAAGTGTGCTGGGCAGAGCGGCAGAGATCAAGCGATTGGAAGAGACTTGCGCCGCTTGCGACAAGGAACTTTCAAAGCTGCAAAAAGAGGCGGACAAGCAAAAGCAGGACATCCGCAATACAACTGAGGACAAGGCATCTTGTGAGGACCGCAAAGAGCTGCTGGGTGTACTGATGAGCACCGAGAACGCACAGCTTGAGCAGATCAACGCAAAGATCGAGGCAAACGCAACCTTGCTTGAAAAGATGCGACAGGACTACGAGCAGATCATTGCCATGAGCGAGAGGTATGAAGAGGACCTTGCGATCTTGCAGGCAGACGAGCGCAGAGCTGTTACGGTGGTAAACGAGATCACCGCGTTGCGTCAGAAGAAGGACGAGCAGCGTCTTGACCTTGAGGATCACGTGGCGGATCTCAACGACCGTATGACATCCGTGATCATCAAGATCAGCGAGACTGTCAAGGATACCGAGACCGAGCATACGCTGCTGAGCGTTTGCCGTACCCGTGTTGACCTGTATGCCGACGAGATCCGCGCGGCACGCGAGCGCATCATTTCGCTGGAAGACATGATCGAGGGATACACGGTATTCCAGGCGGATAACAGACAAAAATACGCAGAGGGACAGGAAAAGCTGCAACAGCTCAATGCCAAGCGTGCCGAGATCGAGAGCGACAGCATGGACTTTGAGAAAAAGCTCAACGAAATGACTGCCCGTATGCGCGAGAAGATGAACCATAAAGAGATCATTTTCCGCGAATATACCAAGTGCGAGAACAAGCTCAATAATCTGCGTGATGAGTTGGATAAGCTTTCAAGCAAGCTATGGGACGATTACGAAATGACCAGAGCCGATGCGGTCGCTCTCGGCTATCCCGCTATCACGCCCGAAAACCGCCGCGAGACGGTACAGCTGCAGACCGAATGTCGTAACAAGCTGCGCGCCATCGGTCATGTGGACCTGGGTGCGGTAGAAAAATACCAGGATATCAAGAAGAGATACGACGAGATGAACGAGCAGATCACCGATCTGGAAAAATCCAAAGCGGAGACGCAAAAGATCATTGCCGAGTTGGAGGCAGAGATGAAGGCTGTCTTTGTCGAGTCCTTCAACCAGATCAACGAGAATTTCGGTAAAGTCTTTGCCGAACTGTTCGGTGGCGGTTCCGCCGAGCTGTCTTTGTCCGATCCCGAGAACATTTTGGAGTCGGGTATCGAGATCAAGGCAGCCCCTCCCGGAAAGATCATCAAGAATTTGATGCAGCTTTCGGGCGGTGAGCAGGCGTTTATTGGCGTTGCGCTGTTCTTTGCAATCCTTAAGGTCAACCCCACGCCGTTCTGTATTCTCGACGAGATCGAGGCGGCGCTGGACGAGGTCAACGTGGAAAGACTTGCACAGTACATAAAGAAATACACCGACGGCACCCAGTTCATTATGATCACGCACCGCCGCGGTACAATGGCTGCTGCCACCACACTGTACGGCGTCACCATGCCCGAACACGGCATTTCCAAGGTGCTGACGCTGGACGTTAATGATATTGAAAAGCAAAAGGAGAGCAACTGGGATGGCATTTTTGGATAAATTAAAGGCAGGACTCAAAAAGACCAAAGATGCGCTGTTCGGCAAGGTGCATGACGTACTTTCTAACTTTGTCCGTGTGGACGAGGATATGTTAGACGAGCTGGAGGAGCTGCTGATCGAAGCAGACGTGGGAGTAGGTGCGACCGAGGAGATCATGGACGAGCTGCGCGACCGTATCAAGGACGGCAGGATCAAGGAAAAAGAGGATGTGCTGAGTGCACTGCAGGAAATGCTGACCGATATGATCGGCGAGGGCGGTGAACTGAACCTGTCGACCACTCCTTCGGTGATTCTGGTCATCGGTGTAAACGGCGCAGGCAAGACCACCTCGATCGGTAAGATATCCAACAGATTGCGCGCACAGGGCAAGCACGTCGTGGTTGCGGCAGCGGATACTTTCCGCGCAGCAGCCATTGATCAGCTGCAGGTGTGGTGTGATCGCGCAGGTGTGGAGATGGTGCGACAGAACGAGGGCAGCGATCCTGCTGCTGTGGTATTTGACGCAATCAACTATGCAAAGAAGAAGAAAGCCGACGTGCTGATCATCGACACAGCGGGCAGACTTCACAACAAGACAAATTTGATGAACGAGCTGGCTAAGATCAATCGTGTCATTGACCGTGAGCTGCCGGGTGCGGCTCGAGAGAATCTCTTGGTGCTTGATGCCACCACGGGTCAGAACGCCATTATGCAGGCCAAGGAGTTTGGCAAGGCTGCCAACATCACGGGTCTGACGCTCAACAAGCTGGACGGCACCGCAAAGGGCGGTATCGTGCTGTCCATCAAGCGAGAGCTGGGCATTCCGGTCAAGTTTATCGGCGTGGGCGAGAAGATCGACGATATGCAGGAATTTCACGCAAATGAATTTATCAAGGCACTTTTTGAACAATAATTATGAAGATCGTACTTGCATCACACAATAAGCACAAGATAAGCGAGCTGAAGAGAATCCTCTCACAATCCATACCCGAGGTCGAGGTGTTCTCGCTTGACGAGGTGGGCTTGACCGATGACATTGAGGAAAACGGCACCACCTTTGCCGAGAACGCTACCATTAAGGCGCGCGCTGCCGCAGAGAGTGGCTATATTGGCGTGGGTGATGATTCGGGCTTGGAAGTCAACGCGTTGGGCGGTGCACCCGGCATCTATAGCGCAAGATACGCGGGCGAGCACGGCGACGACGAGGCAAACAATCAGCTGCTTTTGAAGAATATGGAGAACGTGCAGGACAGAAGCGGCGCATTCGTTTGCGCGATCGCGTGCGTGTTCCCCGAGGAGCTGAATACCGCGCACGTGTTCCTTGGCAAGACCGAGGGTGAAATTCTGCGCGAATACAGGGGTAACACCGGCTTTGGCTATGATCCCTTGTTCTACTACGCCCCCATGGGCAAATCCTATGCCGAAATGACGGCAGACGAGAAAAACGGCATCAGCCATCGCGGCAGAGCCATGCAGCTGCTGGTTGATTTTTTGGCAAAGAACAATAACGGAGATTGACTATGATTACAAGTAAGCAAAGAGCATACCTGCGCAGCCTTGCCACCGACCTGCCCACCATTATGCAGATCGGCAAGGGGGGGCTTGGAGATAATATGCTCAAAACCTTTTCGGACGCGCTTGAGGCTAAGGAGCTGATCAAGCTGGGCGTTCTTGACAACTGTGAATACACTCCCCGCGATATTGCGGATGCGCTTGGCGAGGCGCTGGGTGCTGAGGTTTGCGGCGTGATCGGCAGAAAGATCATTCTGTACCGCCGTTCCGAGAAAAAGAAAAATCGCATTGAGCTGCCCTGATATGCTGCGCATTGGAATTTACGGAGGTACATTTTCACCCGTACACAGAGGGCACGTAGCGGCGGCACGGGCGTTTATGGAGCAGATGTGGTTGGACATGCTGTACGTCATTCCCACGGGAACAACGCCGCATAAGCAAATGGACGGCGAGGTCACCGCGGCACAAAGACTGCATATGTGCGAGCTTGCGTTTGAAGGCATGGAGGGCGTGATCGTCAGCGATCTGGAAATGCGCCGAGAGGGAAAAAGCTATACGGTGGATACGCTGGGGGCACTTTCCGGAGAGGACAGACGGCTGTTCTTGCTCATGGGCACGGATATGATGCTGACGCTGGGACAATGGCGCGACCCCGCGCGCATTTTCGAGCTTTGCTATCCCGTGTACGTGCGCCGCGAGAGCGATAGCGCTTTGGACGAACAGATCGTGCAAAAGATTACGGAATACAATCAAAAATACGGCAAGGTGGTGCGCAGGATCGTGGCCGATCCTATTGAGGTCAGCTCGACCGAGATTCGAAACGCCATCAGAACGGGGCAGGGAATCGAGCACCTCGTACCCACTCGTGTTGCCGCATATATCAAGGAAAACGGATTATACCAATGAATAACGAACAAGCTATCCTACAACTGCGCGAACACGTGACTGCGAATATGTCACCCAAGCGCGCGCGTCACACGCTGGCTGTTGAACAAATGGCGGCAAGGCTTGCGGCGCTGTACTGTCCCGAAAAGGAGCAGATATTGCGCGTGGCGGCATTGCTCCACGATGTCACAAAGGAATGGAGCACCGAGGAACACATGGCGTTTCTCTCGGCGCACGGCGTCGCGCCCACCGCACTTGACGCAGCAGCACCCAAAACGCTGCACGCAAGAACGGCTGCGCTGCTCATCCCCGAGCAGTATGCGGCGTATGCAGACGACCAGGTAATCTCGGCTGTGCGCTATCACACCACGGGCAGAGAAGATATGACCTTGACCGAGCAGATCGTGTATCTTGCCGACTATATCGACGACTCGCGCACCTTTCCCGATTGTGTCAAACTGCGTAACACTTTTTGGGACGCAACCCCGGAGGGCATGACGCAGAGCGAGCGCGAAATGCATCTTTTACGCGTGCTGGTGCAGTCGTTTGACATGACAATCACAGGTCTGTTAGAGGACGGTGCCCCTGTCAGCCCGGATACGTTTTTGGCAAGAAACAGTCTGATTATGAAACAGAATATTGAAAACCAAACCGAAAATTGAAAGGAATATACACTATGGAAGAGATCCTGAATACCGAAAACCAAGCAAAGAAGCCCTCTCTGAGCGGTGCGACACCTCTGCAGTTAGCAGAGGCGATTGCCGAAATTTTGGATGATCACAGAGGCAAGGACATCAAGATTGTTGAGCTTAAGGAAAAGACCGACATTGCGGAATATTTCGTGCTGGCAAACGGTACCTCGTCCACGCACGTCAAGGCGCTTGCTGCCGAGGTGGAGTTTAAGATGGAGGAGAGAGATGTCAAGGCGGAGAGCGTTGAGGGCAGGGGCAACAACTCCTGGATCGTTCTGGACTACAGCTACGTGATCGTGCACGTGTTCTCCCGCGAGGCAAGAGAGTTTTACGATCTGGACAGACTGTACGGCAACTGATTTTTGAAAAATACAAAAATTTCGTAAAAAGCGAAACCAAATTCGTTTTTTTCTGTCTGTATGAGTGAACCCCCGAAAAGACAGGAGGACGCGTATATGACGAAAATGAGAAAAACTATCACGGGCATAGCGGCGGGCGCAATGGCATTTTTGATGCTTTGCGTCTTTGCAGCTGTGCCTGTTTCCGCTAACTCAGCACAATCCTATTGGGAGGGTGTGAGCGGGTCAGAAGTGCTGACCACGGACGGAGAATGTCCCTTGGTGGTCGAGCACGAAACGCTGACCTTTGATATTGCGGATTTTCCAAGTCCACACGGTAGTATCGAGGCGTACGGTGCCAGCGTGACGGCAGAATATACCTTTTACAATCCAAGTGATATGACGGTGATGGCAAATCTGCTGTTTCCGTTTGGGGTCAACCCCTATTATGCCGAGCATTACGATCCTGAAAAGGGAGAATACATCGCGCCCGACAATGTTTCCAAATACGGTGCGCAGGTGGACGGAACGGCGGTAGAGACGGTCGTGCGCCACAGCTATTGGGATGGTTCGCTCTACAATTTCAACCCTGCCAAAGAAATGGCAACGCTGTATGACGATTACCGCACCGATGCCTTTTTGACCTACGAGTTGCCTGTGCACGTATACACGTACCGTGCCGAAGGCGTTGATCATCAAGCCTACCGTGCCGCAGACGCCGCTACATATATCGGGGATCTGCCCGACGATACGCGCGTGATGCTGCAGAATGCGACCAGGTGGTTCTCCGGAGATGAGGGTGGCTGGCTTGGCACGTCTGCCTCGTATTCCGAGATCGTGTTTTACGTGTTTGGCAGGGATATTGGCGAGGTGCAGTGGACGGTCTTTGAAAACGGAGGTTTGGAGCAAGAGATCGAGGGCAGCGTCAAGCTCATTGATAAGCAAAGCACCACCTTTGGCTCTCTTGCCATGCAATTCTACGATCCCGCATCGGGCGTGGCGGCGCACGACTGGTTCAACGCCGTTGTTGCGCAGCTTGAGGGCTCAGCAAGATTGGAGGGCGGTCTGTATAGCAGCATGTGTGCAAATTGGGATATTTCAAAGGATTTGCTGCAATGGTATGAGTACAAGATCACGCTCGCGCCGGGCAAGCGGCTGACCAATACGGTCACAGCCCCGCTGTATCCGAACATTGACGGGGATTTTGTGCCGCATGTTTATTCGTACGAGTATTTTCTCACACCCGCCTCGCTTTGGAAAGAGTTTGGTACGTTGGATATCTATATCAACACGCCGTATTTCATGATCAACGAGCGAAAAGGGGAGTACAGCATTGCACCCGACGAATGGGTAAGGACAGATGCCGGCTATGAGCTGCATCTGGACGGATTGCCCACAGAAGATCTTGTGTTTTCTCTGTGTGAGTCGGAAGCACCCAAAAGAGAAATGACCGCATGGACGTGGCTTGGCATCTTTTTGATAGCGATTGTGATCGTGTTTGGTTTGGCGGGCTTGATCGCGGTAGCTCTGTTGATACTTTGCGCTCTGATGCCCATTGTCGGCGTGATCATAGCGGGGTTGTTAGCTGTGATCAGCATCGTGGGCTTGATCGTTTGGATTGTGCAAAAGCGAAAAAAAGCAAGGCAGGCTCAGGACACAGCAGATCATGAAAAAAACGAATGATTTTTAAGGGCGACCCCGCGGTCGCCCTTTTTTGATGCGCCATCCCTTGACACACACGCATTTGTATGATACAATATAATGGATTATTTTCCAAGTACCAATGAAAAGAGGAGACTGACTATGAAAAAGCTGACCATATGGCTGTTGCTGGCGGGTATGCTGCTTTCTGCTCTTGCAGGCTGCGCGCAAGAATCCGACAAGCAAGACAGTGGAACAACTGACACACCCGGGCAGGAAGAGGATTATTGGATGAATCCCGACCTCAAGCCGGATAAGGTGGATCTGAAACTCGAGGGAACCGAAGTAGTGATCTTATCGTACAACCAGTACGATATCGGTCCCGAAGAGAATTCCTCCGACCCGCTTGAGGATGCTGTTTACAGACGTGACGACAAACTGCAGAATGAGCTTGGTATCAAGTTCAACAACACATATCAACCTGATTTTTCGCTGATCTCGGAGGCCGTCAAGAACGACATGGCTGCAGGTACGGGCGAGTATCACATTGTATATCAACACATGATCGATGCTTCTCGTGCGCTGGCACCGGGGGGGTATTTGTACAACCTGACCGACCTTGATTATGTGGATTTTGACAGAGAGTGGTGGGATCAGGACTGCAAAAAGGGCTTTATGATCGGCGATAGCATGATGATGGTGTGCGGCGATCTTTTGCCCTCCAGTATGTTGATCACCGCATCGGTGCTGTTCAATAAGAATTTGTTTGAGACAAACGGCTGGGAGTTTCCCTATGACGATGCAAGAGACGGAAATTGGACCTTGGATGATATGCTGGAGCTGACCAAGGATCAGACCAAGGATCTCAACGGTGACGGCTCGATGATTTATTCCGATGACTTTTTCGGTGTGACCTCATGGGCTGCGGATGCCGATTTCAATTTGTTCTACGGCGCCGGTGCCACCATGTTTTCCTATGATGAGAACCATTTGCCCGTGTTTGATCCCGACACCGACAGACTGCAGAAGATCTACGATAAGGTCTATGAACTGCTGATCACACAAAACGCCTTCCACGTGATATGGGCACAGTATGAAAAGGATCCGAGTATGTATACTGCCACCATTGACGTGTTCCGTGATGGCAGAGCGCTGTTCTTCCCGACCTACCTGTCCGTGACTACTTTTTTGCGCGATATGGTGGACGATTACGGTATTCTGCCCAATCCCAAATACGATGAATCTCAGGAGGATTATCTGGGCTTTGTAAACGGCAGTGCCAGTATGGCTTGCGTGCCCAATAGCCTGAGCGAAGAGAATCTCGCAATTGCGGGTTATATGCTGGAGGCACTGACATCCTCGTCCTATCATATGACGACTGATACGCTGTACGAGGTGGTCGCCAAGTCCAAGAATGCGCGTGACCCCGAATCTGCTGAAATGGTGGATATCATCATTCGTCATAAGGTATTTGACTTTGGCTATTCTCATTTTTCAAATGGGGATTGGCCCTGTTGCAACGTCGCGCAGACAGCGCTGCAGAGCAATCAAACCTCTATTGTCAGGGATATTACAAACTCTGCAAAGAAAACCCGAAAAGAAGTTGATAGGATCGTTGAGGCTTACGGCTACTAAGAGACACAGCCTGCATTTTGTTGAATTTTGATGGGAGATTATTATGCAAGGAATTTACCGAAGTTCAGCTGTTGTTTTGATTTTTGTTTTACTTTTTTCCATGGTTTCCTGCGACTTTGGCAGCCTTGGCGGCGGCGGATTGGTCGGGGAGCTGTTAGGCTCTGCACAGGATATTTGGGATCCCGATGATCAAGGCAATGGGTCTGATGAGTATTTGACGGATATTGAACAGACGTTTGGTCCTTCCGAGGAAGAGCCGACGCAGGACGTTACGGTCGAAGTTGATCATTGGGTCAGCCCCTATCTGCCCGATGTGGATCTTATGGGCACCGAGATCAATATTCTCCTTGATTACGCAGATGATGTAGGATTGGAAGAGGCATCCTCTGATCCCCTCGAGGATGCCATCTACAGAAGAAACATCATGATCGAGGAGCAGTACGGTGTTGAACTGAATTGGCATATCGAGCAGGATTACATACAAGCGAGAGAGAGGATCAAAAATGATTTTTCCAATGGTGCAGGGGAGTATCACTTCGCTTTTCATCACATGGTGGACAGCACAGCCAATCTGGCGCTGAGCGGTTGTTTGGTCAACCTGCTCAACGTAGATTATGTTGATTTCAGCCAAGCATGGTGGGATCAGGACAACTTGAACGGCTTCAGAGTCGGGGATCAGATGTTAATGGCAAGCGGAGATCTTTTACCCTCTACTACGCTGTTGTCTTCCGCGATCTTCTTTAACAAGAATTTGTTTGACGAGCGTTCTTGGGAATATCCGTACAGTGATGCGGCATCGGGCAGTTGGACCCTGGACGATATGCTGATGTTGACCGAGGATCAGGCAATGGATCTCAACGGTGACGGAAAAATGAATTACGCAGAGGATTTCTACGGTTTTGTCGCCTGGTCTTTGGATTGCGATTACGGTTTGGCAGGCGGTGCGGGAATGACCATGTTTGAATATGATGGCGATCATCTGCCCGTATACAATGCAAATACCGATAAACTGCAATCGATTTATGATAAGATTTACAGCCTGGTCGCTTCTCGGGATACATTTCACGTGACTATTGATGACTATCTACTGAATGATGATATGCCTCAAGAACCGTGCAACGTGTTTGCATCCGGCAGAGCCTTGTTCTTTGCAAGTTATTTGCGTGAAACGGAAAACCTCCGTTTTAAGATGGAGGACGATTACGGTATTTTGCCTATGCCCAAGTATGATGAAGCGCAAGAGCAGTACCGTACCTTTATCAACGGTTCTGCGTCTGTTTTGATCATTCCCAAAAGCGTGAATGATGAACAACTGGACGTTGCAGGTTATATGATTGAAGTATTGGCATCCTCCTCTTATTACAATGTCACTAAGACAGCCTTGTATCAAAAACTCGAAAAGTCCCGTACTTTACAGGACTCTGAGATGGCAAGGATGGTTGATCTGATCATTCGTCATAAGGTGTTTGATTTCGGCTACACGCACTTTTATATGGACAGCATGGCTTGCGCGACTGTCGTTCAGACCTCTTTGAACAGTGATAGCCCCTCCATCATCAAGAGCATCACCAAGGACGAACTGAGAACCCTGAAAACTTTGAAGAAGATCTACGAGACTTACGGATACGATTACTGATGATATACAGAGAAGGGGCTGCCCGATCGGGAAGTCCCTTCATCTTTTGTGGAGGTATCGTATTGGTGCAACATGCACAAAAACAGTATGATTTTTTCGACTTGACAAACGTTGGGAAATGTGTTACAATAAGCATGTATGAAAATTTTTATATGAAAGAAGGAACATACTTATGTACAAAAAGCTCTTAGTTTTGCTTTTGTGCGGCGTGATGCTGATCGGTATGCTTGCCTCTTGTGTTGATGCTAATCCGGATGAGGGCTCTTCCGAATCAAACGAGGAAGAAACCAACTGGGTCAGCCCCGACCTTGAGTTCAGCGATGCTTACAAGGGCCAGGAATTGGTCATTCTCACACAGAATGACACCGATATCGGCCCCGAGGAAAACTCCTCCGACCCGCTTGAGGACGCTGTTTACAGAAGAAACGACATGATCGAAAGCTACTATGGCGTTGAAATCAATGGCGTTTTGGTCGAGAGTTATGAAGAACTCGGCGAAACCGTCAAGAGAGACGTGACCGCGGGTACCGGTGAGTACCACATCGTTTACCAGCACATGGTAAACAGTGCTACCACCCTTGCACAGGGCGGCAACCTCTACAAGCTCAATGAGCTTGAGCACGTCAACTTCGACCAGCCTTGGTGGGACCAGGACTGCAAGAACGGCTTTATGATCGGCGACAGCATGCTGCTCGTATGCGGCGACCTGCTGCCCAGCACCATGATGATCACGGCTGCAGTTATCTTTAACAAGGACCTGTTTGACGAGTACGGCATCGAGTACCCCTACGATGATGCAAGAGAAGGCACATGGACCATCGACGATATGCTTGAGATCACCAAGGATCAGACCAAGGATCTCAACGGTGACGGTGGTGTGGATTACCAGAACGACTTTTATGGTCTTGTCGGTTGGTCGTTGGACTGCGACTATAACTTCTTCTTTGGCGCAGGCTGCACGCTGTTCAGCTATGACGAGGAACACCTGCCCGTTTATGATGCCGACACCGACAGATTGCAGACCGTTTACGATAAGATCTATAAGCTGATCGTAACCCAGCAATCTTTCCACGTAACCGTTAACGAGTACCTTGCAAACGCAGGTATGGTCTCCGAGCCCAGCAACGTATTCAAGGCAGGCAGAGCATTGATGTATGCAAGCTACCTGTCCGGTGCAGTCGGTCTGCGTGATATGGAGAAGGATTACGGTATTCTGCCCCAGCCCAAGTACGATGAAACGCAGGAAGATTACCTGAGCTTTGTAAACGGTTCCGCATCGGTTGTAGTCGTTCCCAAGAGCCTTACCACAGAGAATCTGGATATGGCAGGCTATATGATGGAGGTTCTGGCTTCTTCCTCTTATTACACGGTAACCGATACCCTGTATGAAAAGGTAGCAAAGTCCAAGACCGCACGTGACCCCGAATCCGCAGAGATGGTGGATATCATCATCCGTCACAAGGTATTCGATTTCGGTTATACCCACTTCCATAATGATGGCTTGGCTTGCGCGAGCATCATTCAGACCGCTTTGAACAGCAAGAGCCCCTCTATTGTCAAGACCATTACCCAGGACAAAACTCGTACCGAGAAAGCTTTGAAGAAGGTCTACGAAGCCTACGGCTACGAATATTGATCTCTGATCAAAAAATATTTAGGGCTGCCCACATGGGCAGCCCTTTTTGTGCTTGCGCTTGACCAAAGTATTGACAAAGTGTCCACATATGTGCTAAAATAAAAACAGAAGTCCCGAAGGGAGGATCATATCATGAAAAAGAGAATATTTGCTGCGTTGGTGTGCTTGGCATTGGTCTGCTCCTTTGCCGCTTGCGATATGGAGTTTGGCGGTCTTGTGGGTGAACTGTTGGGCGATTTGAATCTGCCCACTGATATCGAAGGCAGACCTCTGCCCGATGAAATACTGTCCGATTGGGCGGAGAGCGGAACTATGCCTGCCGAAACGTGGTGGGATGAAGAGACTGTTTACGATGAAACGGTTGCCCCCAATGACAGACCGGATTTTCAGTATTCATACCGCTTGTACGAGAATCAGACCTTGACCGTGCTGGGTCAGAATACGATCGATCTTGGACTTGATGAGTTCTCGGAAAATGCTTTGGAGAGCAGTAGCTATCAGCGTAATCAGCGCATGGAGAAAGTTTTTGGTATTCATGTGGAAACTCTGATGGCGGAGAGTGGCGAACTTGAAGCGCTTGTCAAAAACGATGTTGTTTCCGGAACGAGAGATTTTGATGTTGTTATGGGCGATATGGCAGACACAGGCGCCTCGCTTGCACAAAGCAGTGTATTGCTCAATCTGTACGACCTGCCGTATCTGGATCTTTCAACCACGAGCTGGGATGCAAGCGTCAATGAAGGCTTGGCAATTGGCAACTACCTGCCCATGGCAACGGGCGTTGTTACGCCCACTGCCTATTTGCATACATCTTTGATCTTAAACAATAAGCCAATAGCCGATAATTGCGGAATTGACGTCTATGATTACGTGCGGACCGGTGGCTGGACGATTGATAAGATGAACGCCATGGCAGAGCTTTGTTACACGGATCTGAACGGAGATGCCCGTATCGATCAAGAAGATGTCTTGGGCTTAGTTGCTACATATGACTGTGCAAACGCATTTGCAGTTGCAACCGATACCATGCTGATTGCGAAAGATGCGGATAATATGCCTGTGCTCAATACGGATGGAATGGACCGTTTGGCGGCTGCATATGAAAGCGTCTATAACCTGCTGTTTGCTAACGGTGTGTTGTATTTTTCCTCGATGCAAGATGCGCCGGGATCGGGTGCTGCAAAATCTGTTTTTGAGCAAGGCAACACGATGTTTTATGCTACCACCGTTCAAGATGCGATGCAGGTCAATGATATGAATGTACAGATGGGCATTCTGCCTTTCCCGAAGCTGAACGAAGAACAGGAAAGCTATCGTTCTTACGTCAATTGTAGTTCAACCGCCGTGATGGTTCCCATTGATGTTGATAAGGATTTTGTAGGATATGTGCTGGAGGCACTGGTGTACGCAACCGACGATGCGTACACGATCACCGTATCGAACAGACTTGTCAGGAGTGAACAGGATCAGGAAATGCTGGACCTTGTGCTGGAAGGCAAGACCCTGGATTTTGGCAGCAACTATCTGTTGACTGCTACGGGCGGGACGGTGCAGTGCTTCAAAATTGCCCTTGAGCAGAAGAATCCCACGATCATGAGCTTGTATAAGCAGTACCAAAAGGTGTTGAGCAAGTATTTGGAACAGATGGTTGACTCTATTCCGAGCTGAAATAAAATGACAAAGGGCTGCTCGCTTGTCGAGCAGCCCTTTGTTTTATCTGCATTTGATGTGACGAATATCACTTTCTGTGCATATTGTGGCAGAATTTACAATTCCGGGGTGACAAAGTATTTACAATATGACAAAAATATGGTATAATTAGAGATCGATAAAGAAGATGATAGCTTATGATATAAATTCGTTTTGTAAGGAGGATATCCATGAAACACAGAATATCCCTCAAAGCCGTTTTTTCGCTGCTTTTAGCACTGATTTTGCTGATGGGTATGCTGGCTGCATGTCGGTCCGATAAGCCATCTGACAGCACCGCCGAGGATGATACACAGGATCCCGAACAAACCACCGCGCCCGACCAAGAGGAGATTACACAGCCGGGAGGAGAGGAGCAAACCACGGGTGACGAGCTCCTGCAGCCCGATGATCCAACTTACGAGGTCGCCAAGAATTTCAAGGACGTGCTGATCAGTGCAGTCTACGGAACGGGGCAAAATAAAGATGCTGCGGTAGGGCATGGTTTTATTCAGTTATATAACACGGGTACTGAGAGCGTGTCTTTGTCGGATGCTGCGCTTTATTACCGCGAGGATGCCAATGATGACTACAGACAATTTGCGTTTGCAGATGATGCAAGCATAGCTCCGGGCGGATATTATTTGATCCGTATGCAGGCAGCAAGAGAAAAGAACGGCGAGGCGTATGACGAAAGCTTTGCTGTACTTGCTGTTGAGTCGTTTGATGCCGAATGGGCAGTCATCCTTGACAATAAGGATATTCAACTTTCACTTGCCCCCGCAGGGCAGGAGGTAAGCCGGGATACCGCCGTGGAAGAAATCAACGGTACCGTCTCGTATTTTGTTGCCGCCGAGCTTGGCTATAGCAGTCATTTTGCCGTGGATAATATGTCCAAGAGCAAGGTGGCGGTGCGCACCGCACTCAAGCATTACAGTGGCTTCCACAAGGTCAATCTGAATGAATCCACGACCGCGCAGTTGGAAAAGGTTTGCCCCAAGAGCGGGGCGGGCGACAATACTGTGGTCGGCTCACGCGTCAGCGAGGTACTGTTCTCGGCTGATGCGGGCATTTATGCGCAGGGCTTTTGGCTGGAATTGCGTGCCAAGGACGGATATAAGATATATTACACCACTGATGGTTCCGATCCCAAGGTGCACGGTACGGAATATACCGCTTCCATTCCTTTGGCAGATTCCTCTTCGGTTGCCCCGGGCGCAACCATCAAGGGTGCGGCTTCTGCTATGGGCAGCGATTACGGCGCAAGAAGCGATACGTTGCCGGGAGGCTATGTGATCAAGGCATATGCCACCAACGGTACGGACTCTACCGACGTCTTTACCAATACGTACTTTATTTCCGATACCTTTTACGAATATGGTGTGACTATGATGTCACTTTCCATGGATAAGAATCTGATCTATGGAAATGAGGGCTTCTACAACCACTATTACGGTACAGGAGACCAGAAAAATCAGCGACAGACGGGAATGCTTGAGGTTTTTTCGGCGGACGGTCAGCGTCACGGCAGCTCTTACGTGGAGCTTGCCATCAGCGGACACGGCTCCTCGGGCTGGGCAATGAAGTCGATGCGCGTGTATTATAAGAGCGCTAACAACACCGCCGTGGGTACGGACGGAGATCTTAATTACGATCTGTTTGGCGGCTACGCCCGCGATGATAACGGCTATGCCATCACCGATTTCTCGCGTCTTTTATTGCGTAACTCGGGCAACGACTGTATGGATTCCTTTATCCGTGACGCGTATATGCAGCGCGTTTGCAAGGATATGGACGTGTATACCATGGCATACGTACCTGTGTTGATGTTTATCAACGGAGAGTTCTGGGGTGTTTACAACGCGCGTGAGCGTTACAGTCCCGAATACGTGGAATCCCACACAGGAGCAGATAAGGCAAATATTGCTATCATAGAGAGCGATTACGACGGATTGGTACTTGAGGGCAACGGAAATGCGCCCTTTATCCCCATGGAGTCTACGCAAGCGGATGCCGATGAGTTTAATGCTATCGTAAAATATATCCGTACGCATGATCTGTCGGTCGAGGAGCATTATCAGTACGTAGCGGAGCGTATTGATATCAATTCCTTTATGGATATGTACGTTGCGCGCCTGTTCTTCAATGCACGCGACTGGCCCGAAAACAATATCAAGGTGTTTAAAAACCGTGTGGAGGGTGATCTCTCGGGTACGGATACCAAGTGGTATTTTACGCTGTTGGATATGGATATGGGTATCGCCATGTATCCCGAGGGGCACTGGGCGGATACCTCGGAAAAAGCCAACTTTTTTGGTTGGATCGACTCAACCGGTACCGTCGTAGGTACCATTATGCATGGACTGTGCAAGAACCAAGGCTTCAAGCAGACATTCATCTCTCGCTTTGCGTATGTGGTGGATCAGATCCTGACGCCCGAAAATCTGAAAGCCGAGCTTGATACAATGGTGGCAGAGCGCGAGCCGCTGGTCGAGCTGCAGAAAATGCGCTGGGGTGCATCCGAGTCGCAGTACCGCACGTCGATCGATAATATGTATAAGTTTATCCAAGGCAGAGAGCAGTACGTCATCCCCATGCTGTGCTCTTATTTCGGCATTTCACCCGAGGATCTGCAGATCGGCACCGAAAAAAAGGTGGTGGTCAGCTTCAATTCCGAGCGCGCGAGCGTCACTTTTAACGGCGAAGCCGTGTCCGAGTCGGGCACAGAATACGTATTTGAGGTCGATCCGAACAAACAAAGTGTGACTTTTGAGATTGCTGCAACTGCCAAAGAGGGGTACAGTATTGCTTCGATTATGTTTATGCCTTCTGTGGGCGAGGTCCAAACGGTGCAAGGCGATCAGGCAGAGTTTACCGTTACGTCGTCCGGTACGGTAGTGGTCAACACCAAATCCAATGGCGCGCAGTCTCCCGTGGCAGGCGTACAGAGCGGGATTACTGCAAGCGCACATTCATCGTATTATCTGACCGAGACGGGTGACCTGTATGCCTGGGGAATGAACAAAAATGGTATTTTGGGCATTCCGGGTAACAGCAGCGTATCAGTGCCCACGCTGGTGGCGTCTGGGGTTGCCAAGGTGGAGGTTTGCCACAGCAACGATGCTGAGAATAATAACAATGATACCATGATGGCGTATCTGACATTGGACGGCGAGCTTTACACAGTTGGCTGCAACAGTGCAGGACAGCTTGGCAGAAACGGCACGACAACTGATGACCGAGTCGGACTTGTGAAGTTTGATAAAAAGATCAAGGACATCAGCGTCGGGCATGACCACTTGCTGGTGCTTGATGAGGAAGGTGTACTATGGGGTGTTGGTTCCAATACTTACGGGCAACTTGGCAAAAGCAACGATGGCGGTACTACCACTAAATTTCAGATGGTAGCAAGTGGTGTCAAGCTGATCGCGGCGGGACGCAGAAATACGTTCTATACCGACGCAAATAACACTTGTTACGTGCTTGGTGATAACCGCTGGCAGAAGTTTGGAAAGGATGCGGAAAAGTATAGCACACCGCATCAGCTGCTCAAGAACGTGACGTATATGTCCACGGGAGAGCATCAGGTCGTGATGGTGACTGCAAACGGTGATTTGTATTATGCAGGTTGGCGTACCCTTAATGGCTGGGGACAAGGTCAGGGCGCAGGCGGCGCGGTCAAGCTGACAAGCAGCGTCAAAAAGGCGGTGTTGCATCATAGCAATATGCTGATTCTCAAGACCGATGGCTCGGTTTGGGGCTATGGAAACAATATGGGCGGTGCCATGGGCAGCGTCAGCGCAACCTCGGGTACGCCGGGCAAGATCATTTCAAGCGGCGTAGCGGATATTGCGTCCGGCTACCAGTTCAGTATGTTCTTGCATCAGGATGGCAGCATCAAGGTTCAGGGTGACAATGCGCACGGTCAGGCAGGTAATGGCAAGACCGGCGGCAGTGCCAATATGGCGCAGGCACTCTTCTAAATCAAAAAATCCTTGCAATCGCAAGGATTTTTTGATTTAACAGCGTCTTTAGGCGTAATATCATTGCGCGAAGCACAAAAATTTTCGCTCCGGCTATCAATCTGCCCCGAATCTTTCACGCTTGGTTCATAATTGTATGCTATAATGCGCACAATACGTCAAGAGAGAGAAACATCATGTCTAAATTTCAGGAAAAGATTTATCAATTCATGTACGGTCGCTACGGCACGGACAGGCTGAACCGTGTGCTGTCGGTCGCATCGTTGGTTATTTTGGCGGTGTCGCTCCCCGTGTCATGGATATGGGGCAGAACCTTGCCCGGCATCATCGTATCGCTCGTTTTGTATACCGGGTCGCTTGGTATCTGCATCTGGGCTACCGCGCGCACCTTTTCGAGAAAGATCTGCAAAAGGCAGGCGGAAAACGCTAAATGGGTAGCGTTTGAATACAAGCTGCGCTGCCTGTTCCGCAGACACAACGGTAATAAAGACACCGATACGCACGTATTCCGCGACTGCCCCAAGTGTAAGGCGACTCTGCGCCTACCACGGCAGCAGGGAAAGCATACCGTGCGCTGTCCGCGCTGCGCAAAGACCTTCACCGTTCGCGTCAGAGCACCGAAAAAGAGAAAATAAAATAAAGAACCTCCATCGGGCAGTCGGTGGAGGTCTTTTATATAAAGACCGCATCCGTCGGTCATTTTTCTTTGCTTTTTTCCCGGGAAGCGTGTATAAGATCACACCTACAGCTTGTCATACCCACGGACAAGACCGCATATATTGCTGTGAAAGGTGGTGAGCAGTATGCGGAGTGTGATGGTCAACAGGGCAGAGGACACGGGCGTGGAGCGACGCACATATCTGCCGCCGAGTGTGATCAGGATGCTGCCCGAGCGCCTTGTCTCCGAGCTGTATGCGGGGCATTTGCCCGAGCATATCGAGGAGATAAGGCTGCATACCGGGCGGTGTGCAAGCGTAGTGGCGGGTGGGCGCAATATTCTTTTGCGCACGGTGCTCAGTGCCCAGGAAATGACCGCAACACTGACGCGTATGTGCGGCGGGTCGCTGTATTCGCATGCTCCTACCATTGCAGAGGGGTATCTGACGCTGGACGGTGGTGTGCGCGTGGGCGTATGCGGCAGGGCTGCTTGCGAGCAGGGCGAGGTGATCGGGGTGTATGACGTATCCGGGCTTTGCATCCGTATTCCCGCGCATTTTGCGGTAAGCGGCAGGGAGATCTGCAATCTCATGCAGAAATACCGCTACACCAAGGGCGTGCTGATTTATTCACCGCCCGGCGTCGGCAAAACAACGCTGCTTCGCGGCGTTGCCACATCACTTGCCTCCGGGGAGGACCCGAGGCGCGTGGTGGTGATCGATACGCGCGGCGAGATGCCGTTTTTGCAGACCGGCGTATCACTTTGCCTGGATGTGTTGGTGGGGTATCCGCGTTACCTTGGGGTGGAGATAGCTTGCCGCACCATGAATGCACAGGTCATGATCTGCGATGAGATCGGGGATTATCAAGAGGCACTCTCTCTTGCATCGGTGCAGAATTGCGGCGTTCCGTTGGTGGCGACTGCGCACGCGTCGTCCGTTGAGGAGCTGCTGTGCCGCACGGGGCTGCGGCTGTTGCATGATTGCAAAATGTTTGGCGCATACGTGGGCATTTCACGCCGCGAGGGTGGTTTTTCCTATCACGTAACCGATTGGGAGAGCGCGGATGCTTGCCTTTAAGCTTGTAGGGGCTTTTTTGGTGCTGGCAAGCGGTACGGGACTTGCCATCGGTGCTGCTAGATACGAGCGAGTGCGGCTGCAGGTGCACGACGCTCTGATCTCACTGATTTTTTTTATCAAAGGGCGTATCGATTGCTATGCTATGCCTGTAGAGCAGATCATGCTAGGGATGGATAAGGGGATTTTGGCTGATTGCAGATGCCCGGGACAGGTAGATTCGATCGAGGCACTGCTACCGTATGTCAAAGCTTACCTTGACCCCGAGACCTATCGCGTGCTGCAAAGCTTTGGTACCGGGCTGGGCGGCGGTTTTCGTGACGAGCAGATCAAGCGGTGCGATTATTATATTGAGCTTTTGCGTGAAAAGCGTATGCAGCTGGAAGCGGAGTTGCCCGCCAGAGCAAAAACGAACGGAGCGATATGGATCTTGTGCGCCGCGGGCGCGGTGATCCTTCTTTGGTAGATATGGAAGTTGGATTGATCTTAAAGGTGGCAGGCGTAGGGCTTTTGGTCTCGGTTGCCACACAGATCTTGAATAAATCGGGCAGGGATGAGCAGGCAACGCTGGTGACGATCGCAGGCATTGTTGTGGTGCTTTTGATGCTGGTAGAGCAGATCGGCGAGCTTTTCTCGCTGGTGTACGCTACCTTTGGCTTTTGAGCGTGGATATGCTCAGGATATGCGGCATTGCCATGCTGTGCCTTGCCGCCGTATGGATACTCAAGCAATACAAAGCCGAGATGGTGCTGCCTGTGCGTGCCGCGGGCACAGTGCTTATTTTTTTTATGGTTCTGAGTGCAGCACAGCCCATCATAGAAATGATAGGCAGCTTGTCTGAGCAAAGCCTGCCTGCCGAGCATGGGGAGATATTGCTCTCGGGGCTGGGGATCACGCTGCTCTCCGCCCTTGGCGCGGGTATCTGCCGTGATTTTGGTGAAGCGGGATTGGCGACCGCCTTGGAAAGCGCAGGTAAAGTCGCGGTGGTACTGCAGGCACTGCCGCTGATCACGGAAATATTGGGCATGACAAAGGAGCTTTTATCGTGAAAAAAAGGTTGTGGGGTACACTTTTTGTGCTGGCGGCAGCCGCTTTTCTGTGTACACACGCGTCAGCAGAGCAAAGCAGTGCTGATTACAGCGCGTTGCCCGAGCAATACGTGGCACTGGAGGACTGCATTCCCGAAAGACTTGCCGCCATATTGCCCGAAGGTTTATTTTCCTCAGATGTGACAGAGGTACGCGTAGCTCTTGGACAGCTGACCTCATTTTCGGGGCTTTTGGGGCTGCTGTTACAGCTTTACGGGCTGCACCTTGGCGAGAGCGGTACATTGCTTGCTTCGATCTGCGGCTTAATTTTGCTGTGCGGTATGATGCGCTCGATCGGCCGTGCGCAAAGTTTGCCTTGGGCAAGCCTTGCACCGCGGCTTTGCTTATTTGGTGCGGTGGCAGGGGCGGGATACGCCGCTGTGAATACCATGGTGGAGTATTTCGGTACGCTACGCACGCTGATGGGGGGACTTATGCCCTTGATGAGTGCCATGTATGTCATGGGTGGCAATATAACGCGTGCCACGGTGGGCAATGCCACATTGTCTGTGGGTCTGAACGTGTGCGGCAGCGTATGTGCTAAAGTCGCACCACCATTGTTTGGCTCTTGCATGGCAATGACATTGCCCTCGATGCTCGAATCGGGCGTAGATCTTTCCAAACTTTCAGCGTTTATCAAAAAGACTTACACTGTGATACTTGGCTTACTGACGTTGTTGCTGACACTTTGCCTTTCTGCGCAAAATCTGCTCGCCTCAAGAGCAGATAGTCTTGCGATGCGCAGCGGACGCTATGCCATCGGGCAAATGATCCCGGTGGTGGGGGGGGCGCTTTCAGGATCGCTTGATACACTTGCCGCAAGCGTTGGTATGCTGCGAGGACTTGCGGGTGGGTGTGGCGTGATATTATTGTTTCTGACTTGCCTGCCGGTACTCTTGCAAATGCTTGCACTGCGAACGCTGTTGGATCTTGGCTCGGGACTTGCGCACCTGCTTGGCTGTGCGCCCGAGAGTGCGGTGCTTTCGGAGGCGAGTAGTCTGTTTGGCTACATGGCGGCGGCAGTTGCCATGTGCACGGCGGTATTTATCATTGCCATGGGGGCGTTTGCAGCGTGCGCAGCAGCTTGGGTGACGTGAGATGAGTACGTATTTGTATAGTCTTACGGTGGCTGCCGTGCTGATCGCACTTGTCTGTACTCTCGTGCCCGAAACAACCGTACAGCATGCCAGGCTCTTGTGCAGCCTTTGCCTTGTTACTTTACTGATCGTGCCCGCAATGAGTTTGATAAACGCTGTGGGGCAGGGCACCTGGGAGATTCCGCAGGCGTGGCAGGACGTAGAATCGGAGGAAGAGGACTACGGGCAGTTTTCGGAGGCTGTGGTGATCGGACAGCTGCAGGTGCTTTTGGAGAAAGAGCAAAACTTGCCGCCGGCAGAGTGCCGTATTTTGGTGGAATGGGGCAGTGATGGAGGCGTTCGACGCATAACTTTGTTGCTTTCGGGCAAGGCGATCTGGCGTGATCCGGATCCGATCGAGGCATACGTGGAAGGGCTTTTGGATTGTCAATGCAAGGTAGTGCTGGATGGATAGGAGGAATGTATGTATTCGGACGGCGTTTCGGAAATAAAAGGAACGGTAGGTCAGATGAAAAAAAGCGGCAAGCTGTGGATCGTGGTGTTAGGCGCTGTGATCGGCTTGGGGCTTTTGGTGCTGGGCAGCTTTGACCTGCGCTTCGGCAAAGGTGAGCATAAGAACACTGACACGGTCACGAATGAGCAAAACGAACTGCAGGCATACAGACAGGAGATGAGCCAGGAAATCGCTGCGCTTTGCTCATGCGTGCGCGGTGTTGGCAAGGTACAGGTAATGGTTACGCTTTCGGGTGGATATGAGTACGTATATGCCCGCGACCTGCAAAGCAAAACGGGTGGTGATAGCTACACGTGGGAAGAGAGTTATGTGATCGTGGGCTCGGGAACCTCGCAAAGTCCGCTGTTGCTCATGAAAAAGCAGCCGAGCGTCGCGGGCGTGGGGATCGTGTGCGAAGGCGGGGCAGACCCTGCCGTACAAAACGAGTTGACAGCGTTGGTCAGTGCTGCCTTTGGCATCGGGACAAATAAAATTCACGTCAGCGCATCACAAAACGGATAAAGCCGGCATATTATCGCGGAAGGATTAATAGAATATAGCGTAAAACAAAAACGGAGGGCTTACATATGAACTTCAAAAAGGTAATCAATACCATAGGCGATTTCTTTAAAAAAATGGGCAAGCGCAATCTGATCATTGCCGGCGCGGTCATCATGATCGGTCTGGCGGTATACGTTAACTGGATCATTTTTGCGGGAGACAACAAGGACGACTCGTTTAACTATGATCAAAGTGCAGGCATGAACACTAACTACGGCACCACGCTCGGCACGGGTTCGAGCACGGGGAACACGGGCAGCACCGCCACCGATTCCGCGTCCTACTTCAGCAGCGTGCAGGTCTCCAGGCAAAAGGCACGCGACGAGGCACTTGAGGTGCTCAATTCTGTCGTAGACAACGACAACGCTACCGACCAGGTCAAGGCAGAGGCAGTTGCCGAGATCAGACAGATCGCCGCCGAGATGGAAAACGAGGCAAAGATCGAGTCGCTGATCAAGACCAAGGGGTATGCGCAGTGCGTGGCTGTTATCAGCGGTGAGAACGTCAGCATCGTGGTGCAGCACGAGGGTGAACTCAGCGCAGCGGCACTTGCGCAGATCAATGCCATCGTCTACGAACAGACCGGTATTGCACCTGCAGGTATCAGTAT
Source organism: Eubacteriales bacterium (assembly GCA_045586845.1). GTDB lineage: Bacteria > Bacillota > Clostridia > Oscillospirales > CAG-272 > SVQP01. The sequence continues at coordinate 58,380 of JAZNBB010000022.1, forward strand.
TATTGCAAAAAGTTAATATAGGGGCAAACAAGCCGCCCGATGAGGTGTCATCGGGCGGTATTTTTGCATACAATGGCAATAAAATTACAGAATTGAGAGGTCCTTGTATGCAAGAAAACAGCAAACAGATCTATTTTGCATCTGCCAACTCAGCGCACGGCTTTGTCAGCTATTTCGAGCAGTGCTTCACCCATGAACGCATCTCGCGTCTGTATATGATCAAGGGCGGACCGGGCACGGGCAAGAGCCGCTTTATCGGTGATGTAGCGCACAGGGCGATCGAGCAGGGCTGGCGCGCCGAGTTTTATGCTTGCTCCTCCGATCCGGGGTCGCTTGATGGCGTCATACTGACCCATCCGCGCCTTGGCTGTATCGCACTTGCCGATGCCACACCGCCTCATGTCATGGAGCCTACGCTGCCCGGTGTGCGTGACGTGATCGTCAATCTCGGTGACTTTTGGGACCGCGAAAAGCTTGCCAAAAACGCAAGCCGTATCCGCACATTGGGCAAATATAAGCAAGCCTGTTTTGATCGCAGCTACCAATACTTGCAAGCGGCGGGGAAGCTGCTTGGGGTACGTGATGAGGTGATTACACCATGCGTGGATGAAGATCGGTTAATGCGGCTTGCTGTCAAGCTCTCTCGCCTGTATTCCAAGGGGCGCGATTTCGAAGAACGGATCGGGCTTTCGGATAGCATTGGTATGCGGGGGAGGGTGCATTTTGATACCTACGAAAGAGAAGCGGATCGGGTAGTGGTGTTGTTACCCTTTTACGGTGTGGAGTATACGCTTATGGACGCACTTTACCGAATGATACGCGAGCGCGCTTGCGTTGTGCATCGCGCACCGCACGTGCTTTTTTCGGATAAGACCGCTGCGCTGTATTTCCCCGATAACCGCCTGTGTATCACAGCAACTCAGGTACAAACCACTGCGGGTCAGGATGTACAACGGATCGATCTGCGTAGAATTTGCAATGCAGATTTGCTGCGCGGTGTAAGGGGGGAGGCACGGCTTGCGCAAAAGCTTGCAGACAGTGCAATCGATGCTGCTGCCGAAAGCTTTGCGCGCGCAGGCGAGTATCATTTCGAGTTGGAAAGCCTTTACACGGATGCGATGGATTTTGAAGCCAAGGAGCATTTTACTGCGACCTTTAGCAATACAATTTTACAAAATCCTTGACAAGTCGATCGAAAATGTAGTATAATAATAAATTGAGATACTATAATATTTGAGGATAAAGACAAAAAATGGACCAACAAAACTATCAGGACGCACAAGTATATATAGAAAAGCTGCGCGGGTATACAGCCGAGCTTACGGTAGCGAAGGGGACTGCTCCCAAGTGCTTTGTATTGACCTTTGGTTGTCAGCAAAACGAGGCGGACAGCGAAAAGCTTGCGGGCATGGCGCAGGATATGGGATACGTTCTTTGCGACGATCCTGCAGACGCCGATCTGATCGCGGTCAACACCTGTGCCATTCGTGAGCATGCCGAGCAAAAGGCTCTCTCGATCGTAGGGCAATATAAGCACTTAAAGGTGCAAAAGCCCTCGCTGATCATTGCCGTTTGCGGCTGTATGGTGGCGCAACAGCACCGCCGCGAGGATATCAAGCACAAGTATCCTTATGTGGACATCACGTTTGGCACAACGTCCTTACACCGTTTTCCCGAGCTGCTCTGGCAAAAGATATCGCGCTCACGCCGCATCTTCTGCCCGGAGGAGAGTGAATACGTGGTTGCAGAGGGCTTGCCCATCAAACGTACCAGTGACTACCGCGCCTGGGTGTCCATCATGTACGGTTGCAATAATTTCTGCTCCTACTGTATCGTGCCTTACGTGCGCGGCAGGGAGCGCAGTCGAGATAAAGAAGAGGTGGTCGCCGAGGTTAAGGACCTTGTGGCACGCGGTTATAAGGACATTACACTGCTTGGGCAGAATGTTAATTCCTACGCCAAGGGCTTGGATTACGATTTCGCCGATCTGCTTGCCGAGCTTGACCGGATTGAGGGCGAATACGTGCTGCGCTTTATGACCAGCCATCCCAAGGACGCAAGCTATAAGCTGATCGACGTTATGGCAAACTCCAAGCATATCGCGCATCAGTTCCACCTGCCCCTGCAATCGGGCAGCGATACCGTACTCAAAGCCATGAACCGCCACTATGATAAGGCACGATACCTTGACATCGTGCGCTACATTCGGGAAAAGATGCCCGATGCGGCAATTTCATCGGATATCATCGTGGGATTTCCCGGTGAGACCGACGCTGACTTTGAGGATACGTTGGATATTCTGAAAACTGTACGCTTTGATATGTTGTTCTCGTTTATCTATTCGCCGAGAAAGGGAACGCCGGCAGCAGAAAAGGAGCAGATCGATCCGAAAATCAAGGGTGAGCGCTTTGACAAATTGCTCGCACTCCAGCACGATATAGCGCTGGAGAAAAACCAGCCCATGGTGGGCAAGGTGGTGCGCGTGCTTTGCGACGGACCCAGCAAAAACAATCCCGAGATATACAGCGGACGTGAGGAAGGCAACAAGATCGTGTTCTTCCACGCGTGCCCCGAGCAAACCGGAAACTTCGTAAATGTGCGCATTGATCGCGCAGACGCCTTTGCACTTTGGGGCGAAATGATTGAAAAATAAAAAAAGAGGAGAAATACAATGGAGATTTTTGAACTGGCAGCACAGCTCGGTAAGGAGCTGAAAAAGGATGAAAGACTGGTACGCATGGCAAATGCCAAGCAAGCATATGAGAATGACAGCGAGTTGCGCACCCTGATGCGTGAATATCAGGTACAGCAGATCGCACTGGAAAAGACGGCAGGACAGAAGGACGTTGAGGCAAGATTTTTGGAGATGATCCAGGATCGCATCAACCAGCTGTACGATCAGATCGTGGCACACCCCGTTTACGTGGAGCTGGAGGAGGCACAGAATGAGGTCAATGCGCTCATGAACGCGGTCAACAACACCATTACCTTTGAGATCACGGGCGAAATGCCCTCTTCCTGCACCCATGACTGTTCTACCTGCGGCGGAGGCTGCTCTCATTAATCTTAGAAAAAGCGAGGATTATGACCATGACTCCCATGATGGAGCAATATTTCGAGGTCAAAAATAAATACAGGGATCATCTGCTGTTTTATCGCCTGGGCGACTTTTACGAGATGTTTTTTGACGATGCCATTACTGCCTCGCGCGAGCTGGAGCTGACGCTGACCGGCAGAGATTGCGGTGAAGCCGAGCGCGCCCCTATGTGCGGCGTACCCTTCCATTCGGCGGAGGGCTACATAGGCAGACTGATATCCAAGGGCTACAAGGTTGCCATTTGTGAGCAGGTGGAAGACCCGGCGCAAGCCAAGGGTTTGGTCAAGCGCGACGTGGTGCGTGTGGTCACACCGGGTACGGTCATTGAAAGTGCTTTGCTCTCGGAGCAAAAGAACAACTATCTTTGTGCCATCTACGTGGGTGAATACGCCATTGGCGTATGCTTTGCCGACGTTTCCACGGCGCAGATCTGCGCGACCTTGTTTGATGGCGAGGGGGCACAGACCAGAGTCTGCAACGAGCTTGCCACCTACGCCCCCCGTGAGGTGATCGTGAATCTGTCACGTAAGTCGATCCCCGAGATAGCCGCGTTTGTTTCAGACAGACTTGGTGCAATGCTCGGAGACAATCAGCCGGGCAGATTTGAGTATGCAGACGCACTGGATCGCGTAAAAGCACGCTTTGGTGATCGCGTCAAGACGCAGAATGCCTCGGACAAGCCCATGATATGCGCGGTTGGCGCGCTGATCGACTACATTTATGAAACGCAAAAGACCGAGTCGCCTTACCTCAAGGATCTGCAGGTGTACTCGGACGGTCAGTATCTGGAAATGGACGCCAACACGCGCCGCAACTTAGAGCTTTGCGAGACTATGCGCGCTAAAGAGAAAAAGGGCTCCTTGCTCTGGGTATTGGATAAGACCAAGACATCACCGGGTGCACGCTTGTTGCGCAGTTGGGTGGAGCATCCGCTTCTCTCGGTGGGCGCGATTCACCGCAGACAAAGTGCAGTTGAGGAGCTGTACGATAACTTTATGCTACGCGAGGAGCTTTCCGAGCTGCTTTCCGACGTGTTGGATTTAGAGCGTTTGATGACCCGCATCGTGTACGGTACGGCAAACGCGAAGGATCTGCGTGCGGTTGCCAACACCGCTTCGGTGCTGCCGGAGGTCAAAAAGCTTTTGCAGACCTGTCGCAGCGAGGAGCTTTCGAGCATTTACGCGGAGCTTGATCTGCTAGAGGATGTTTGCAAAAGGATAAACGAGGGCATTTGTGAGGAGCCGCCCTTTTCGGTACGTGACGGCGGCATGATTGCGCCCGGTTACAACGCAGAGGTGGACGAGTTGCGCGCTATCATGCACGACGGCAAATCCTGGGTTGAACAGATGGCAATGACCGAGCGTGAGCGTACCGGCATCAAAACGCTCAAAATGGGCTATAACAAGGTGTTTGGATACTATATTGAGGTCAGCCGTTCCTTTACCGACCAAGTTCCTGCGCATTATATTCGCAAGCAGACCTTGGTGAACGGTGAGCGTTACATTACCGAAGAGCTTAAGCAAATGGAAGCCAAGATCTTAGGTGCGGGCGACCGCGTTTGCACCCTGGAATATGAGCTGTTTCAGGAAATTCGCGCATATGTTGCACAGAATAGCACACGTGTGCAAAGTACGGCGGCGTTGCTTGCCAAGATTGACGCATATCTATCTCTTGGCACGGTTGCCGCACGCAACAAGTACGTGCGTCCGGAGGTGGATACGAGTGATGTGATTTCCATCAAGGACGGCAGACACCCTGTGGTCGAGCAGTTTGTCAAGGATACCTATTTTGTGCCCAATGATGCAAGCCTTGATACGGGCGCGAACCGCCTGATGCTGATTACGGGGCCCAACATGGCAGGTAAATCCACCTATATGCGACAGGTCGCGCTGATCACGCTCATGGCGCAGATCGGCAGCTTTGTGCCTGCAAATGAGGCACGCATCGGCATTGTGGACAAGATCTTTACCCGTGTAGGCGCGTCGGATGATCTGGCATCGGGACAGTCCACCTTTATGTTAGAGATGACCGAGGTGGCGTATATTCTGCAAAATGCTACGCAAAAGAGCTTGATTATTTATGATGAGGTAGGCAGAGGCACATCCACCTTTGACGGCATGAGCATTGCGCGCGCCATCGTGGAGTATACGCACAGCCGCCGCATCGGTGCCAAGACCCTGTTTGCTACGCACTATCACGAGCTGACCGGCATGGAGCAGGAATTTGAAGGCATTGTTAACTACAACATTGCCGCCAAAAAGCGCGGTGACAGTATCACTTTCCTGCGTAAGATCGTGCGTGGCTCGACCGATGACAGCTACGGTATTGAGGTAGCAAAGTTGGCGGGATTGCCGAATGATGTGATCAAGCGTGCCAAGCAGGTGCTGCTTTCTGTCGAGCAGACCGCCAAGGCACTCTCTGCAGCAGAGCCTGCTCCGAAAGCAGAGAGCGATATGATCACCATTGAGGATCAGATCAACGAGCAGGTGATCGAGCAACTCAAAAACGTGGATATCAATACGCTTTCACCTTACGAGTGTATGACCTTCCTGTTTGATATCAAAAAAAGATTGATGTAATAAAATTGTATTTGGAGAAACTATGGGTAAGATCAACGTGCTTTCCTTTGAGGTCGCCAATCTGATCGCCGCCGGTGAGGTGGTGGACAGACCCGCAAGTGCGATCAAGGAAATGATGGAAAACGCAATAGACGCAGGTGCGTCACGCATCACCGTGGAAATTCAGAACGGTGGCGTGACCTTTATGCGCGTGTCCGATAACGGGCACGGTATGCCGCCCGAGGACCTGCCCATGGCTATCCGCCGACACGCCACCAGTAAGATCAGTGAGGCAGAGGATCTGGACGGCATTTGTACACTGGGATTTCGCGGTGAAGCACTTGCCGCGATTGCGGCGGTATCACGTCTGCGTATTCTTTCCAAAACTCCCGATGCCGCGCTCGGCGCGCAGATGGACGTACATTGCGGCGAGATCGTGGATATCGTGGAGCGTGGCTGTGCCGTGGGCACGACGGTCATTGCCGAGGATCTGTTTGCCAACGTGCCCGCGCGTCGCAAGTTCTTGAAGCGCGACGTGACCGAGGCGATGGCGGTGTCTGCCAACGTGGAAAAGATCGCACTCTCGCACCCCGAGATTGCCTTTCGCTTGATCATTGACGGAAATGTCAAGCTGGAAACTGCGGGCGACGGAAGTCTGAAAAGTGCGGTCTGGTCGGTGTTCGGCAAGGATTTCGCCTCACGCCTGATCGAGGTCGAGGGCGAATTTGAGGGTATTACAGTGCGGGGATATATCGGCAGACCCGATAACGTGCGCCCCAATCGCAACTACCAGAATTTCTTTATCAACTCGCGCTACATCAAGAGCAAGACCGCGTCTGCCGCCCTTGAGCAAGCGTTTACTTCGTTTATCGCACCCGAAAAGTTCCCGTGTTGCGTGCTGTTTATCGGGCTGAATCCCACGCGCGTGGACGTCAACGTGCATCCTGCCAAATTGGAGGTCAAATTTACCAACGAAAAGCCTGTGTTTGAAAGCGTTTATTACGCGGTCAGACAGGCATTGGAAGCCAATACCGCACGCCCCGAGCTGCAGATCCCGACTAAAAAGCCGTCGGTTTCGGACGCCTTTACTTCGGTAGAGCGCGGCGAGTCGCTGCAAAAGCGCCAGTTGGGCATTGATGCCGCGCCTGTGCAGCCTAAGCAGGAGAATAAGTGGGAGCACCTGACCGCACAACAGTACGTGGAGCAATATATTCAAGGCGGTAAGGCGAGCGAGAAAAAAGCCGCTCCGCCCAAATCCGTAGGGCAGGGGTCAACTCCTGCCGCTCAACCCGCACCATCTGTAGGGACCGGCGTCCCCGACGGTCCGAAACCCGTAGAGACCGGCGTTCCCGACGAACCGAAACCCGCCGCTCAAATTCCCCCCTCGGTAGGCCAGGGGCTTGCTCCTGCTACCGAATCTCATACCCCGTTACCCGCAGAACCCGAAAAGCCTGTTATCCCCACCGCCCCAAAGGGAACATACCGTCTTGTCGGTGAGGTGTTCCATGCGTATCTGATCGTGGAGATCGGTGAGAGGATGTTGCTGATTGATCAGCACGCGGCGCACGAGCGCATTTTGTTTGAGCAGCTCAAAGCCAATATGAAGGCGCGCGAGGTATCCTCGCAGCTCTTGATGTTGCCACTGGAGATCATGATGACCTCGGGTGAGGTGCAGACGATTGGTGATTTCCGTGCAGAGCTGGAGGCAGTCGGCTTTGGCTTTTCCACGGGCAAATTTACCGTGACCGTGGATGCCATTCCCGTAGGCTTGGAGGCGGATCAGGTGGCGCAAATGCTGCCCGTGGTTGCCGAGAGATTGCAGAGCGGGACGGGAAATGCGACATTGACGCGCGATATCGTGTTTGAAAAGGCATTGTACCAGGGTGCGTGCAAGGCAGCCATCAAGGCAGGGCGCGTCTACGCTCCCGAGCATCTTGCTTGGGTGGTCGATCAGCTCATGGCACTGCCCGATATTACTTACTGCCCGCACGGCAGACCCGTTGCCATGGAAATGAGCAAGAAAAATCTTGACAGACAATTTGAAAGATCATAAATACATCAGGCGATATCCTGTACTGATATCTGCCTTGGAAAGGATAAGTTATGTTCGAACTTAAGAAACAAGAGGGAAGAGCGCGCAGAGGCGTGCTGCATACTCCGCACGGCGATATTCAAACGCCGGTATTCATGAACGTAGGTACCTGCGCAGCCATCAAGGGCGGCGTGTCTACCGTAGAGCTCAAAACCATTGACTGTCAGGTCGAGCTTTCCAACACCTACCATTTACACATCCGTCCCGGTGACAAGTTGATCCACGATATGGGCGGTCTTCACAAGTTCATGAACTGGGACAGACCGATCTTGACCGACTCGGGTGGATTTCAGGTCTTCTCGCTGTCCTCGCTGCGTAAGATCAAGGAGGAGGGCGTGTACTTTGCCTCGCATATCGATGGCAAGCGCATCTTTATGGGACCCGAGGAAAGTATGCAGATTCAGTCAAACCTCGCTTCCACCATTGCCATGGCGTTTGACGAGTGTGTAGAAAACCCTGCAACTTACGAATACGTCAAGCAATCCTCCGAGCGTACCATTCGTTGGCTGGCACGCTGTAAGGCAGAGATGCAAAGACTGAACAGTCTGCCCGGCACCATCAACAAGCAGCAGATGCTGTTTGGCATCAACCAGGGCGGTACCTATGAAGATCTGCGAATTGATAATATGCAGCGCATTGCAGAGCTTGATCTGGACGGATATGCGATCGGCGGTCTTGCCGTGGGCGAGAGCACCGAGGATATGTACCGCATTATTGATGCGGTCGAGCCGCATATGCCCAAGCATAAGCCTCGATACCTTATGGGTGTGGGTACGCCCTGCAATATCATTGAAGCGGTGCATCTTGGCGTTGATTTCTTTGACTGCGTCATGCCCTCGCGCAACGCACGACACGGCACGCTGTTTACCTGGGAAGGCAAGATGAGCGTGCTTAACGAAAAGTATGCACGTGACCCGCGCCCCATTGGTGTGACCTGCGATTGCCCTACCTGTCAGAATTACAGCCGTTCCTATATCCGCCATCTGATCAAGGCAAAGGAGTCGCTTGGTATGCGTCTTGCCGTACAGCATAATCTGTATTTCTATAATCAGCTGACCCGTCGCATCCGCGAGGCGTTGGATGAGGGCAGGTTTGAGGAATTCTATCAGAGATATCACGTAGCACTTGGCGAAAGGAATCCCGACTGATGATCAAAGCGGTCATTTTTGACAAGGACGGCACGCTGCATGATACCGAGCAGGTTTATCACCGCGCATGGCGCACGGCGGCAGAGCAGATGGGTGTGCCCAATATCATGGAGTTTGTTGCGATCTGTACCGGAACAAACTTTACAAGAACTGCCGAGCTGTGGCAAGAGTTTTACGGCGATGCATTTGCATTTCGCCCCTTTTGGGAGTTGCGCAACGCCATCTATGACCAAATGATTGCCGAGGAGGGCTTGCCGATCAAGCCGGGAGCGTACGAGCTGCTGGATTACTTAAAGGACAACGGCTATCGCATCGGTCTTGCTACCTCCACCAATGCGCCCAGAGTAGAGCTTCACCTTGAACAATCCGACATGAAGAAATATTTTGACGCCGTGGTCACGGGAGACACCGTGCCGAACGGAAAGCCTGCGCCCGATATTTTTCTGCGCACGGCAGCGCAGTTAGGCATCTCTCCTGCCGATTGTATGGGCGTGGAGGACTCGTTCAACGGCGTGCGCGCTGTCAAAGCAGCGGGTATGCATACGGTCATGGTGCCGGATATGATACAGCCTACTAAAGAAATTCTGGAGATTACCGATGATTGTGTGCGTGAACTCGGGCAGATCATTACCATACTTGAAAACATGAAAGGAAATCAAGAATCATGATTGATAAAAGACTTGCCGAGGAGGTTCTCGGAATCGCTCTTTCCGGAGGAGGCGATTTTGCCGAGATCTATCAGGAATTGACGCAAAACGGCAACGTCCGTTTGCTGGACGGCAAAATTGAAGCTATTGGTGATAACGTACTGTCCGGTGTGGGTATCCGTACCTTTATCGGCACGCAGACGGTATATGCCACCACCTCGGACATTTCCAAAGAGGGACTGATCCGCTGTGCCAAGAGCGTTGCACAAGCGGTCGGCGAGATCAAGGGTGCGGTCAGCGTGCGCCTTTGTGAGCGAATTTTTCCCAATATCCATCCTGTTACCATGGTACCCGCAACGGCAGATATGAAGTATAAGATCGATCTGCTCAAGGCGGCTTGCACTACTGCAAAGGACTATGATGCAAGCATCGTGCAGGTTGCAGGAACCCTCTTGACCGTGGATCACTCAATTTTGGTTGCTAACTCCGAAGGGCTGTATACTACCGACAGACATATCCGCACGCGTATGGCGGTCAACGCGGTTGCCTCCAACGGTACCGAGAACCAGTCCGGTGCCTGCTCGCCCGGTCGCGGTATGGGGCTGGAGGTGTTTGATATGTTCCGCCCCGAGGACATTGGTCGCCAGGCGGCGAGACAGGCTGTGGTAAATCTGAATGCAGATTATTGCCCCGCAGGCAAGATGACAGTTGCCATTGAAAACGGTTTTGGGGGAGTGATCTTCCATGAGGCTTGCGGACACTCGTTGGAGGCAACCTCGGTTGCCATCGGCGCATCGCAGATGGCAGGCAAGCTGGGTCAGATGATCGCCAACCCCAAGGTGACCGCCATCGACGACGGTACCATCGCCAATGCATGGGGCTCTGTCAACGTTGTCGACGAGGGGAATCCTACCCGTCGCAACGTGCTGATTGAAAACGGTGTGCTCAAGAGCTATATGATCGACCGTCTGGGATCTCGCCGCATGGGTCTGCCCATGACGGGAAACAGCCGCAGACAGGGCTACGAGTACGAGCCCACCAGCCGTATGACTAACACCTTTATCGATAACGGCCCCGATAAAAATGAGGATATTATTGCCTCTATTGAATACGGTCTGTACGCTAAGGAAATGGGCGGTGGCTCGGTCAATCCCTTGACGGGTGCCTTTAATTTTGCCGTGCGCGAGGGTTACATTGTGCGTAACGGCAAGATCTGTGAAGCGGTACGCGGTGCTTCGCTGATCGGTACGGGCTCGCAGATCCTTAAGGATATCGACATGGTAGGTCAGAACCTTGCCACCGGACAGGGTATGTGCGGCTCGTCAAGCGGCAGTGTACCCACCGACGTAGGTCAGCCGCTTATCCGTGTTTCCGAGATCACGGTCGGCGGCAGATGATTCAGGAGGTTTATGATGGAACTGACAAGAGCAAAACAGATCATTTTCGACGCTGCAAAGGCAGCCGGTCTTGAAGAATATGAGATTTACTATATGAACGGCGTAAGCCTTTCCGCGGAAGCACTCAAGGACACTCTGAGCGGCTTTAGCTGTGGGGAGGGCGGCGGTATCAGTCTGCGCTGCATTGTTGACGGCAAGATGGGATATGCATCCACCGAGTTGTTTACCGAAGCAGAGCTTTCGGATCTGGTACGCCGCGCTTGTGACAACGCGCGCTATATTGAAAAGGAAGATACCGCGCCTATCTTTGCGGGCTCGGAAAGTTATGCAACGCTTAATCTCCCCAATTTTGTTCCGTTGAGTGCAGCAGAAGCCAAGGCAATGACGTTGGATATGCAAGCGCAGGTCTACGCCGCACACGAGGGCGTGACCGACGGTACGCAGTCTGCCTGCATCTCCTCCTCGACAGAAATCTATCTGTGCAACTCGCACGGACTGGAGCTTTCCAACCGTGTAGGACTCAACGGTATTTACGCTATGCCCATTGTCAAGATTGGCGAGGAGAGTGCGGATGCGTTTGCATTTGCGCTATGCTCGGATAAGGAAAAGGTAGCCGCCCTTGCAAACAAGGCAACCGATGAAGCAGTAGCCAAAATCGGTGCGGGTAGCGTTGCATCCGGTAAATATAACATCGTTCTTGCAGGTAGTGAGATGCGCTCCATTCTCTCGGTGTTCGCAAGTGTGTTTTCCGCAAAGAACGCCCAGCTGGGGCTTTCATTGCTGGCAGGTAAAGAAGGGCAGAGGATCGCTGCAGATTGCGTCAGCATCGTGGATGATCCCATGAGAGAGGGTGCGCCCATGCAGACCCATTTTGACGGTGAAGGTGTTGCAACCTACAAGAAGAACGTGATCAAGGATGGCGTGCTGTGTACGCTTTTGTACGATCTGACAACTGCTGCCAAGGCAGGTGTGGCTTCTACGGGCAACGGCAAGCGTGGCTCGTATGCGTCTACGGTTGAGGTCGCTCCCTTTAACTTCAGTATCTGTCCCGGCACGTTGACCGAGGATGAGCTATTGGCAAAGGCGGAGAATGGTATTTATATTACCGAGGTCAAGGGATTGCACGCAGGTGCGGATGCAACGACCGGCGACTTCTCGATTGAGAGCGAGGGCTTTATGATCAAAAACGGTAAAAAGGCAGGATACGTGCGCTCCTTTACCATTGCGGGTAACTTCTTTGAATTACTGAGGAGCATTGACAGCCTTTCCGATACGGTTGACTGGGGGATTCCCGGTGGCTTTACCGTGTTTGGCGCTCCCGCAGTATTGGTGCGCGATATGAGCGTTGCGGGAAAGTAATCAAAAATGAATGAAACAACGTCTCGGATACTGATGCATCCGAGGCGTCATTTTTTTGCTTTTTGGGAGAAAAATTGCAATTCCTCTTGACAAAAACTGCATTTTTGTATATAATAAGATAAGTATTGTAAACTGCATAAAGTGTTTTTTGCTATACTGACATAGAATAAATACAGAAAAGGAGGTGCACAAGAAAATGCCATGGGATAACCCCATATTTTGGGTTTGCATTGCGGTTGTGGCTGTGGTAGGCATCGGCGCGGGCGCACTGATCGGTATTCTGTACCGCAAAAAGGTTGCAGAGAGATTGATCGGTTCGGCTGAACAGAAGGCAAAGGTGATCGTCCAAGAAGGCGAAAAACAGGCTGCCTCGGCGCAGAAGGAAGCTATGCTCTCTGCAAAGGAAGACATTATGCGTCAGCGTAACGATTTTGAGCGAGAGATGAAGGAACGCAGAAACGAAGTTTCCAGAATCGAGTCACGACTTGCCAAGAAGGAAGAAACGCTTGAGAAAAAGACCGAGCAGGTTGAACACAAGAGCGAGCAGCTTGATAAGAAGATCAAGGAAAACGAGCAGTTCCGCGAGTTGATCGCAGAGCAGCTCAAAATGCAAATGAACAAATTGGAGACCATTGCAGGCTATTCCGCCGAGCAGGCTAAGGAAGAATTGGTTGCACGCGTGGAAAACGAGGCTAAGGAAGAAATTGCCAGACGCCTTGAGGAGCTTGAAGCACAGTACAAGGAAGATGCCGAGGAAAAGGCTCGTGACATCATCACACTTGCCATTCAGCGTTATGCATCCGATCAGGTTGCAGAGGTGACCATTTCGACCGTCGCGCTCCCCAATGACGACATGAAGGGACGCATCATCGGTAGAGAAGGCAGAAACATTCAGCAGCTTGAAAAGTTGACGGGCGTTGAGTTGATCGTGGACGATACACCCGAGACCATCATTCTTTCGGGCTTTGATCCGGTTCGCCGTGAAGTGGCAAGATTGGCACTTGAAAAGCTGATCTCCGACGGCAGAATTCACCCTACCCGAATTGAGGAAATGGTGGAAAAGGCAAAGAGAGAGGTCGACACAGCAGTCAAGCAGGCGGGTGAGCGTGCTATCTATGAAGTAGGCGTTCGTAATCTCAATCCCGAGCTTGTCAGACTCTTAGGCAGACTTCGTTACAGAACCAGTTACGGACAAAACGTACTCAAGCACTCCATTGAAGTCGCATTTCTTGCAGGTGTGATGGCAGAGGAACTGGGCGTGGATGCAACGCTTGCACGCCGCGCAGGTTTGCTTCATGATATCGGTAAGGCATTCCCACAGGATGTGGAAGGCACACACGTACAGATTGGTGTGAATGCACTCAAGAAGTACAAGGAAAACCGCGAAGTGGTACATGCTGTTGAAGCACATCACAACGATGTGGAGCCCAAGACCGTGATCGCTTTCCTGGTACAGGCAGCTGACGCCATTTCGGCAGCCAGACCCGGTGCTCGCAGAGAGGACATGGAAAACTACATCAAGCGCCTTGAAAAGATTGAGGAGATTGCAAAGTCCTTCGGCGGAGTTGATAAAGCGTATGCAATTCAGGCAGGTCGAGAGATCCGCGTTATGGTCAACCCCGATACCGTCAATGACGATAACATGAAGGTGGTTGCAAGACAGATGGCTGAAAAGATCCAGAATGAGGTACAGTACCCCGGTCAGATCAAGATCAATATCATCCGCGAAAGCCGCGTTGTGGATTACGCAAAGTAATGGCAAAGTAATTTTCGCACTCAAAAAATATTGCAAAAAAAGATTGCCCATCAGGGATTTTCATAGAGTTTATATAAATTCCCACAGCAGACAATCAGCGCATCAAAATGCGTTGCAAAGATATATTTTGAAGAGAAACGAGCAAAGCCGTCACCGGTTCGGTGGCGGCTTTGCTAATGCTTTGAAAATAAACAAAATGTAGAAAAATAAACAATAAATAAAATCTACAAGGAAAAGACGCGAAAAAACCTACGAGTGCTTTGCGATATTGCTTGACAATTGCATATATCTGTGGTAAAATAAAGTATTATCATGGGAGAATATGGGGACCTGTCAATCCCTGCGGAGGTATCATATGAACAATACTGAAAAAACAATGGAAAAAATCGTTGCTCTGTGCAAAAACAGAGGCTTTATCTATCCCGGTTCCGAAATTTATGGCGGGCTGGCAAACTCTTGGGATTACGGTCCTTTGGGTGTGGAATTCAAGAACAACGTCAAGAAGGCTTGGTGGAAGAAGTTTGTGCAGGAGTCTCGCTATAACGTGGGTCTTGACAGTGCGATTATCATGAATCCCCAAACTTGGGTAGCATCCGGTCACCTGGGCGGCTTTTCTGACCCTCTGATGGACTGCAAGGTCTGCCGTGCACGTCACAGAGCTGACAAGCTGATTGAGGATTACGCGTTCCAAAATGGTCTTGAGGACAATCCTGCAGGCTGGACCGATGAAGAAATGATGGCTTACATCAAGGAAAAGCACATCTGCTGCCCCGATTGCGGTTCGGGTGATTTTACCAATATCCGTAAGTTCAATTTGATGTTCAAGACCTTTATCGGCGTTACCGAGGAGTCCTCAAATACGGTATACCTGCGCCCCGAGACCGCACAGGGTATCTTTGTGCAGTTCAAGAACGTGGCACGCTCCTGCCGCAAAAAGATGCCTTTCGGTGTAGGTCAGATCGGTAAGTCTTTCCGTAACGAGATCACCCCCGGCAACTTTGTGTTCAGAACACGCGAGTTCGAGCAGATGGAGCTGGAGTTCTTCTGCAAGCCCGGTACCGATCTTGAATGGTTCCAATACTGGAGATCCTATTGCGAAAATTGGCTGATCAACTTGGGCATGAGAAGAGAGAATATGCGTTTGCGTGACCATAGCGCAGAGGAGTTGTGCTTCTATTCCAAGGGCACGACAGACATTGAGTTCTTGTTCCCGTTCGGTTGGGGTGAGCTGTGGGGCATTGCCGACAGAACCGACTATGACCTGACCCAGCACCAGAACGTATCGGGCGAGAGTATGGAGTATTTCGATCCGGAGACCAACGAAAAGTATATTCCTTACGTTATCGAGCCCTCTTTGGGAGCTGACCGCGTTGCCCTTGCTTTTCTGTGCGACGCATATGACGAAGAGGTGGTTGACCCTGCCAAGAATGACGTGCGCGTGGTACTGCACCTGCATCCTGCTCTCGCACCCGTCAAAGTTGCAGTTCTGCCTCTTTCCAAGAAGCTTTCCGATAAGGCAGGAGAGGTCTTTGACGAGCTTGCTAAGTACTATAACTGTGAATTT
The DNA here is from genome assembly GCA_045586845.1 of Eubacteriales bacterium. Taxonomy (GTDB): domain Bacteria; phylum Bacillota; class Clostridia; order Oscillospirales; family CAG-272; genus SVQP01. The sequence continues at coordinate 73,998 of JAZNBB010000022.1, forward strand.
GACGAAACCGGCTCGATCGGTAAACGTTACCGCCGCCAGGACGAGATCGGTACGCCTCTTTGCGTGACCTATGACTTTGACTCCGAGAACGACGGTTGCGTGACCATTCGTGACAGAGATACCATGGAGCAGGTGCGTTTGCCCATCTCCGAGCTCAAGGCTTATATCGACAAGGTGGTTGCATTCTGATGAATCATTTTCCTCTTGCAGGAACATTGGTTAACACCGGCACGGTTATTCTCGGTTCCCTGATCGGTATTGCAATCCACGCAATTTCAAAAAAAGGCAAGCTCAAAAGCCAAAGATTTGCCGAAATGTCTAAGTCGATCATGAATGGCTTGGGCCTTGCCGTGGTTATGGTAGGCGTTGGCGGTGCGCTGACGGGCGTGATCAATGACGTGATCTCCGACGCGGTAGCCGATCCTTTGGCACTCAGAAGCGGACTGACCGGAGAGAATACCATTATTACCATTCTGTCTATCGTGCTTGGTATTTTGGTCGGGGGCTTGATCGATATTGACCGCTGGGTCAATCTGCTTGGCAAAAAGGTGGAAACGTTGTTTAACCGCAACCCCGAGCAAAGTGTCGTTCACGTTCCCGTGGCACAGGGCTTTGTGTCGGCGTCGCTCTTGTTTTGCGTGGGTTCGATGACCATCGTCGGCTCGATCCAAAGCGGACTTATGGGCGACCACGACCTGCTTTACACAAAATCTATGCTGGATTTCGTGTCCTCAATCATTCTGTCCTCCACCATGGGTATTGGCGTACTGCTTTCTTCTTTGTTTGTGTTGGTTTTCCAGGGCAGTATTGCCCTGGTTGCAAGCATCGCAGGGCAGGGGCTTTCGGTCGCCGTGATCGATACCATGAGCATGGTCGGATCTGTGCTGATCGTGGGTTTGGGTTTGAACGTCATGGGCATTACCAAGCTCAAGATCATGAACTATCTGCCCGCTGTTTTCCTTCCCATCGCGCTCGTGCCGTTGTGGGACTGGATCACAGGATTGATTACGTTGATATGATGCAATTCACTCTCCGCAATGAAGGATCAGTTGATTGGGGAATTCATGAATCGCTCCTACCTGAGCACAACCGTATGATGAAAAACCGGCAGAGGCTTGCGCCTGTGCCGGTTACTTGTCTATCATAAAAGCAAAACCACCGTGTTGACTTGCAACACGGTGGTTTTTGCTATCCATAGACAAAACAGTAGCAAATTGGTTGTGTGTATTTCCGGAAGGGAAATTACTTGATGGTAACAGTTGCGCCTGCAGCGGTGAGCTGTTCCTTGATCTTCTCAGCGTCGTCCTTGGAAACGCCTTCCTTGAGCATCTTGGGAGCGCCCTCAACCAGGTCCTTAGCGTCCTTCAGGCCCAGACCGGTGATCTCACGAACAACCTTGATAACGTCGAGCTTCTTAGCGCCGAAGCTGGTGAGCTCTACGTCAAACTCGGTCTTCTCTTCAGCTGCTGCTGCAGCGGGAGCTGCTGCGCCGCCAACTGCTACGGGAGCTGCTGCGGATACGCCAAATTCCTCTTCAACTGCCTTAACCAGGTCAGCGAGCTCGAGGATAGTGAGAGTCTTGATTTCTTCAACAATAGCTGTAATCTTTTC
>JAZNBB010000023.1:0-10752 GCA_045586845.1 Eubacteriales bacterium
TTGGCCTCCGACTTGGATCTTTTCAGCGTACCCAACGCCGCCAACGTAGTCAGCACCTGCATCGATAGCAGCCTGTACGTTGTCACCCTTTGCAAATACCAGGGTTCTTACGGTCTTACCGGTACCGTTGGGCAGAACGACTGCGCCTCTGACCTGCTGGTCAGCGTGACGGGAGTCAACACCCAGACGAACGTGTACTTCTACGGTTTCGTCAAACTTTGCCTTGGAAGTCTGGCATACAAGTGCAAGAGCTTCTGCGGGATCATACAATCTGGACTTCTCGATCAGCTTTACGCTATCGGAATACTTCTTACCCATCTTTGCCATTTCGCCATACCTCCTTCTTAGTCTTCTACCACAACGCCCATGCTGCGTGCGGTGCCGGCGATCATGCTCATAGCAGCTTCGATATCGGCAGCGTTCAGGTCGGGCATCTTGGTTTCAGCGATCTTTCTGACCTGTTCCTTGGTGATCTTTGCAACCTTATCCTTGTTGGGCTTTGCGGAGCCGGATTCCAGACCGCATGCCTTCTTGATCAGAACGGGAGCGGGAGGAGTCTTGGTGATAAAGGTGAAGGAACGGTCTGCATATACGGTAATGACAACGGGGATCGTCAGACCGATGTCATTCTTGGTTCTTTCGTTGAACTCTTTTGTAAATACGGGAATTGCAACACCGTACTGACCCAGAGCGGGACCTACGGGAGGCTGAGGAGTAGCCTTACCTGCGGGCAGCTGCAACTTAATATACCCTAATACTTTCTTTGCCATTTTTACTTAACCTCCATATGTGGTACTTTGTGCGGGAGAATTGCAGAATTTTTCTCCCTCCCACTGTTTCTGTCCGTGCAGGACAGTTGTTCATTTAAGAACGGTGATCCGTTTGTCGGATCCTTTTTAGTTTGCGGGCTTGATCATGGAAGCATCAAGCTCAACGGGCATGTCACGGCGGCCTCTCTTGACCAATACCGTTACGTTCTTCAGGTCATCCGAGATAGACTGGACAACACCGGAATAGCCCTCGAACAAGCCGTTGACAACCTCTACCGAATCGCCGACGTTGAAGGAAAGCTTTACTTTGACCTCTTCAATGTTCAGTGCCTCAACCTCCTCAGGTGTCAGAGGGGTGGGACGGGATCCGGGACCGACAAAGCCGGTCACACCGGTGATGTTACGAACAGCATGCCAAGATTCGTCGGTCATGACCATTTTGATCAGCACATAGCTGGGAAATACCTTGACCTCGATAATTTTCTCTTCGCTGCCGTTCTTTTCCACGATGGTTTCCACAGGAACTCTAATATCAAAGATCAGATCTCCCAGACCGCGGTTTTCAACGATTTTTTCTAAGCTGGTTTTAACTTTGTTTTCGTATCCCGAATAGGTGTGCGCCACATACCATCTTGGGCCTACGTTCATAGCATCGATATCGCTCATTACCGTTCACCTATCAGGGGAACAAGCTTCTGATCAGCTCCAACAGGCTCTTCTGAGTCCAGTGATCGCCGCCGGTGCTGGCACCGCCGAAGATCTTTTCCAGAACCATGTTGAACAGGAAGATTGCGATAGTGATTGCTGCGACCACGACCAGAACGACAAACGTGTTCTTGCGGGTCTCCTTCCAGGAGCTCCATACAATTCTCTTCTTCTCACTGTTGAGTGCACGCAAAAATTCGCCGACAGTTTCCTTCTTGACAATGCAGAATACAGCACCTGCGATCAGGCCTGCAATGACAAGAACCCAAACTGCGATCTTGGTCCAATACAGAACTCTTTCCTTCTCGGTATTAACACGCGTAAAGTGTTCTTCCCAGAAATTCAGGGTCGTAGTTTCCTCGGAAGTTCCCTCGGTGGTTTCACCTGCGGTAGTATCCTCGGCAGTCGTACCTTCAGCAGTTGTACCTTCGGTAGTTCCCTCATTGGTTTCGCCCTCGGTGGTTTCACCCTCGGAAGATTCTTCACCGGTAGAAGCTTCGGTCGTTCCCTCTTCTGCAACCGTGGTCTCCTCTGCAGCCGTGGTATTCTCCTCGGCAGCAAAAATACCTAAGGTAAACAGAGAGCAAGCGAACACAACTGCAAGCAACAGAGCAAGGAGATTTCTTCTTGTGATTAAAGCAGTCATTACCTCTCCCCCCAGATTACTTTGTTTCTCTGTGAAGAGTGTGCTTGCGGCAGAATTTGCAGTACTTCTTGAGCTCGAGTCTGTCAGGGTCGTTCTTCTTGTTTTTCTTGGTGTTGTAGTTTCTCTGCTTGCACTCGGTGCATGCCAGAGTAACCTTGACTCTTACGTCATTAGCCATTTGTTCGGCACCTCCCATTAAAATTTATTTGGTTTTTCCCTTGTGGGAAAACCCGTGTACCTCCCTCTGAAAACGGAGCACCCATTGCCCTTTCGGGCGGCGCGAAATGGGCGCAATAAAAAAGCCCTTTTGCAGAGGTACGGCTATTATACCACCAAATGCAAGGGCTTGTCAATAGGTTTTTGAAATTTTCTACAATTATTTTGCATATTTTTTATGAAAAATGACAATTCCCTGCGCCAAGGGCGCAGGGAATATCACTGTCGACTTCAGTCAATCACTTCCGCGCTTTCAATGACAATGGGCTCGACCGGCACGTCGTCGTACCAACCCACGCTGCGCGTACGGGTTGCAGCGATGGCATCCACGACCTCGATACCCTCGGTGACCGCACCGAACGCTGCGTACTCACCGTCCAGATATCCTGCATCCGCGTGCATGATAAAGAACTGAGACGAAGCCGAGTTCTTGACCTGGGTACGTGCCATGGAGATCACGCCCTTTGCATGGTGCAGATCGTTCTGCGCAAAGCCGTTAGAGCGAAACTCGCCCTTGATAGACTTGGCGGGCTTTTGATTGAAGCCCTCATCCATACCGCCGCCCTGAATCATAAAGCCGCGAATGACGCGGTGGAAGATCAAGCCGGAATAAAAATCCTCGCTGACCAATTTTACAAAGTTGGCAACCGTTTCGGGTGCCTTATCGGGATACAGCTCCAGTGTGATATCCCCATACTCCTTGATATGCAATATTACTTTGGGATTGCTCATGATATTTCTTCCTTTCATTATATATCTGTATTTTCAAATTCAAACGCCGCGCCCAGCAGCTCGCGCAGTCGCGCCTGCTCACCTGCGACGTGCAAATACCCCGCCAGAACCTCCATGCCGGTAGCAGACCTGTACTCAGCCACTGTTGCGCCCTTTGGCACGTTACCATGCCCCATATTCCTGCCGCGGCGAAATACGCCCAGCTCCGCCTCGGTCAGCAGAGGCAATATTTTCTGCATTGCCCTTGCCTGCGCGCCCGCACGGACGTAGTCAAGAGATTTTTGGTTCAGTGAAGCGGAGGTGGAATACCCCTGCTCCACAAGCCCTTGTCTGACATACAGTTCAATGACCGCGTCGCCCAAATAAGCCAGTGCGGGTGTGGTCAACTCGTTGATGGGTCTCATATCTCCTCCTCAGAGAAGCTCTCCTCTGCCTTTGCTGCCGCTTCAGCTTGCTTTTTTGCCTCTTTGCGCGCACGCTTTTCTTCCTTCTCACGAGCCTTTTTCTCCTCGTCGCTTTCGGGCATGGGGTATTTTTCCAGCATTGCCTTGGCGATATTGCGGAAATAAGCGGACAACGACGCTACTGCCAGCAACAAGACGAAATAATCTTGGTCATTTTCGCTGTCAAGCATCTCCTCGTCCAATATCTGCTGTACGATCTCGGGGCAGCGATGCTTTTGCGATTGCTTGATCGTCATTGCCTTATCGTACGCACCGATCAAAGTCTGTCCGGCATAGTCCTTGGACGCATAAATACTTTGCATCACTCTGCCGATCTCCTCGATCGAAAGCGTATTCTTGAGTGAATACACCGTCAGCATCTGCACGATCTGCTCCTTGGAATATTTCTTTCCCTTAACGGGCGTGATCAGTCCGTCCTTGGAATAGTTGTTGATCATGTTCTTGGTCAGCGTACGGTCTGCTGCCGAGCTGCCCTCGCTTTCCTTTTCAGCAACCAGCTGCAGGATCTGCTCCAGGTACAGATCAATGGAAGGGATCTCTGCGCTGGTCAGGTCAGCATCGTCTACTGCTTGATCGATCAACGCACGAAGCTTTTGTGCATCCATATCCGTTCTCCTTTATGTGGTGTTCATAACCATTATACACGGTTTTGATGCGTTTTTCAAGCCCCCGCGGAAACTTTTTTACCGTTTTTTACGCGGATCAGGTATACACCGGTAGAGATCATGCTAAAGATCTCGCAGATAATGCCTCCGATCGACAGCGATATCAGCGTGTTGTTAACGATCCACAGAGGAGAGATGACGCACAGCTGCACCCAACGGATGGATCGGTCGTTGCCGTACCACATACTGAATGTGCCCGCCGTCTGCGCCGTAAAGGGCACAAGGCAAGCAAAGCCGTCACCGCCCACCGTACCCGCGAACACCGCACCGCCCACGAACAAGGCATTGGTCAGCACCAAGTGCCAAAGCTTCCTGCGCTGCTCGGGCAACAGCATGAAGATACCGCGAAACACACCCATCAAATTCATTAAGCCACCCGCCACGTTTCCCAACAGCAGAAAACTGACGAAAAAAAACACATTGCCGCTCATTTGCATGGCAAAAAACGCCGCGCGGCTCTTGAACTGAAAGGACAGAATGATCAGCGCCATGGCAATGACGCTGATCACCTGCCCGATAATTTCGGTTGTTGTCACGACTCTTCCTCCTGCACCTCGAGCTTAACAGGCACGGCGAGTCTTGCCTTTTGGATCTTATACGCCTGTATCGGAATCGCCCTGACTGCCTGTTTTTTCTGCGCGGGCGGCAGGTCACAGGGCTTTACGTCGGACGGACGCACCTTGACGGTGGGGAACATTTCGAACGAAACATCATGCGTGCACTCTTTTGCGGTGCGCGCAGGTCTTTGTGTGCGCTTGATGCCCACAACCGGAGATCTGTATTCGCCCTCACCCGTTTTACTGTCGTACGAAACGCGCAACGGGAACAGAGAAAGCACCAGCGCTCCGCCGAGCAGCAGCCCCACCTTGGTCGAGGTCTTCATGCCTCCCACCTTGCGTTTAATATTCCCTGCTCTTTGAATTATGCTCACCACTTTATCCGTCGTATTGACAATTTTTGCGGCTGTATCCACCACCTTGTCAATTCCGCCCGTGTCTTGATACAACTCCATAAGACACTCCTTTATTTCAATGATCAGTTGCGCAGGCTGTGAATTGGCGCGGGAATACGTCCGCCGCGTCCGATAAACTTGGCAGGCGAATACTCACGCAGTGCCATGATGGGTGCAGTACCCAAAAGTCCGCCAAAATCAACGCTATCCCCCACCTGCTTGCCATAAGCAGGAATAATACGAACTGCCGTGGTCTTATTATTCACCACTCCGATAGAAATTTCATCCGCGATCACACCGCAGATGACCGCCTCATCGGTATCACCGGGTACCGCGATCATATCAAGACCGACAGAGCACACCGCCGTCATCGCCTCTAACTTTTCGATCGAAAGTGCGCCGCGCTCAACAGCCGCGATCATGCCCGCATCCTCGGACACGGGAATGAATGCACCCGACAACCCCCCCACGTGCGAGGATGCCATGACGCCGCCCTTCTTGACCGCATCGTTAAGCATCGCAAGGCAAGCCGTAGTGCCGTGCGCGCCCGTACTCTCAAGACCCATGCCTTCCAGAATATGGGCTACAGAGTCACCGACCGCAGGAGTCGGAGCCAGCGAGAGGTCCACGATACCGAAGGGCACGTTCAGAGCAGCAGATGCCTCGGAAGCGACAAGCTGTCCCACGCGCGTGATCTTGAACGCCGTCTTTTTGATCACGTCGGCAAGCGTCGAAAGATCGCAATCCCCTGCTCTTGCAATAGCACTTGATACCACGCCGGGACCCGAAACGCCCACGTTGATGACCGTATCCGGCTCACCCACGCCGTGAAAGGCACCCGCCATAAAGGGGTTGTCCTCCGGCACATTGGCAAATACGACCAGCTTGGCACAGCCGATCGATTGGTTATCCTTGGTCAGATATGCCGCACGCTTGATGGCTCTGCCCATCATTGCGATCGCATCCATATTAATGCCTGCCTTGGTTGTGGCTACGTTGACAGACGAGCACACCATCTGCGTGCTTGCAAGTGCCTCGGGGATGGCTTCGATCATCTCACGCTCGCCCCTGGTCATGCCCTTATGTACCAACGCGGAAAAGCCGCCGATAAAGTTGATGCCGGTCTGCTCCGCAGCTCTTTGCAGCGTATGTGCGATCCTGACATATCCGTCACGATCGGTCTTACCGCCCACCAGTGACACAGGCGTGACAGACACACGCTTGTTGACGATCGGAATTCCGTATTTTTTCTCGATCTTATTGCCGGTCTCGACCAGCTTCTCTGCCTTGGTCGTGATCTTATCATAAATGCGGTCACACAGAACGTTCGTATCGTCACTGACGCAATCGAGCAGCGAGATGCCCATGGTGACCGTTCGTATATCCAGGTTTTCCTGGCGTATCATGTTAATTGTTTCTAAAATATCTCTGGTTTCGATCATGTTCCGCTTCTCCGATCAGATATGGTGCATGGTGTTGAAGATATCCTCATGCATGGCGTGAATGGTCAACCCCTTGCCTGTGCCAAACGCCTCCAGGGTATCCACAAACTGCGCAAAATCCACCTCCAGGCGGTCAATATCCGCCAGCATGATCATAGCGAAATACTCTTGCAGCACGCTCTGCGAGATATCCACGATATTTGCGCCAAGCTCAGCGCACACCCCTGCCACTCCTGCAATAATACCCATGCTGTCCTTGCCCGTCACCGTAATAACTGCTTTCATTTTTTACCTCCGCGCATATGCTTTAGTTCATTACATCTATTATACAATATTTGTACGTATGTTGCAAGGGATATCCCATAAAAAATCGCACAAATCGGTTGAAAATCTACCCATGCTATGTTATAATATAAGCACAAAGCAAACGGAGGCGGCCTACCATGAATCAATACGAATACATCGTCAAGCAGAAAAATGAGGGCGTATGGAAATGGCGTCGCATTATGATGATCACACTGTACATCATATTCAACCTTGCATATCTGCTTGCCTTTTTACTCACCTTCCCCTGGGCAATCACCTTCCTGCCGTGGCTTGATTTGGCTCTGATCCTGTTTACGTGGCGCTTCGTCAATCCCGAATACGAGTACTCCACGCTCTCCGGTGAGATCACCTTTACCACCATCTGGGGCGGCAGGACCAGAAAAGAACTGTTCCGCATCAACATCCGCGACTTTCACAAGATCGCCCCCTATGACGAGGCAGCGGAGGCTTACGTAACCGCGCAAAAATGCACCCGCGACTTCAAGTGTATGTCCTCACTGCAAGCCCCCGATCTGTACTACGGCATTTTCACTCTGGGGGAGGATAAATGCGTAGTCTACTTTGAGGCGACCGAAAAGGCTTTAAAAATTTTGAAATACTACAATTTCAGTACAGTGGTGGTTCCCACCCGGAAATGAGGTAACATGGCACAGAAAAACCAACGCGAATTCACTTTGCATATGTCCGAGGATATGCTGCGAAAGTTTATTCTTATCTCCGAAAAGGAGGGCAGAAGCCCTAACAATCAATTCTTATTCATGCTGCGCAACAATATTGCCTATTATGAAAAAACAAAGGGTAGGATCACACCGGCAGAGCTCGCCAAGATCGATCTGACCCCTTACGAAAACGAGAAAGGAGCCAACGACTATGACGCCTGACATGAAACATCTGCCACTCAAGATTACGCACGAGCTTGTGTATGATCCCACGTGGGACGACGACGCTCTGCGCGCATTTCTACGCCGCCGCCTGCAGGGGCTTGCCGACAAAGGCTTTGGCGGCGTGGTGACCAACGTATCCGGAAGAAATTACGCAAAGGATCCCGAAGAATGGCGCAAGATGGCGATTGCCGTTGACGTGGCTTGCGAAATGGGCTTGCGCGTATGGCTCTATGACGAAAAGGGTTACCCCAGCGGCGGCGCGGGCGGACTCACCGTGGATGCAAACCCCGATTACGAGGCGGTCGGCTTAGTCATGCTCACCCGCGAAATTGCCCCGGGCGAGAGCGTCACGCAGGAGTTGCCGCGCGGCCATGAATGCTTTATGCACGCGGCTGCATTCCCCTGCAAGGACGGCAAGATCACCGATTTCTCCTTTGTTCATGCAGTTTACGGCAAAACGACCGATCCTATCACTTTGGAAAACGACTCCGACCAGAGCGCGCTGGCTTGCTTCTTTGTCAAAAAGCGCCTCTACGAGGGCACACACGCACAGCACAACGTATGTGAAGCGCGCAGATACATCGACGTGACCAACCCGGATGCCGTCCGCGAATTCATCCGTAACACCTACGAACCGTACTATACATACACAAAGCATCATCTGGCAGAGGGCGATGGCAAGATCGAAGCAATATTTACCGACGAGCCCTCTCTGATGGGCTGCTATATCAATTTCGGTCTTTACCCGCAGCACACACATGACGAATATGATGACACGCTGCCGCTTTACCCCGTGGTCAGCTTTGGCAGAGACGTGGAAAATCAGTTCTCCGCGCGTTACTCCTACTCGCTCGCCCCCAATCTTGTCTACCTATTCCTTGGAGAGACCGAACGTGCAAAGCAGGTGCGCTACGACTATTACCGCTTGCTCTCCGACTTGTACGAGCAGAGCTACTTTGCACAGCTCTCCAACTGGTGTGCCGCGCACGGGCTGCCCTTCTCGGGTCACATTCTGCTCGAGGACGACATCCGCCACCACGTGATATTTGAGGGCAATTATTTTGCACTTCTCCGCCACATGCACATTCCCGGCATCGATATGCTGCATTCCATCCCCACCAGAGTATATCAGGACGCCTTTACGCCCAAACTTGTTTCCTCGATCGCGCACGCTTACGGACGTCCGCACGTCATGAGCGAGGTATCCGCGCACGCGCAGGGCGGCAAGGTTTCTCCCATGCAAATGTACGCTTCCATGAGCCTGCAAAGCGCATTGGGCGTTGATATCTTCACCTCATATTACAGCGAACAACAGGCAGAGCCTGCACTCTATAAGCAGATCAACGAGGCACTGGGACGCGCAGATCAGCTCATGCGGGGCAGGCATATCGCGCACGTGATGCTCTACTACCCCATCGAGACCTTCCAGATGCACCACAAGGGCTCGGACGCCCCCTACGGCACCTATTGCGCCGAGGAAAACGTATGTGCGGACGGCTTGCGAAGCCTCTTTTACGGACTGCTTGACCGCCAGATCGACTTTGACTTTACCGACTGCGACCTGCTTGAAAGATGCACCGTACAAGGTGGATTACTCCAAACGCCGCAGGGATATCACTATTCCACGCTGATTCTGCCGCCCATGGAGCTGACCAACCGTGCCACCGCGATCCTGCACAAGCTTGCAGACCAAGGGTTGACCATACTTTCCCCACAGAGCGATATGTTTCCGGCAATTTCCAGCCACACCCTCGCCACTATAGCGAATAATGAGGCAGCATTATTCAATATGCTCCCCACCGAAAAGCTTCCGTGCCATGCTCTTACCCCCACCCCGGGCGTGGTATGCAAGTGTACCCTGTTCCGCGGCCCGAGAGTCATGCTTGTCAACGCCAACGAGCAAGAAAAGCAGATCGAGATATCCCTGACAGCAAAATTCCAAGAGCCGGTACTCTACGATCCACTCTCCGAGGAAATTCTCCCCGCGACCTTCACCTCCACGGGAAAGGAAGAGACCCACGCCGCCTTCACCCTTGCGCCGCTGGCAACAGCCATCATCATTGAAAAGAAAAATCTTTGATATCACACACCAAAAAGAACGCCGCGCAAGGTGTGATGTTCTTATCGGAGAATTTACCTTATTTGCCCTGCAGTAGACAAATAATTAACCCCGGCAGATTTTTAAGTCTGTCGGGGTTCTTCTTGTTCCGTTCGACAAATTGGAATTCGTCTATCCTTTTTAGCCAATCGACTTTAAGCCGACATACAGTTCATTAAAACTTTTTCCTTTAGCACATCTACGATAGGATAAGCTTCTATTCTCACCAAATTCCAATAAAAAGCATTTTGTGAGTTCCTCAACCGTTACTTCCAGATTTTCAAAAAACTGCTGGTAGGCAAAATTGTATCCGTTTGTCCCTTCCTCAAAATTATTTGCAATCAAAGATTCACATACTTGGTCTAACGGATACATTTTAATATGCATCAATTCATGCACAATTACTTCTTCCATATTTTCTTGCTTTGGATTTGCCACATTAAGCATTAAAATCGCTTTTCTATCCGTTGGGTCGATTTTAAAATCTCCTGTTTTCTTCCACTTAGGGTCTTGAACAAGTTCCAGTTTTACATCCCATTGTGGTGTAAGTCTTAGTTTTTTGCACCACTTGTCAAATAATCTTTCAAGTTCCATTTTATCCTCCTTGCCCCTTATTTCAACTATCATATACCTAATACAGATTTCTTTGTCAAATTCTTATTTATCGTTCTGTTTTATCGCCAGTTTCGCCTTTGTATTACAAAGGCTTCGGGCAAAGCCCATACCCCTATTCTTCGGCGTATAATTCGTCGTAATACCACCGTATAGGGTTTTCATAAATATATCGCAAATGCTCATCATAGTCCTGACGGTTGCGAATGATGTGATCATTGGAGCGATATTGCCATATA
>JAZNBB010000024.1:0-24945 GCA_045586845.1 Eubacteriales bacterium
GGGGCTAATCTTTGTCCGTATGGTAGCGGTTGAAACAAAAACCGTGCGTCCTCGACGGATGCACGGTTTTTTATCATTATTGATCGAAGTCGGATCGTAGCCATGTCGTTCTGTGAGCCAAGGAGTTGTCCTAATATGTTGTCTTCCTAAGACCGCTTGGCCTCCGACTTGGGGCTAATCTTTGTCCGTATGGTAGCGGTTGAAACAAAAACCGTGCGTCCTCGACGGATGCACGGTTTTTTATCATTATTGATCGGGTCTGATATATTTCGCACCGCCGATCAGGTAATTGACACCTGACCATACCGTGAATACCAGCATACACGCGGTGGTGAGAAGCGAGATGGGCATATATGCGGTCATAAAGGCGGGAACGTTCAAGCCGGGGATGGAGTAAATCAATGGCTCTATAATGACCGAGCAGATACAAAGGATCTGCGATACGGTTTTGATCTTACCAAGAAAATTGGCTGCGATCACTTTGCCGTCGCCCTGTACGGCGAGCAGGCGAATGCCGGTCACGGTCAGCTCTCGGAAGATAACAGCTACCGTGGTCCAGACAAACAGGGGGTGAATGAACGCGTAGTCACTCTTATATAAGATCATGAGCATGGCACCAATGACCATCAGCTTGTCAGCAAGGGGGTCCATGAACTTGCCGAAATTGGTCACAAGCCCGTATTTGCGTGCAATGCTGCCGTCCAGAAAATCGGTGACGGATGCGAGAATGAACAGAGAAACACCCGTAATATTGCAAGCGACGTGCACGGTGGGCGTGACGTCAAACAGCTCGGGGATTGCCATGGCGACCATGAAAAAGGGAACCATGATGAGCCTGAGTAGTGTCAGTTTATTGGGAAGATTCATTTTCATGCGCGTATCCTCACTTTCAGTTGGTGTGCACAGCTTCTCCGAACAGGTCGTAATCAACCACATCCGAGATCTGCACGTCTACGTAAGAGCCGGGTGCGGGACGCAGGGCGGCACGGAAATACACCTTGCCGTCAATATCGGGTGCGTCTGCATCGCTTCTGCCGTAGCAGGTCTCGCTGACGGGGTCGTAATCCTCACACAAAACGCGTACCGTGGTGCCGATCTTTTGTTCATTGAGCTCTGCGCCAATCAGCATTTGCTCTTTCATAATAATGTCGTATCTGTCCTGCTTGATCTGTTCGTCGATCTGATCCGGAAAATCGTAAGCGGGGGTGTCCTCCTCGCGCGAGTATGTGAATACGCCCAGACGATCAAACCTTGTCTCCTTGACAAATTCGCAAAGCTCAATAAAGTCCTGCTCGGTCTCTCCGGGGAAGCCCACGATAAAGGTGGTACGCAGCGTCATACCGGGGATAGTGCGCAGTCTTGCAATCGCGTCCTTGATCATGGCACTGTCGCCGTGGCGGTTCATTGCCTTCAGCATACGGTCGCTGATGTGTTGAATAGGCATATCAATATACTTGATGATACGATCATTATCACGGATTTCGGCAACAAGCGCATCGGTAATCTTGTCGGGATAGCAGTAAAGCAGACGCAGACGCACGTTTTGGGTGGCGTCGGTGATGGCGCGCAACAGCGCGTGTAGGCGATATTCACCGTAAAGGTCAAGCCCGTAGCGCGTGATATCCTGCGCAATGATTGAGATCTCGCGTGCGCCGAGCTGTTCCAGCTGCACTGCTTCCTCTACCAGCTCTTCCATGGGGCGGGATCGGAACTTTCCGCGAATACCGGGGATGGCGCAGTAAGCGCATCGGTTGTCACAGCCCTCGCCTATTTTCAGGTAGGTGGCATATTCGGGGGTGGTCAGCACGCGGTCGCCGCCAAGGGCAACCGTGTTCTTGTCTTCTTTGGAAAAGTATTTTTGGGGGATCTGCGCCGTGACAGCTTGGATCGCCTCAACAATGTTGTGAATCGAGCCCACGCCAAGCACGGCATCCACCTCGGGCATTTCCTCGATGATCTGCTCGCCGTAACGCTCGGCAAGGCAACCCGTGACGATAATGGCTTTGAGGTCGCGGTGTTCCTTGAGCCACGCTACGTCTAAAATGTTATCAATGGCTTCCTTTTTTGCGCTTTCAATAAAGGCACAGGTGTTGACAATGATGACGTCCGCTTCAATGTCCTCGGGCGTGATCTCATACCCCGCCTCGGCAACGTGATGCAGCATGACCTCGGTATCCAGCTGATTTTTGCAGCAGCCAAGCGAAATAAAACCGATTTTCATAATAATCTCCATGCCGCCTATGGCGGCTCAAATAGTGATGGAAACTTCGCCGTGGGGCTTTGCTCCAAAAATGGGTTGGGCCCCATTTTTAGGTGAAGTTTAAGCGTGAATGGTCAGCCGAACGGGAGAATGACGTGAACTTTCACGCTTAAACCTCGTTCTCGCAATTTACCAAACTACATTATAGCATATACAAAAGGGATTGTCAAGACAGCGGCACACGGGGAAATATTAAGATTCATTAAATCGAAATTTTCTCAAGTCTCTCTAAAGAGTCTTTTTCATTCCGCATTTACCATTGACATTTTGCCAAAAACATAGTACAATAATATCTTGATGAAATCCTATCGGAGGACTTATGGCACTTCTTAAACCCAACAGACTGATCGGCGACCGCACGTTTTATAAGACGCTGCTGGCAGTCGCTTTGCCCATTATGCTGCAAAACGGCATAACGGAATTTGTTTCACTTTTGGATAACGTCATGATCGGGCACACCGGCACCGAGGAATACAATGCGGTCGTGATTGTCAATCAGCTTGTGTTCGTGTATATGGTGTGCGTGTTTGGCGCACTTGCGGGCGCGGGCATTTTCTCGGCACAATTTCACGGCAATAAAGACGACGAGGGCGTGCGCAACGCCTTTCGCTTCAAGCTATACGCCGCAGGCGCGGTTGTGTTGGTCGGTGCGCTTGTGTTTGGCTTTGGTGGCGAGGGGCTGATCTCGCTGTATCTGCATGATGCGGATGACGGTGCCGACCTTGC
This sequence comes from Eubacteriales bacterium, assembly GCA_045586845.1. Lineage (GTDB taxonomy): Bacteria > Bacillota > Clostridia > Oscillospirales > CAG-272 > SVQP01. Next base: position 2,987 of record JAZNBB010000024.1, read on the forward strand.
GCTGATTACGCAGTACGGACTGCAATATTTGCACATTATCATGATCTGTATGATCCCTCATGCGATGAGTATGGTATATGCTTCCACCCTGCGTGAGACAGGCAAGACCATTCCTCCCATGATTGCAGGCAGCGTGGCTCTGCTTGTAAATTTGGCGGGGAATTACTTACTTATCTTCGGCAATTTCGGCTTCCCCGCAATGGGTGTGCGGGGTGCAGCCCTTGCAACCGCTTTTGCAAGATTTGTGGAGTTCGGCATTCTGTTCATCTATACCCACACCAATAAAAAGAAAAACCCCTTTGCCGTGGGGCTGTATCGCACGTTGCTTTTGCCGCGTGCGCTGATTGGCAAAATTACGGTCAAAGGTCTGCCGCTGCTGTTTAACGAGGTGCTGTGGTCCAGCGGCATGGCGGTGCTGGCGCAGTGTTATTCGGTGCGCGGCTCGGCTGCGGTTGGTGCATACGGCATCACCAGCACCATGAGCAATATGTTCGGTATTGCCATGCTGGCACTTGGCAATGCGGTGGCGATCATCGTGGGACAAAAATTAGGCGCGGGCGAGATCGAGGAGGCAAAGATTGCCGACTCGCGTCTGATCTTTACCTCCACCGCTGCCTGCGCCGTCATCGGCGGTGTGATGGCACTCACAGCCCCCTTGTTTCCGCAAATGTTTTCGGAGGTGTCGGACCAGTCGCGTGAGCTGGCGGTGCATATGATCCGCATCGCGGGCTTGATGCTGCCCTGCAACGCCTTTGCTCATTCCACTTATTTCACGTTGCGTTCGGGCGGTCGAGCCTTGTTCGTGTTTGCCTTTGACAGTGGGTTTATGTGGTTGATCTGTGTTCCCACAGCTTTTCTGATCGGGCATTTTACAAGTTTGCCCTTGGTTCCCATGTACGCCATTGTGCTCTCCTTGGAGCTGATCAAGTGCGTGCTCGGCTTCTTCTTTGTCAAGTCCGGCTTCTGGGCAAAAAATCTGATCAAGGAATCAGCGTAAGAAATGAAATCCGCCAACGGCGCATGCCGTTGGCGGGTATTTTTTTGTATTTACTTTTCAAGCTCCGCAAGCTTTTGGACCGCCCTTTGGCGGTGCTCAATCGTCCTCGGGATCCATATTTTTGCCTGTTTTTACCTTATAGATCAGCTTGATAATGGCAAACACCGCCGAGCCTGTCACCCAAGTCAGCCAAGTGATGTGCCAATCACCGGAAATAAAGCTCCACGCAAAATACGTAACAGTCACAACTAACCAATAGACCTCGGAAAACAGCGCCTGTGCGCTTTGGCTTTTTTTCTTTGCCTGCACCTTCTTGGTGCTCAGCCTGCGGTCGCCTTTAAGCAAGTTCTCGTAAGCGTCGTATCTGATACCGCCCAACACAAAGCAGAATACGCCCGTGCCGCAAATGGCAAGTAATACACCCACCATGATCACGCTCAACAGCTCTTGTTCCAACGCACTTGTCACGATCAGGGGAGCAGAACAGAAGATGCAAAGCACCACGCCGGTTACGGTCAGAGCGGTATATTTGGATGCGAATGCCGCACGCTTTTCGCGCACCATACCGTCCACGCCGTAGGAAAGCTCAAATTCCTTTGTTTCGTCAATAAACTCCCAGGGCTTTCCCTTGAGCGCGGTCGAGATAAATATACCTACTGCTACAGAAATCATGCCCAGCAGCACGCAGACTCCCACCGCAGAAGCGATCGGCTCGGCAATCATCCCCTCGTTTGCAAAGCCGCCCAGCAGGATCAGACAGATGGGGGAGAGAATACAGAGCAGTACGCCGAGTGCAATACGGACGGACGAGCCTCGCTTGAGCGCGAGATATGCGTTTGCATCTTCCATAGATACCGCGCGCAAGGGGGAATCCTGTTCAGTCGAGCCGGTATATTCTTCGTCCTCCATTTCATCCTTGAGCAGATAATCGGTGGTGACTCCGAATATTTCACTCATGCGCAGTATCTTGTCCAGATCGGGCACGGATTGTGCCCCCTCCCATTTGGAGATGGCTTGGCGCGAAACGCCTACCTTTTCGGCAAGCTCTTCCTGCGACCAACCGTTCTTCTTTCTTAAAGTGATAATCTTGTCGGCTAAAATCATGGTGTACCTCCCGTGTTGTTTGTGCCTTCATGATAACAGATGAAGCAGTTGCTGTCTACCATTTTGACCTTGCAATTTGTCAACCGAGGGTTGCAACTGCGAAAAAAGACGCATTTCAGATAAAGGGAAGCCTTTTTCAAGACTCCCCCTACCTCTTATCTCAACTGTACAAAGCCCAGTTTCTTTTCCACCTTGGAAAGTGTGCGGCGGGCGATGTAGGATGCTTCCTCCGCACCCTTTTTCATTTGCGCCTCAAGTGCGCCCTTGTCGCTCATGAGCTGTGCAAATCTCTGCTGCACGGGCGCAAGCGCGTCTGCGCATACCTCGCCCACAGCAAGCTTGAAGTCGCCGTAGCCCTTGCCTGCAAATTCCGCCTCGATCTCCTCCATGGTCTTGCCGGTAAAGCAGGCGTAGATGGACATCAGGTTATTGATACCGTCCTTGCCTGGGGCAAAGCGCACCTCGGTATCCGAATCGGTGACGGCTCTTTTGAACTTGCGGATGATGGTGTCCTTGTCGTCCAGAATGTAGACAACAGCATTGGGGTTCTCATCAGACTTGCTCATCTTCTTTGTCGGTTCGGAGAGCGACATGATCTTCATGCCCGACTTGGACACGATGGGCTCGGGGATGGTGAAGGTGTCGGGATAGAGTGCGTTGAAGCGGGTCGCAATGTCGCGGCACAGCTCCACGTGCTGCTTCTGGTCAATACCTACGGGAACAATGTCGGTTTGGTACAAAAGAATATCCGATGCCATGAGCACGGGATACGTGAACAGACCTGCATTGATGTTGTCAGCGTGCTTGGCACTCTTATCCTTGAATTGAGTCATGCGCGACAGCTCACCGAACATGGTAAAGCAATTCAAGATCCATGCAAGCTCGGTGTGTTCGTGCACGTGCGACTGCACGTACAGCGTGTTCTTATCGGGATCAAGGCCGCAAGCCATGTAAAGTGCCAGCGTCTCGTAGGTGCGGCGGCGCAGATCTGCGGGTACCTGACGCACGGTGATGGCGTGCTGGTCTACTACGCAATACAGGCATTTATATTCCTCAGAGTAAGTGGAAAAATTACGCAGCGCGCCCAGATAGTTGCCAATGGTCAAGTTACCGCTGGGCTGTACGCCGGAGAAAGAAACCTTTTGATTTTGAAACATGATATATATCCTTTCGATTACTTCAAAAATTCTTTTGCCACCGCGCCAAGTCTTGCGCAGCCCTCGACGATCTGTGCGTCCGAGGGGGTGGAGAAATTGAGGCGGAAGCCCTGCGAGGGGGCGTCCTGATCGCAGTTGAAGGTCGCACCGGGCACGACCAACAGCTTACGTGCCTTGCAGGCACGTACGAATTCCATGCCATCTGCGCCATCGGGCAGCGTGCACCAGATGAAAAGCCCGCCCTCGGGTTTGGTATAGGAAATGGCATCGGGCAATTCCTTTGCCAGGCAGTCCAGCATCAGCGTGCACTTGCGGCGGTAGATGTCCTTGATATGATCGATATGTGCGTACAGATCACATTCTGTGATGTATTTGTGACAAAGCATCTGGAAGAACAGGTTGGTGTGCACGTCCTCGGTCTGCTTAACAATAACCATTTTGGACGCGATCTGCTCGGGGGCGACCACAAAGCCGACACGCATACCGGCAGACAGTACCTTTGAGAAGGTGGAGCAATAGACCACGATGCCGTCCTCATCCATGCTCTTGAGCGTGGGCAGTTCCTCTCCCGCAAAGCGGGTCTCCCCGTACGGGTTATCCTCCAGGATGATCAAGCCGTATTTTTTTGCCAGCGCATACACGGCTTTACGCGTCTCAAGCGTCCAGGAAAGCCCCATGGGATTCTGGAAGGTGGGGATGACGTAAAGCAGATGCGCATCCGGATTTGCCTTAATGGTGTGCTCTAATGCGTCGGTGTCAATGCCGCTTTGATTCATGGGCACGCCAAGGGTGCGCATACCCGCCGCGCGGAAAGCGTTGAGTGCACCGATAAACGAGGGATCCTCACAAATGACCGCCTCACCGGGGTTGCATAGCACGCGACAGCAGAGCTCAATGCCCTGAGTGCCACCGCTGACGATCAGCGTCGTATCGTTGAAATCGTAGCCCTCTTCGGCTGTCTTTCCAATTTGCCATCGCTCCTTTTGCCACTTTGCCACGGCTGCGCGCAAGGGCGGATAGCCATCGGTCGCGCCGTATTGCAGTGCGGTGGTTGAGCTGTGCGCAAAAATATCGGCAGAGAGCCGCGCAAGCTCATCTACGGGGAAGGATTCGGGTGAGGGATTGCCTGCTGCGAAAGAGATGGTCTCGCTGTCCGCAGGGGCTTTGAGGATCTCACGGATCGCGCTGGGCTTCATGCCCGATATGGAATCGGAAAAACGGTACTGCATACGTGTTGCCTTTCTGAGCCTTTTGGCTGATTAAAAATCTATTACCTTTTATTATATCACGCGAATTCGCAAATTGCAATAGGGGAAGGGGATTTTTAAGCAGAAAAGGCGCATCCCTTGCGGGATGCGCCACAGCTTTATGATGCAAATTATTCAGCGTCGAAGTTCAGGGTGTTGATCACCTTACCGTCCTCGGTGTGAACTGCAAGGATACAGCCCTTCCATGCCTTCTTGTCGTTCCAGTTGCAAAGTGCGATCTCAAGAGTGATCTCCTGATCAGCAAACTGGTTCAGCCAGGAATACTGTGCACCGCCCGAGCAGTACAGCTGAAGGGTGGTGTCACCGTCCACAATGGAGGGAGCGGAGTAGCCGCCGGGGAAGTTAACCTTGCCCTTCACTACGAATACAGTGGTGGTGTGGTCTTCCAGAATGCTCAATGTAAGCATATCTGCCAGCGTCTTGTCGGTTACGAATGTTTGGGTGGAATATTCGTGAGCACCGTAGTAGTTGGCAAGTACGGTGACCTCGGTCAGCATGGACTGACCAAAGTAGTCTGCGCCGCCCTTGGTCTTGACGTCTCTGGTTGCGGTAATGATGATCTCGTCGCCAATGCTTACGGAAGCAACGACCTCTTTGGTGGTGAAGATAGCGATCACACCGGTCTCATCGATCAGATAGAAGCCGTCACGGTTGACAAGGGAAGGACCAACAATGCCCTTGACGGTTACGATCTCGCCGTTTGCTGCATTGATGGCGGTCTGCACATCAACGTAATCAAAGGTGGGTGCGGGAGAGACGGTGATCTCTACGGTATCGGTCACGGTCACATCGCCAAGCGTTGCGGTTACGGTCACGATTACGGTGGTGGTTTCTTCAGCGGTGCAATGCATTACGGTCTTGCCGTCAGCAGTTACAAAGCTGAGCACGCTCTCGTTGGAGGAAGCGTAGGAAAGGATCACGCCGTCAAAGCCAAGCAGCTCGGAGGAAACGCCGGTCAGCAGCTCCAGGGCGGGGTCCGCGGAATATGCGGTGTCAAACTGATCCATCGCATGATACTTGAGTGCGTATGCGGGAGCGTTGTTTGCGTCAAAGGCATACCCCTCATCACTCACCTCGATGGGGAGCAGACGGAAGAAGCAGTCGCCTGCAGTGGACTTGCAGTTGATGGGAGATACATAAACGGTGCAAATCTTGCCATCGTACTGATCCAGCCACTCAAAGTCGCCACCGTTGCACTGGGTGTAGGTGTAGTTGCCGGTTTCGCCGTCAATGTCAAAGAGGTAGTAGTTGGTAAAGCCGGTGCCGTCCACTCTCTTGATCAGTGCGTTGACTTTGTAGATTGTGGTAGTCACGTTTTCGGTGACGGATGTCTCCAGAATGTCCTTGAGGCAGGAGTCGGTGATCCAGGACTTGTCAAAGTCGTAATCCGTGCTGTCGTCCTGCTCGATCAGGTATGCGCTTGCGATCTGGCAGCTGCCTTTGTAGCCAAACTTTTCGGCATTGGACTGCTCGGACTCCAGAATCCAGTAGTCCTTTTCTCCTGCGATGGTGATCTTGTCGCCCTCGGAAACTCTCTGTGCAAGGTTGCCGTCAAAGACGTAGATGGAGCCGGTGTTGTCAACAAGGAAGAAGCCGTTGGGTTTGAAGCCGTTGGCAAAGGTGATCTTTGCCACAACGCCATCGGTCTTGATCTTTGTGCCCTTTGCAGCCTCTCTTGCATCGGCTACGGACATATCGGTGTATTCATTCAGATCAATGTCAAGCTCTGCATGGGTGAACTCGATCAGGCGGGCGTTTTTAACTTCGGGATTGCCCTTGAAGTTCTGCAGGATGCAGTGCAGAACGACCTCGTCGCCGCGGTAGGGCTTGTCGTCCATATCGCTGTAGTTGATCTCGCCGTCAGCACTGTAGGTGCCGTAGACCTCAATCGAGCCGGTCTCGTCGACAATGATCATCTGACCGTAAGCAGCGTTGAGAATGGACTCAACCTTTGCGCGGATGTAGTATCTCTCGGAAGAAATGTAGCCGTCCTCCGTGCCGCACAATGCAATTGCTTCAGCAATGGTGATGAACTTGATCTCAGGCTGTTCAGGTTCGGTGGTCTCCTCTTCGGTAGAGGTTTCGGTATCGGGCTCGGTGGTGTCCTCTTCGGTAGAGGTTTCGGTATCGGGCTCGGTGGTGTCCTCGCCGGGTTCGGTGGATTCAGGCTCAGTCGTTACGGTGGAGTCGGTGGTGTTCTCGATGGGCGCCTGGGTGCCCTGCTCGGAGGTTTGCTCGTTTTCCTTGCCGTTGTCGCAAGCAACGAATACAAGCAGCGTCATCAATGCAACAAGGCAGATGGCAAGCATTCTTGTGAACTTCATGCGTTTTTAGTCTCCTTAATAAAATTTCAACATGCTACATTATAAGACAAAAACCGTCAAAGGTCAACAGGGCAAAGACAATTTCTACCTATAATACAAAAAAGCAGAACGGCGTTCTGCTTTTTGTGTGTGTTTTATCAAATCAATTTTCCGGTGCGCGCCAATCAAAGATAAGCTCCGGTTTTTCAAAGCCTACATGGAAGAATTTTTCGTCAGCCGGCTCTCCAAGCGTTTTTTGCTTGATAATATTGACCAGCATTTGCACGTCCACGGGCATATGCGCGTGTGTGCCGGGACGGAAATACCAGTAAAGGTTTTCGGGCACGCCCAGATATTTGTAGACCTCTGCGGCTGCTATGGTGGTTTGCCAAGAGCCAATCGGACAGCCCCACAAATCTCCAGCTGCTTCTGAGACAAACAGCGTGCGTGGGGCGACCATCGCCTTGAGCGAGTGCGCATCAAAGGGCAGATCCTCGGGACGGTCTGCATACTGTCCCAGATCCGGACCCATCCAGAAATCAAAGTTTGCCCAAAGGTCGCAAAGGCGCTCGCTGCGCTTGAGCATGAGTGCACGGTTCGAGTCGTCGTTGCCCATGTATTCGCCCTCTAAATAAATACGGTAGCAGCTGCAAGCCCCTGCGCAGGTTTCGTTGGGATTGACGATGGCGGCGCGTGTGTCCAATACACCCGCAAGCGCTGCGGTTTTACCGCCGCGCGAGTGACCTGAAAAGACCACCATGTCGGGATTGGTCAATCCTATCTGTTCCAAGGCATCCACGCAGCGGGAATATCCCCAAGCCCATGCGCCAAGAGCACCGAAGGTGTAGTCGGGATAAACCTCATGTAAGGGACCAATGCCGCGCCCCCTAAACTGAATATCGGGAGCGAGCTCGGTGCGGTCAAACAGCATCCACGCCACGCCCTCGTCAAGTGCTGCATACAAAAATTCCTTATCAAAGGCATAGCCAAAGGAAAGGTCGCCGTCCACAATGACGGGGGGCAGAGGAGTGGGTGAGGGAACGCCCCAGTCGGGCAGGAATAGCTTGGCAATAAAGGACACGGTCTTTTGCTTTGTGCCCGCCGTAATGCGGTAGGTGTTCAGATGCCCTTTGCCACCGATATAAAGCTCCTCGACCGAGAATACCTCGGGGGCGGGAGGCATGGTGCCGTATTGCAGTTCGACTGCCTGCTTGTAGATCTCGGCACGGCGAGCTTCCCACTGTTCGGGCGAAGTCATGCGTGTGCCGTCGTCAAAGGTGAAAAGATCGGGCAACGTGCCATAGGTCTCATACTTGGTGACATTAAGCATTTCGGGATATACAAATTTTTCCATACGAATCTCCTTATCTAAAGTGCTTCATGACTGCATACGCGCCCGTAATATCCGCAACAAAATCACCGTAAACAGGTTCCAGCGAGATTTTTTCGTCGTATCCGATGGCGCGCATTGCATCTCTGTATACAAGGCAATCCGCTAAATCTGCTTCTGTGGGCGCTTTGCGGTCTGCTTGCGGGCGTGCCAAGTGCGCGTGGAAGATATACTGCTTGTACTTTTCAATGTTTTGGGTCGGCTCACCGCCTGCCCAAAAGTGAAAGATGTCCAACGTCAAGCCCACGTAGGGATGGTTTACCATTTCGCATATTTCGGCACCCTCTTCCAGCGTATGCAAAAAGTTTGTTTCCTTGACCTGCAACGGCTCAATGGCAACGCGCACGCCTGCGCGCTCGCCTTCTTCTCCCAAAATGCGCATCAAAGAGGCAAAACGTTGCTTTGCCTCGGCGATCTCCATGCCCTCGGGCACGTTACGTGCATATCCCGAGCCCATGACTGCCACGTCTGCGCCAAACTGCGCCGCGCGTGAAAAGCCTGCTTTTGCGTATTCGCGCGTCCACGACTCAATCGCAGCGCGATCCTCGCCAAACATGACAAAGCCGCCGGGGAAAAAGCCATTGCAGCTAAAGACCCCGAGATCCTGCGCATCCTTCTGCGCCAGATAATACGTCATCTGTTCCTCGGTGTAGTTGGCAATGACCGAAAAATTCCATTCCACGTAGTCAAATCCGTGTTCCTTGACAGTAGCCCAGTATTGGGGCGGTGCGCAAACGCCTATTTTCATATACGTGCCTCCTTGTTAGATGGTTAGCATACTTCTATTTTAATACATTTATGCCGTAATGTCAATTTGACTTTGAAAAAAGTTTCTGAAAAACTTATTTGCTTGGCGGTGTATCCTGCCTGTTCTTTTTTCTTTTTTTCTTGCTTTTGAAAGCCCGTATTGCCCCGTCGCGCATTTCACGCAAAACGCCCAGCGTGTGTTGATCTTTTGGAAAAAGCAGGCGCAAAAGCACAATGGCGATGGCGCAGGTCAAAATCTTTTCGGGTGAGGGCAGCCACAAGATCGCAAGATATGCGGAGGCAATTGCGATCATCCAACCAATGCCAAACACAGTTCCCACCGCGAGCATGATATACGACCAACCGTTTGTGATCATCCATGCGATCCCAAAACAGAGCAGCAGTCTGGGGTTCAAGATGAATTTGACCGCTTTGCGCAGCCATTTCAATAAGATGTCGCGCAGTTTCATGCTACATCAACCTTTTGCGCTGTGGCTCTTTTTTTAAAATATCTGACGGTACAGAACAACACGACGGTACCAAGCATCGGAAAGATGGCGCATACCAGCATACCTGCTTTGAGCCCTACTTGCTCGGTAGAGAGAGAGAACTGTTCGGCAAGGCGTGCACCGAGTAAAGACGAGCTGACCGCGTCGGTTACAATGCCCATCAGCTGCGGCGCGACCGATGCGCCAAGATCACCGCCCGACGCCATGAGCGCGTAAGCAGCAACACCTACGTAAGGTATGTTTTCCTCCATCATGATCAAAGCACCGGGCCACAGCATTGAGGTGAAAATGCCGGTCAGCACGCAGGCGATCAGTGCCGGTATGGGACCTTGCGAGAATACGACGACGAGATAGCACGCCGCGGCGCCGATCATGCCGACCGTGAGCATACGAAAGATGTTTTTGCCGAATTTTGCGTAGATGATACGGGTCATCCCCAACAGAATGGCAAACGCCGCAAGACCGACAAGGTCGCCCACGGCTTTGGGAATCTGCAAAGCGTTTTCCATGTAACCCGATATCCAGTTGGACATGGTGTTCTCGGCGCAGCTGCCGAAAAAGATGCAAGCCACGCAAAGAGCAAGCCCGATCGTTCGCCCGCGGGAGCGTTTGGCAGTCAGTTGCTCTCCGCTTTCCTGCAGCTCAGGCATAGGAGAGAGCATAAACAGTATTGCTGCGATCACCGGCAGCGCGGCAAAGAACAGCGTCAGAAACATCCAGCTATCCCGTTCAAACACCGCAAAATATGCGGTGCTGACCACGATGACGAAAAAGATACCGAAGGCGTACAGCGAGTGCAGCATACTCATATCCCTTTGCGGATTATCCGAGGGAAGGGCTGCAATGGTAGGTGAGAGCATGACTTCGGAAAGCCCCGAGGCGACCGAAAAGATGATGGTGCCCGTAAGCAAGCCTGCGTAAGCAAATTGCTGCGGCAAGAGCCATGGTACCACCGCGTAAACCACAAGTCCCAGCGAGGTGATCAGCGGTGTGATACGTACAAGCATCCTCGCGTTAAACTTTTTGGCAAACAGCGAAAAGAGCAGATCCACCAACATCTGCGTGCAGAAGTTGGTCAGCACCAGCGTACCGAGCAGCGTGTAGGATATGCCGTAAAGATCCTGCAGTGTTGCAAACAAAAGGGGCGGTAGCACGAAGATGGAGGACATGGTAAAGTATGCCGAGTAGCAAGCGAGCTTGGTGCGTTTGTAATTGGGTGTCATTGGATTACCTCACAAAATACGGAACGGAGAGTTTCGGTGTTATCCTCGGAATATTCTATCTCCTCGGAAATGATGCGTGCGGCGTCAAGTGCGTCATGTCCAGCGGCGATCAGCGATGCGAGCAGACGCTCCAAAAACAGGGCAAGTCCCAAGGACACCGCAAAGTCAGCCTCGTTTGCGGCATCCGAGCAATGGCGGAATACAAAGTAGGCAAGTGCGCGGACTAAGATTGGCTGCTGCCAAGCCATCACATCGGCGTCTGTACCGTACAGCATAAACAATGCGGTGTGTTCTTTGTGCAGATATTCCAACCCACAGAGCAATGCGCACCATGCGTTGTCGGTGCGTATACCGGCAGATACGCCAAATTCGGAGGAGATACGCGCAAGTCGCGCGTCGTAGGAAAGTGTGGAGTCTTTCAGAATAGCATATACGCGCGCACGCAGCGCGGTGGCGTCAAAGGCTTCGGCATCCGGTTGTCCGTCAAGATCGTCGATCTCGATCATTTGGTCAAAGTTGTCCGCAAACAGTACAATGCGGCAAGCCTGTTCACAGGCAAGTCCCAGTCCCACCTCAATGCCGTGCGGTGTTTGGTGGTAAAAGCGCGGGTGCTCGCGGCAGATGTCGCAAAGCGCGCCATGCCCATACTCCTTGATGATGCGGCAAAGCCCCTGCGCGTCCAGATGCGGGCAGCGCTCGTGTGCGGCAAGCTTAAAGTGCGGTGGGTCCGCGTTGTCAATGCTTGCGCGGATGGTATCGGCGTAGTTTCCTTCAAGCGTATCGTAAAGCGCGCGGGTATCCGCATCCACGTCGATCTCCCAGCCAATGCAGCAGGAATGCCGGCATCGGTCGGCGATACAGGAAAAATTATTATAGTATACAGGTGCGTAAAGCTTCATGATTGCGCTCCTTGGGTGTTGTTGCGTTTATTATAGCATATTGCGCTGAAGCTTGCAAGAGAGTGCACTATTTTTTCCTTGACACGCACTCCATTTGATGATAAAATAATAGAAAAACAACATAGGAGGTCTTTATGAAAAAACGCTTGATAATTTGCTTGTTATTGGTTTACACCATGCTGTGTGCCTTGCTGCCCGTTTCAGCGGCGGAAGAGAGTAGGGTCAGCATGGAGCCCTGCTATACCGATCCCTTTCAACCCGCAGACGTCACCTACGGTCAGGTCAGCTTCCGCGTGCCTGCAAATACGCAGGGACTTACCAAGGACGGTTGGGATAATGGGCTTGATCACAACACGGATCTGATTCTGGTATCCTTCGTCAAGGATGGTGTTTCTTACGAGAATATGACCGTGCGCGAGGTTAAGGATATGCTTGGAGATCTGCCTCTCAAGCGCACCTGCTATACCTATGAAAACGGTCCGGACGGCTCACTCTACCTCAATCTGCGATTTCATATGGACGACCATTCCACGCTCAAGCCCTCCGACTTCACCGCGATTACAGTCAAGGCGGGCTTTGTATGGTGTGCCGGTTCTCCTTCGGGAATTACCTCCGAGCTGTCTGCGTTGACCTTGGATCACGACGTATATTTTCCGGTCAATGGGCAGGCGGGCATTACTGCCGTACAGACGGGTGCAATGCCCGGTATTGACGGTGCATTACGCGTCAATTTCGAACGCAAGGACAGCGAATCTCTCAAAGCTATCTCTGCAGTCGATCTGTGTCCCTCTGCCATTCCCGGCAAGACGCTGGGTGACCTGGTTACCATTGACGGCGTTACGGTCACCGAGCTTGTTGGTCAGGGCAAGGTAGCGCGTTTTAACTTCTATGGCGACACCATGATATTCCACATTGACAATCCCGCGTATCTTGCTGCGCTTAAGGAGCAGCAGTATGAGATCGTCATTCTGCCCGGCTTTCGCTGGATGAACTGGACGCAGGACGACTGGGGAAACTGGGCAGGTACGAACAAGGACGCATATACTCCCGTGCCCGGTACGCTGGTGCTGGAGCCCATCTCCTTTACCGTCAACACCTCAGACGAGGTGTGCGTCAAGACCGACGGTATTTCGATCGTGGACGGCTACAAGGATACGTATTACGTCGGCGAGCGCATCGATATGACCTCGCTGAAGATCCGCGTCAATTACGCAAACGGTGAGGGGCTGGAGATGCTGCTGCTTGAGGATATGGTCAGCTATGATTTCTCCGCGCCCGGCAAGGCAACAGTGACCGTGGAATACAACGGTATGATCGCAACGTACGAGGTCACTGTGTTGCCCGTACCCGCGACCACTGCGCCCGAAACGACTGCGCCCGAAACGACTGCACCCGAAACCGAGAGCGAAACCGAGACTGCAGAGAAGACTGAAACTGAAGTATCTCCCGGGACAGACCCCGATGATCTTGTGCCGGAGCCTGCTGTTGAGAACGGATGCAAGGCTGTGCTGTTTGGTGCGCCCTGTATGCTTTTGTTGTTCGGTGTATGTGCCCTTTTGAAAACGGAGGACAAAGATGCGTAAGTCTGTTTCAACTTTGCTGGTTCTTATAATGCTGCTTTGTGTACCGGCTGCCTGCACGCCCGATGCTCCTGTCGAGAACCCGACAGATACCGCTGAACAAACTGCTCAACCCGAAGTCACCACGCAGTCTGACGCGCAGCCCACCGTGCAGCGCGTGCCGGACGAGCGAGATCTGACCGCTGCGGAGTACAGCGTTCTCAATATTGCGGGCACAGACGATTTCGGCAGAGTGATATTACCGGTGGACGGTAAGGTCAATTCTGACCGCTACGTGGGTATGTTCTATTTTCTGACTTTGGGTCAACATACCAACCATACAGGCATTTACGATATTGATAAGATCACGTACGAAGGCACGTATAATGAGGCGTTTACGCAGTTCAATACACCTCTGACACCCGTTGGCTCTGCGCATTTCTGGGGCGAGCCGGTATGGGGATATTACAACAGCTGTGATCCTTGGGTCATGCGCAAGCAGATCGAAATGCTGACCATGGCGGGCATTGACTTTATCGTGCTGGATACCTCTAATAACGTGCTGTACGAAAACGTGACCGCTGTGCTGTTCGATTTGTTGCTTGAGTATCAGGATGCGGGTTGGGACGTGCCGCGCGTGGTGTATTATCTCGGCAAGCACGATCTTGGCGCCGACGTTTCGGTGTTCAAGCAGGTGTATAACATTTTCTACGCAAACGATACCTATAAGAGCCTTTGGTTTACACCTAACGATCCCGAAAAGCCTATGATCGTAGCGCCCGATAACGTGATCGCAAGATTTTGTGCAGCGACCGACGCGCAGGAAAAGATGCTTGCCGAGTTCTTTGACTATCGCGTCACGCAATGGCCCATCGCCGCACCCGTTAACGAGCCTGTGTATGAATACGGTGCGCCCTGGATCTCGTTTGAGTATCCCCAGACGCCCCAAGAGGGCTGGATCAATCTGTCGATCGCGCAGCACGTGTCGGTCTGCATGACTGATACCAAAAACTCGCGCGGCAGAGGCTGGCATCCCACAAAAAAGCTCAAAGGACAGTGGAAGGGTGAAAATGACCATGAGAACTGGCGACAGAATCTCAATTTCCAGGCGCAATGGAACACGGTCCTGGAAATGTCGCCCGAGCAGAGAGCCGAGGACGCACGCTTTGTGTTCCTGACGGGCTGGAATGAGTGGGTTGCCGAGAAACTTCGTCGGGGCAACAACGATTACTTTACCGTGGACACCTTCAACGCCGAGTATTCGCGTGATATCGAGCCTTCGCGCTCATCGGGCATGAAGGATTATGCCTACTTCCAGACGATCATGAATATCCATAACGACAACTTCGCACCCGCCGTGCATTACGAATATCCCGCCACAACGCCCGACATTGCTAAGGATGATGCGGTATGGGAAAGCGCACCCACCTACCGTGACTTTACGGGCGAGTGTGCCGACCGAAATTTCAAGGCAATGGCAGGGGATATCGTCTATACCGACACCACGGGCAGAAACGATATCGATACTGTCAGCGTACTGCGAGATACCGAATATCTGTATTTCCGTATTACGTGTGTTGAGGATATTACCGCGCATGAAGCGAACGATGCGGGCTGGATGAATCTGTGGATCAAGACCATAAACGCAAGCAGCGATCTGTTCTGCGGCTATGAATACGTTATCAACCGCGAGATTGACGGCAGCAAGAGCAAGATCCTTGCGGCAAGCGGTGAGAGCGTGGGCGAAGCTGACCTAAACGTACTTGGCAAGGTCATGATTTTGCGTATCCCGCTTGCGGCAATCGGACTTGACGAGCATAACTATCAGGTGGAATTTAAGGTCACCGATAACGTGCAGGACATGGAGAACGATCCCTTGAACCTGTACTCCACGGGCGACGCCGCTCCCATCGGCAGCTTGAATTTCAGCTACGGCTATTAAGAAACCCAAAGAATAAAGGCAGGGCTGCTCCGATGGGAGCAGCCCTTTGTAGGTTGTTTTGAAAATCAATCGTGTACGGATTGAATGTTGTAGTATTCCACGCCGAAGACCTCACAGCGCACACCGTAGCGGTTGCCGCGGATGGGATCATCGTCAAAATAATCTATCAACAATTCATTGTTGGCATAGCACTTGATGCTGCCTTCACCGTCAAACTCCACCGAAATGGTGATGTTGGTCTCCCCGTGCGTATAATTGGTTACGGGTTCTTCGGTTACCTCCAGCTCGGTCCAAGCCTGGCCGTTAAAGCCTGCCTTGGCAAGGTACAGGCGACCGGCGTCCGAAATGAACAAAAAATAGTAAGCGGGACCAAACTCCCAAAATTCATATTCTCCTTCCATGGAGTCCTCTAAACCGAAGATGATACCGTTGTCGTTGATATATCCGGGGGCAGACAGAAGGGTTGCGCTCAGAGACCCTGATTCCATGGTATCGTTGGTCACGACCATGATGTTGTTATCGCTGTCGGACCACAGACAGTTAAGCTCCTCATCATAATAAAAACACCCGGAAGCATTGTAGCCACGCATGGGTTGACCGTTTGCGTAGCCGAGCGGAACATCAAAGATCTCAAAGGGAAGTCCCAACTCGTTGAGCGTGGTCTCCTCTGTGTCAGCGGAAGTCTCGGCAGTGGTTTCCTCGGCGGAGCCCGGTTCGGTTTCCTCGGGCGCGGTGGAGGTGTCGGTAGGCTGCTCGGTGGTCTGCGCAGGGGAGGTGTCCGCAGGGGTATCACTGTTGTCACAAGAAGCAAGAACGGACAGCACCATCAAGCAAGAAAATATGATTGCGATTAGCTTTTTCATAGAAATGTCCTCCGGAACGGATTGAATTTTTGGGATTTCTGATGTTTATTATATCATGAGAAGGGAAATTTGTCAATCATCGGAACGGGAGAAGCTGCAATTGCGGAAATAGAGCTGCGATAATTGTGCTGCCGTCAAGATATCAAATCAATAGGAGATTGACAAAAATTAAAATCATTCCCGAGATTGGATCCGGGGGCGGTATACGGCTGCCCTCTCAAAAGAATTGCGCAAACGGAGCTGCACGCCTATCGTGTGATATCGTAAGGATGCGGCTGCTTTTCTGTACGTGGCTGATTTATCACTTCGTCGGTCAAAATATCCCCTTTATCGTCATTGAAAACCACTCTCCTTGTACCGTCCGGTCGCAGCGTCACGCCGCAGCCGATAAAACCGTTGCCGTTTTCACGGTCAAAGATGGGCTTGGAGCCAATGATGGCGGTGCAGGGCTGCCCTTGGTGGTCGTAATGCCCGCCGATCGGGCAGATCTCTACCTTGTGGTGGTGTCCGTACAAGAGCAGGTCGGGCTTCATTTTAGCAACAAGCCTTGTCCATTCGCCGTAAAGCTTTTGCTCAATGTCGAAGGGCGGATTTTGAATGATCGTAAATCCAATGTGCGAGACGACCAGGCGGTATTTGACCCCGGGAGCGTCAAATTCCTTGTCCGCATTGGCAAGGATCTCCTTGAGGTACTCGGTCTCTGCCAGTCTGAACTGATGGAAGCAGACCGTGTGTCCGTACTCGATGCTGGAATCGTCCTTGTCCTCGCCGCAGTCCATGATCAGCCCCCATACGCAGCCTGCGCGGAAGGTATAGTAGGTCACGCCGTCCTTGATCGGAATATAATGCGGCATATCCTCGGCGTGAATGCCGCGCGTGTCGTGATTGCCGCGTGCAAACGCCACGGGGCACTGCCCGCGGGTGATGCCCGACGCGATCTCGCAGATGGCGTTGAAATTCTGAACGTCGCCGCTGTGATTTGGTATGTCGCCGTTGAGGATCAAGAGGTCAAGCGCATCACCGAAATATTGCCCGCAGGCAATAGGCTCGGCAACTAAGTTGTGCGCGTCGGAGATGTGGTAGAGGTTGATCGCGCCCTCTGTCTTGATGGGCTTGAAGGGCAGCGTCAGCTCCCTCTCGTCCTCGGAGGAAGGGTAGTAGGGCGCGCGCTCGATCATCTTGCGGTACACGACGGTGTACTCGCGCGCCTTGTCCAACACGTGCATGGGCAGTGTGACGCGGTGCATATTGGTGTTTGAGCGTAAAACGCCGTTACAATGATCATAATAGGTATGTTCGCCTACCTTGACCCACATGATCACCTCGTCACAAAAGGGCACGAAGATCTGATATTGGTCACCCACGGCAAAGACCGTAGGGTAGGTCAGCATATATTGGGGGAGAGAAGTGTTGGTCATAGTCGTACCGTCTTTCTTTGCATTATTTCTGCTCACGATGAGTAAGCACCACATGAAGAATGATCAACGCGGTGATCGGAACAAGTATGAGAGCAAGCGGCAAAAGAGCAAATATTAGATCTATAAATAAAGCCATATTGCGCAAACTCCTTTCTATGCGTCATTGGTCAGCTCGGGGCAGGGCTCATGCGCCTTATAGGCGCGCACATACTCACAAAGCCACCTGTAGTACAAGTCGCCGTGACCGCCCTGCATGGGTTCGATGTCGCGGCTGTATTCCCGGTTGAAGTTGTCGGTAAACACATACTTGCCGTCTATGCAGAACAACTGTGCGCACCACTCATTCCACCAGGTCAGTGTCACGATCTTGGGGTGTATGTCAAAGGCGGTCTGCCATTGCGCGTGCCAAAAGCGACCGCCCTGCCTGCCGTGTGCGGTTTTGGTATTTGACATATAGGTGGATTGCATGGCAACAGAGACACCCACGTGTTCGGGGCTTCCGTCCGCAGCATAGCATACCGTGGCGCGGTTGTCGGGCTCCAGATAGCTCCATTGTCCTTGTTTAACCTTGCCCTGCAAGCCGTACATAGCACGGGTGGCAAAAATGTCGGTCTCAATCGTTTTGTAATTCCAATGCAGAATCAAGGGCTTGCCGTGCATATACACAAAGCAATCCTTCCATTTGTCCACAGAGTAGAATTTTTCGTAAAAAACAGGGAAGGCATCCGGAGTGTTGGGCCACATGACCACGTAAGGGGTCTTGAGTCCCCGGGCGCGCATTTCCGTCATGGTGTCGAGCAATGCGATGGTGGAAGATTCCACGTGGCTGTCCCAAAAGGGTTTGTTGTGCACGGTATTTCCGCCCACGAAGGTAAAATCGGCGATCAGAAAATCCACGCCCGCATCCTGCAGCATGGTCAGATTGCGGCGAATGGCGCACGGATCGGTTGAGCGATAGTAGCCCTGTGCGGGCTTGCCCCAGTAGTGAAATCTGCCGATCTCGTTGTGCTGCTCCTCTGCATTGCCAAAGCCGTATTGTTCACTCCAACCGTACTTTGCGGTCAGCTCTGCCACATTGGGCGCACTTTCCACAGGATCCTTTCCACTGCCGTGCACGGCGTTGAACCACATGGTATAGCAAATGCCCACAAGATCCGTTCGGTGTGTGATGTCAAGACCGTAAGCCTTCAAGATACCACCTTCCTTCTTGCACCCATTATACCATAAAGCCGTGCGGGATACAAGTGTTTGGCAAAACATCGTTCAAATTAATCGGTTTTCCTTGCAAAATACCGAAGAATGTGTTACAATGAGACAATCCAAACAAAGCAGGAAAGATGACCATGATCAAAAGCAAAAAGATTTTACTTTCCCTGTCAGTGGCATTTCTGATGATCGAGGTAATACTCGGCGTGCTGCTGCAAACGGCGCAGGGTGCGGTGCCCGTCAATTTGCGTTATACGGCGGTGATAGCCGCCTGCCTTTTTTGCGTGCTGTTCGCCGAAAGGTCGCTTTCTTTTATTTTTACGCAGCTTGCCTTGCTGTGTACGGTCGGTGCGGATTATTTTCTTGTGTATCGTACCGATATGCGACAGTTGCCTGCCATGATCTTTTTTTCTGTGGTGCAGATCGCGTATTTTCTGCGCCTGTACTTTGAGGACGGGAACAAGACACGCCGCAAGGCGCACTTGATCTTGCGTGCCACGCTTTTGGCGGCGGTCGTGGGAGTCACAGTCGCGGTGCTGGGGCAGAGCTTAGACGCGGTGGCTGTGGTTTCCATGTTTTATTACGCCAATCTCGTTCTCAATGCGGTGTTTGCATATGTGTCGTTTGGAAAAAATCCCGTTCTTGCCATCGGTCTTACACTGTTTATTCTGTGTGATACGGTTATCGGGCTTTCCTTGATCGACACGTATCTGCCCATCTCCGAAAGCTCGCTCATATACAAGGTCATCTATCCGGGCTTCGACCTTGCATGGGCGTTTTACCTGCCCTCGCAGGCACTTCTGGCGGTCAGCTTGCTGCCGAACAGATTGAAAAGGGAATAGTTATCGTTCGTATTCCGTGCGGGCATTTTTTGCAGGGACGGGCGTGCTCGACGGTCTACGAAAAAAGCTGAGTTAATGAAACTCAGCTTTTTTGTTTTCAATCCATATATGACACCAGCTGCAGATTTCTGACCTCCATGGTGTGATAGAACGTCCCGATGGTTTCCCAGCCCACGTTCATGCCACCGATGTAAAGCTCGGAAAGTGAATCCACAGTAAAGTATCCGTCTGCCAAGCCCTTTTCCAGCATATCCTCAAGGTATGGCTTGAGGTCGATCTCCACGTGTACCCATTCGCCGCTTGTGTCCGGCTTTTTCTTTTCGTACAGCGTGCGACCGCTGTTTTTGTAGACGTATTTGGAACCGATCGAATAGATCATGGCACCCGAGGCGTCTGCCTTACCGCCGTCGTAGCCGATATAGTGATCAGTTCTGTCGTTGCGGTTATCAAATAACTGTACACCAAACCAACAAAAATCGTGGGTATCGGTGCCTTTTACGTAAAAGTACATCAAAAATTGCGCTGCGCGTACCCAGTCACCGTCGATCGGGGTCTCCAAAAATTCGAGCAAGCGAATATCCATGGAAAGCACCAGGCGATCCGCGTCGCAGGTCAGAAAGTCCATCTCTTTTGAGTCTAAGGACTGTGAAAAATTATCCTGTTCGATCAGCAGGTGCGGCCAGTAATCCCCCTCTACCGCAGGCTTTCTGCGATAATACAGACTTGTATCAAGCTCAAAGGTCATCACGTTCTGTTCGGGATCATACCCAAAACTTCTGCCCATGCCGTCCGTGATCACGGTCGGGGCGCTCTCTATGCGGTTTTCCACCAGACAAGGACCCGAATCCCACTGCGCTAGCCGCCAGACGGGATAATTTGCCTCACCGCCGTAAAAATCATGCTCATCCAAAACGGTAAACATGTCTCCGTTTGCGTGATCCTTTTGAGAGATCAGCTGTATGCCATCTTTGAAGGTAAGGTCCGGAATGATCTGCATATCGGTTTTCTCCTCGGGGGCTGTTTCTGCCGGCTCGGTCGTGTCGGCTGCCGTGGGGGCTTGCGTGTCTGCTTGAGTTGCCTCTGACGAGGTATCGGTTGGCGTTTTTGTGGGCGTGTCTGCGGTGCAGGATGCCAAAGTGGGTAAGCATATAGCAGCTGTCAAAAGCAATAGCGTTAATTTCAGTTTTTTCATGTTTTCCTCCTGAATGGATAAATAAAATATGTATGGCTATCTGCGAAATGTTTTTTTTGACTCTGGCAACTTTTCCGCTCTGCATACGCCGCCCGTTATTGTCCAACTGCGTTTCAACGTAAGTATGATCGTCTTTCAGGTGGGCAACATAACGAAATGTGCCGGTTCTTGTACCGGTTGCATTTGCGGAGCAGCTTGACTGTATGATGAGTTGTCACCTTCCACGGTAACGGTATGTTTTTTGCTTTTATCGTTCAATGCGAGTGCGCCTTGCAAAACTTTTTCTTTTGTCAAAAAAGTACCGCCTTTCTTTGATTCATTATATCACAATTTTGTAAAAATTTCAACAACTTCGCGAGCAGTTTTTTTCAAGGCTCCCTCCGGGAGGGAGCTGGCGCCGTAGGCGACTGAGGGAGAGTGCGTTGCCGTAAAGTTTAATCAAATTTTTAAGTCGCGCAGGCTCCTTCCACCACTTCGTGGTCCCCCTCCCTCTCGGAGGGAGGCTTTCGGTAGTTCGAATCCTTCGACTCGAAGAAAAATCGAAAATGGATCTATGGAAATTCGAAAAAAGTTAGGCGCGAAAAAAGCAGAGAAATCTTTCGAAATCTCTGCTTTTCTCGTTTTTTCTCGGTCGGATCTAAAATGATCCGAATAAATAGCGTGGGGCATTCGGACTCGATTCTCGGCGCTGCGACGCAAAAGCCGCGAATTGATGCGGTCTTTTGCTACGCGCCTCGGTCAGGCGGCGTTCTGACATGCCACCGGCATGTCATTCATTGCGCCGCCCCCTTCGAGCCCTTCATCAAAAGCCCCTGCCAAAACAATAGTGCCAAGCCGAATGGCTTGGCACTATTGTTGTGGCATACCCTTTCAAAATCGATCCATATCGCAAGTTTTTTCGAAATCGATCCATGGCTTTCAGTCAGCGGATAGACTTATCCCTTGGCGATGATGGGAGCCAAAAGTTGTCCGAGGTCTGTCGGGCTTTCGCACCATGCTTGCAAACGAAGCTATGTATTATTTAATCAAATTTTGTGATCAATTATCTCTTTTGCCGTACGTACTAATTTTTCTCCTGCAAAAGTAATAGTAAAATCGTGTGAGGTATAAATCATCCATCGCTTTGAACTGTCATAGTAATAGCTTTCAACATACCACGGGAAATTATATCCGTCCGCATCTGCCTCCATTGTTCGAAGATAACTGAAATCCAGTCCTTCTTCGGGAAACATCGGCATAATGGATGCCAATGCCACGGGCGTTACCGCCTCGTCATGCTTACCTTGAAAATCAAGGAGCATTCCCTCAAAGTAGGTGGCATAGGGAGAGGAATAATTGAT
>JAZNBB010000025.1:0-11623 GCA_045586845.1 Eubacteriales bacterium
CCTCGACGCCCCGGGACAGCGAAAACAACTCATTGTATGGACCGGCGTCCTCGACGGTCCATAAAAATTAGTTGATGTAAATCCCGGGGCGTCGAGGACGTCGCCCCCTACAAATATTTTGAATAAAAGCACAAACGGGAGAGTTCGCTCTCCCGTTTGTGCTTTAGCCTTTTTACTTGTCGATATTTTTGTAAACCAGCGTACACATAATTGATGAAATGCCGCACAGCACCGTGGCTGCAACAAAGATCAGCCAACCCGGGTGCCACAGATGCCACATAAAGCCCATAACAAGATATGCCGGAACGGCAACCAAAAACACGATAGAACAAAAAGCGGCATTAAGAAGATCCCAGTCCACTGCGCTCTTGCGTTTCGCGTTTTTCCGTTTCACACACTCAACATCCTGCTTTTCCTGCGTACCCGGCTCTTGTACGTCCATTTGGGTCGCATCCCCGCGCACCAGCGTTTCCATATCGCACTCCAATATCTCGCAAAGCTTGATCACCGTCTCGACATCGGGGTACACCGAATCGGTCTCCCAGCGCGAAATGGTCTGACGCGAAACGTACATGCGCTCTGCAAGCTCCTCTTGGGTAATGCCCTGCTTTTTTCTCAAATATCCGATATTACTTCCAAAGCTCATACTTGCCTCCTTGCGTTCTGATGCCTTTATCATACGCCAAAGCGCGGCAAAAGTCCACCACATCCCCTGTTTTTTTGCAACACGGCGTGTTACATTGGCGTGTCAGAGCCGCCCAATCGCTTATTTTTTCTTAAAATCCGGCTTTTTTCCGTGTTTGCCAAACGGCTTTTTCTGCTCAAAGCTCTTCTTTTGCTCAAAGGGCTTTTTCTGTTCATAATACGGCTTTTTTGCCGTTGCGGGATCGCGGAAAAATTCGTACAGCGTGCAAGGCAGCATACCGTTATACAGACGGTGTGTCTTGTCCGCTACACGCCCAAAGCTGCGCTCAAACTCGGGATAGGAAGTAATGATATATACGTGCCAAGGATACAGGTCACCAAAGGCTTTGCCCATATCGCGGTACAGGGCACGCACCTCGTCCTCTTCCATCATGCGCTCACCGTAAGGCGGATTGCACACCACAGTTCCCTTTCGCTCCTCGCGCTTGATCTTGCGTGCGTCAGCGTGGAAAATGTTGAGGTATTCCTCCACGCCTGCTCTCGTCGCGTTTTCATAGGTCACGTCCAGCATATCCTCGTCAATGTCCGACGCCCACACCTCAAACTTGCTGTCGTGTATGATCAGATCCTGCGCCTCGGTTGCAGCATCTGTCCATGCACGCGTGGGAATACAGGCAAAATGCTGCCCTGCAAACTCTCTGCCAAGCCCGGGGGCGCGGCGCGTGGCGATCATGGCAGCCTCAATGGCGATCGTGCCCGAGCCGCAGAAGGGATCCCAGAACAGAATATCCTCCTTGGGTCTTGCGGTCAGCGCAATAGATGCCGCCAAGGTCTCGCGCAAAGGCGCAACACCTGCCTGCGGGCGATAACCGCGCTTGTGCAGTGCAATGCCCGAGGTGTCTAACATCAAAGCGACCACATCCTTGAACAGGAAAAATTCTATCTGATATTTCACGCCGTCCTCGGCAAACCAATGGATGCCGTACGCCGAGGAAAGCCTGTCCACGACAGCTTTTTTGATGATACTTTGACAATCGGGGATGGAATACAGCTTGCTTTTGATGCAATGCCCCTTAACGGGAAACGCATCCGACGAGCCGATATAGTCCTCCCAGGGCAAGGATTTTACCCCTTGGAACAGCTCCTCATAGGTGGTAGCGGAAAACTCTCCGACCTTGATCATAACTCTCTCGGCGCAGCGCAAAAACATATTGGCGCGTGCTGCATCGGCAGGCGACCCTTGAAAGGTCACTCTGCCGTCCATGGTGTGCAGTCTTTTAAGACCAAGCGCGTCTATTTCTTCCCCGAGCTGCTTTTCCAGCCCGAACATACAGGTTGCGACGAAAATCACGGTTATTTTCCTCCAAATCGCATTCTCTCACTTTATTATACACGAAAATCGCGCGTGGGTCAAGACCTCGGGTGGCATCCTTTTTCAAGTCATGCTCAAACTTTTTTTAGGGAATATTCAATTTTATTTCTTAAAATTTTCATAAACGGGTGATATACTGTTTACAGTCAAAAAAGGAGCAGTGTATGAAAAAAAGAACCGTAATCATATCTGTCAGCGTGCTTTTGAGCATTTGTCTGTGCGTAGGTCTTTGCATAGCGCTCGCTACCTGCGACCGCAACAAGGGCGAGGATCAGGCGCCAAGCGGGCTGGAAACCACGCCTGACGGGGAGATCATTTATACCGACAAGGAAGGAAATACGCACAAGGTCAGCTTTGACGACGGCAGCAAGAGCGCAACCGGAATCCCCCTGCCCGAGATCACATTTGCGCAAAGTGCGACAGTCGGCACGTATCAAGGCACGGCAGACGCAACGGTGACACTGATGGGCAACATCGCAAGCGTAGACGGCAACGGCGTGCAGGCAGACGGAAACAAGATCACCTTTACAGCACAAGGCACGTATCTTGTAAGCGGTGAGCTGCAAGGGCAACTGATCGTTGATACCCCCGATCCCGAAAAGGTCATGCTGATTCTGAACGGCGTTTCGGTGACGTGCGAGGACGGCCCTGCCCTGCTTGTCAATACAGCGGCAAAAAAGGTGGTTTTTTACTCGGCACAAGGCTCTGTTAATTTGTTCTCGGACGGCACGGATTACTACGCAGAATCCGAGAACGGCACATCGGGCGGCTTGCCCAACGCCTGCATCTGGTCTGCCGAGGATCTCAAATTTGACGGCAAAGGCGAGATCTATATCACGGGCAACTGCGATAAGGGCATCAATACCAAGGACGATTTGGAGATCGCGGGCGGCAAGGTCTGCGTTAGCGCGATCGGCGCGGGCGTGCGAGGAAACGACAGCGTGACGATCACGGGCGGTTATCTGCACGTAACGTCAAGCGCAGGCGACGGAATCAAGACCTCCAATACCGACGAAGGCAAGGGCAATCTGACCGTCAGCGGCGGCGAGGTATACGTAGATTGCTTTGGCGACGGCATCAGCGCGTCTGCTGCGCTTTCGATATCGGGCGGCAGCATTTCGATTTGCACCGAGGGCACGGTAGACGCATCTGCATCCCCTGCCCCTTGGAGCATGGAAAGACCCGGTGGTCCGGGCGGAGGAGGTCCAGGTGGCGGAGGTCCGGGTGGCATGAATGAAGGTAACCCAAACAAATCCTCTACCAGCGCAAAGGGGCTGAAGTCCGTAGGGCTTTTGCTTATCACGGGCGGCAATATTACGGTGGATTGCACCGACGACGCCCTGCATTCGGACAGCGCGTTGCAGATCGACGACGGAAATTTGTACCTGTCCGCTTCCGATGACGGCATTCACGCAGAGCAAAGCGTCATGATAAACGGCGGTGCGATTGAAATTGAAAAAAGCTACGAGGGCGTCGAGGCGATCAACATCACGGTCAACGGTGGCACGGTCCGTCTCGTTGCCTCGGATGACGGCTTCAATGCCTGCGGCGGCACCGGCATGATGGGCGGCCCGGGCGGCGGCTTCTTTGCTCCCGAGCAATCCACGGACAGCTCGACAACGGGCGCGGAGGAAACACCTCTCCTGACCTTCAACGGCGGGTACACGATCGTCAACGCAAGCGGTGACGGCATTGACTCCAACGGGCAGATCGTAGTCACGGGCGGCACGGTCATTGTTTACGGTCCGACAAACAACGGCAACGGTCCGATCGACCACGGAGACGCACGCACCGATCAGCTGAACATATCGGGTGGCACGCTGCTTGCCATTGGCTCTTCGGGCATGGCAGACACGGCTGTCGGGCAGAACTACGGCGTGCTTGCGTTTGCTATGCGCTCCTCTTTCGAGGGCGGTACGACCATGGGCATCTTTGATGCAGACGGCAAGCTGATCCTTGCTTTCGAATCCCCCAAGGCGTTTGCCTCGGTGGTGTTCAGCAGCCCTGACGTCAAATCGGGCGAAACCTATACCATAGGCTACGGCGGAGCGATTGGCGGCAACGTGCAGGATGGCATTTGCAAGGACGGCACGTATACCGATTATACAGAGCTTGGTGAAATTCAAGCAGAATAATAAGCAGGGCTTTCTCAAATTGAGAAAGCCCTTTTTTGAAAAATTTAATCCAAGGCTACCTTGGATTTGAAACAATGAATTGATAATTGTTTTTTACAAAATATGTGCTATAATATAATCACACCGGTGAAATGAAGATTGGAGGTGCTATATGCAACTTGATTTAGGACAAAAAATCCGAGAATTACGCCGCCTGAACGGATGTACGCAAGAGGATCTTGCATCGGCTATAGGCGTAACTTCACAGGCTGTTTCCCGATGGGAGGCAAACGGCGGTTATCCCGACATGGAGATGATTCCGTCGATTGCAAATTATTTCGGTATTTCCATTGACGAATTGTTCGGGTATACCAACGAGCGCTCTGTCAGAATTCAAGCATTAGCTGCAAAGATTGATCAGATGAATCGGCAAAACAATGGCGTAAACGTCAACATTGACGAGTGCATCACGCTCGCCAGAAACGCGCTGATTGAATTTCCCGGCAATGAAAGGCTGATGCTGTGTCTTGCTTCCGTTTTGTTTAATGCAGGATACGTACGCTACGGCGAACGCCATTTGATCGATGCACAAGGATACGGTGTGTATGATACAGAAAGACACCGCACGTATGCCGAGTGGACGGAAGCCATTTCAATTTTTGAAAAGCTGCTCAAAAGCATGGAATATGGAGAACTGCGTCATCAAGTGGTTGACATGCTGTCGCAATTATACTTGAACGTGGGAGATCACGCAAGAGCGCTTGCCTTGGCAGAGGCTGCCCCCAAGCTCAGCGGTTCTCAGACCTTTCTGAAAATCAAAGCAGCAGACGGACAAGAAGGTGCTCGTGCGCACGGAGAGGCGCTATTGGATATCGTGCACGAATGCTCCGAGTTAATGATCCAAACCGTGCCGGTATACGAGCAGAATATGTCCCCTGCACAAAAGGTACAATGCCTGCGTAATGCCATAAACCTCTATTTGCTTGTTTGTACCGATGGAAACTGCGGTGTTTATCATCATAAGATCGCTCTGATCTACACCTTACTTTCTCTTTATCTGTGGATGGACGGCAAAAAAGACGAGGCTTTTGAGGCGTTGGATGATTCTCTTGCGCAGTTCAAGCTCTTCGAAAAATATTGCGCATGCAACGAAAACGGCAACTATACCGCACCGCTTGTGCGTTTGGTTCCTTACCGTAATTGTTCTTTTAACGAAACGGCTGCCAGCCTTGCGCGGGACTGGCCTTGGTGGAGCGTTCAGGAACGCAGCATTGTAGAGCCCGAAATCAAAGCCGATCCCAGATGGGATGCGTGGGTTGCGAAATTGCAATAAGCGTCAAAGCCATTTCCAAAACAAAACGCGCATAGATTGTGCCGCGTAAATAACACTCAAAAGAGGTATTTCTCAATGAAATACCTCTTTTATTTTTCTTGTAAACCTTTATTCATAAATCAAATACGGCTTGATCTGCTCCCCAAACTGCTTGCATTTTGCGTTTGCCTCGGCAAGCACTGTGGCGGGATCAAAATCCCCTGCCAGCGTATCATTTCCAAAGCGCAGGCGCAGTCCTGCGGGGTTTGCCCGGAATTCGGGGTACTTGCGCAGCGCATCGTACAGGTACAGCAGCGTGGCAAAGGGTGAATAGGCTTCCCTGTCCGTAATATGCAACTCCACGCCGCCGCAGATCTCCCCTGCGTGCTTATTGAACGCAGGCGTAAAGTGCGCCGCGCGGAAAAGCACCCCCTCAAGACCTATCGCTTTCATGTGCTCTGCAAGCGCAAATGCATCGACAAAGGGCGCACCGATCATATCAAAGGGTCTGGTCGTGCCGCGGCCTTCGGAGATATTGGTGGCTTCAAAAATACCCGTCGCAATATAGTTGATGGCACAATTCACAGACGGAATATTAGGCGAAGGATTGACAAACAGCTGATCGGTCTGATCAGCATACATAAACCTCTTCCACCCCACACATTCAACGATTTTCAGTTCACAGCCAATGCCCTTCTCGGCGTTGACGTAACGTGCATATTCGCCTACGGTCATGCCGTAGCGCGTAGGAATTGCAAACTCCCCAATAAAAGAGGAAAACCGTTCGTCCAAAATCTCACCCTCGATCTTCTCACCGCCTATAGGATTGGGTCTGTCCAGCACAATGACCTCGATATGTAACCGTGCCGCCGCTTTCATAATCTGAGTCAGGTTAGAAAGATAGGTGTAATAGCGTGCACCCACATCCTGAATGTCATACACCACAGCGTCAACGGTGGCAAGGATCTCATCAAGGCGGGGATGTCCCTTGGCGTTCAGATTGTATACGCAAACGCCAAACAAGGGGTCGGGTGTATCCTTCTCCTCTTGATACCTGCCGTCCTGCAGATTAGAGCAAATACCGTGCTCGGGAGCAAACAGCACCGAGAGCACGCCCATATCTCGCAGG
Organism: Eubacteriales bacterium; assembly: GCA_045586845.1. GTDB lineage: Bacteria > Bacillota > Clostridia > Oscillospirales > CAG-272 > SVQP01. Next base: position 6,573 of record JAZNBB010000025.1, read on the forward strand.
ATGCGCCATGCAGGGGTTGCCGTGCGATCCACACCTGAAGCTGCGGTCAAGAGCGTGATCTTTTTGTCCTTGACTGCTGACAAAAGCGCATCGCGGCGGTCAATACCGCATAATACGTGGTATTTTTCCATGTTCATCACCTCTTACGACCATTATATCACAAATCAAGCTCGTATGCAAGGTCATACAAGCCTTTTTTGCCTCATAAATTATAAGGGACACCGTCTACGCAAGGAGGCAAATATGCAGGGCAAGGTGAGCAGAACGGGAAGATTTTTTTACAACTCGCTATTGATGGTAGGCGTGACGTTACTCATGCGTGCCATCGGCGTAGGCTTTAACGCCTACGTGGCAGGGCGCGCGGGGGCACAGGCAATGGGGCTGTATTCCCTCTTGTCGGGCGTATACGGCTTTGCGGTCACGCTTGCCTGCTCGGGCATTCATTTAGGAACAACGCGCACAGTGGCGGACGCGCTCGGGAAAGGCGATCGGGCACTTGCGAGGAAATACGCCTCGCGCGCACTTGGGATCAGCCTGTTTTTCGGGATGCTTTCAGGCATCTTACTGTTTTTCGGCGCACCGTTTGCCGGCACGCATTGGCTGCGTGATGCACGCACAGTCCTGCCCTTACGCGTACTTGCTCTATCCCTGCCTGCGGTAGCCGTATGCTCTTGCTTGAATGGATACTTTACGGCGGTGCGCCGCGTATGGAAGAATGCTGCCGTGCAGCTTTCCTCTCAATTCTTGCGCATCTTCGGAACGGCATTCTTCCTCGCATTGCTCTTGCCAGAAGGAGTGGCGTACGCCTGTCTTGCCTTGGTGCTTGGAACACTTCTGACGCAGGTATTTGAGCTGATCTTCTCAATTTTTCTGTATTTGACCGATAGACGGCACTTAAAAACAGCACAAAAGAGCACACAAAGCGGCGTAACGGGTGAAATATTGGGCATTACCCTGCCGGTTGCGTTCAGCTCGTACGCGAGATCCGGATTGATCACGCTGCAGCACATTCTGATCCCGCGAGGACTTGCGCGCAGCGGCGCGTCATGGGAAAGTGCCCTTGCGTCCTACGGTGTACTGCACAGCATGGTACTGCCTGTGGTACTGTTCCCCTCTGCATTCATTTCATCCTTTGCGGGGCTGCTGATCCCGGAGGTGGCAGAGGCGAAGATACAGGATCAGATGGAACGCGTGCGGCGTGTTTCTCGGCGTATTTTCGGCATTTCCATGATGTTCTCAGTCGGTGTTGCAGGTGTCATGCTCTGCTTTTCACATGGACTTGGCTTAGTCATTTACGATTCTCTGCAGGCGGGAAGTATGATTGCCGCACTTGCCCCACTCATCCCCGTCATGTACATTGACAGTGCTGTGGATGCGGTGCTCAAAGGCATGGGACAGCAGGTATACAGCATGAACGTCAACATCATCGACGCGTTGACATCGGTTATTCTTGTGGTCATTTTGGTGCCGATTTTTGGTGTAAACGGCTATATTTTCACCATTTATTTCACCGAAATGCTCAACACGACGCTCTCCTTAGCGCGTATGATAGCAATCGTCAAGCCGAAATTGCGCATTTTCGGACACGTGTTTGGTCCGATTCTCTGCATCACGGGTGCGACTGCTGCAGTGTATCTGCTCAGCGCGACCCTCGCTCTGCAGCCTACGACAGGTACACTGATGCTGCAGATCACGCTGACCGCACTATTATACGTAGGGTTGCTTGTACTCACGCGCTGCATCGGCACGGATGAATACGAAATGATGAGAGCGATCTTTTGCCACCGCAGGGCAGATTCACGAATCAACCACAGTAAGGTTCCACATAAACCACGGGTTGATTGACAAAATTCGGCACATCTGCTATAATCTAATCATCACGCGTGGGCGTGAAATTCATGCCGCGGGAAACCGAGGCAAAAAGAAAGGAGGCGGAGTTATGACAAACTCGAATAAAACCGGATGCTGTGACTCGCGCCTTTCGGGTTGGCGCGGTTGATCACTTACAGGAATTGATCTTACCCACTCTTCACTTCCTATAAGTTATCATGACACATCCATCCCCCAAGGGGCAGGCACACATAGGGCTTGCCCCAAGGGGTTTTTGCAAAATCGCGCAAAGGAGATGGATACCAATGATAGTGCTTGAACAGCTCGGCGCGCGCATTGCGCAGCTGCGTCGGGACCAAGGGCTGACACAGGAAATGCTTGCACAAAGAATGGGGGTATCCCCTCAAGCCGTCTCCAAATGGGAGCGCGGCTTGGCTTTCCCTAACCCGGTATGGCTGGACGAGCTTGCCGACATACTGGGTACGAGCATAGACAGCCTTCTGACAGGAAAACCGCAAAAGGAAAAGGACTGACGAGCGATCGTCGGTCCTTTTTCGTTGTATTATTGCTCTCCGAGATATCTGCACGCGGTCATGGCAGCTACTGCGCCATCCCCACACGCGGTGGTGATCTGTCGGATGCTCTTGGTGCGGCAGTCCCCTGCCACGAATACACCCGGGGTCTTTGTCAGGCAATCCTCGCCCGCTGCGATGTAGCCGCGTACGTCCAAGGTCGCAATATCCGCAAACGCGTCATTGACAGGTACCTGTCCGATCGCCACAAATACTCCGTCCACGTCAAGACGCAGCTTAGTGCCCTTTTGATCCAAGATCAATCCGGTCAGCTCGTTCGAGCCAAGGAATTTTTCCACAGTGGCACCGTAGATATATTCCACATTATCTCTCCCCTGCAGCAATGAGATCAGCTTGCCCTCGCCTGTCAGATAGTCGAGATTTTGCACGATGGTAACCTTATTACACAGATCGGACAGCAGTACTGCCTCCTGCAAAGCGGAATTGCCGCCGCCGATAACTGCGACGTTTTGTCCTTGATAAAATGCGCCGTCGCAAACTGCGCAAAACGAAATGCCGTTGCCGACAAAGCCTTCTTCCCCTTCAAGCCCCAGCATACGATGTCGGGAGCCCGTGGCAATGATGACCGCGCCGCATTCGTACGCTGCACCCGATGCGCAAACAACCGTCTTGGTCTTGCCGTCGCGGATCTCAACCGCTTCGTCCAGCTCGACCGTCACACCCTGCTCCAGCACCTGCTCGATCAGCTTATCCGCGAAGTCGTTGCCGCTCATTTGCAGAAAGCCGGGGTAATTTTCAATTTTTGGAGAGAACACGACCTGTCCGCCAAAGCTTTCCTTCTCCAAAAGCAGCACCTGTCGATCAGCTCTTGCGGCGTACAGAGCCGCGGTCATTCCCGCAGGCCCTGCACCGATTACGATAATATCATACTTCATGATTCCGTCAAAATCAAGCGTTTACGCTCTGTTCAATATACTTACGGATATTGGATACGTTTGCAATACACTCAAAGCTGCCATCATCACGAACCACCACCAGCGTGGGAGCCTGCTTGATGCCATAGGTCTTAGCAAGTTCGGGGTTTTCCTCTGCATACAGCTTTTCGTAAGCAAGTCCTGCCTTGTCAAGGAACACGCAAGCCATCTTGCAGTTGGGGCAGGTCTTGGTTGCAAACAGGATCAGCTTACCACCTTCGCTCTCGCAAGTGCAAGCCTCGACCTCTTCGGTCTTTTCTGCCTTGGGGGCTCTGCTTTCGAAGTTGTCCATGCTCTTCTTGATGTCGTACTCTTTACGCATCTCGAACTCTGCGCTCTTACCGTCGTTCCAGTTCTTGTCGTGACGGTAGTAACCGGTGATACGGCTGTATACCTCGGTATCGGCACCGCACTCGGGACAGGTATACTGCTCACCAGCAATGTAGCCGTGGGTACGGCAGACAGAGTAAGTGGGTGACATGGTGTAGTAAGGCAGCTTATAGTTCTCTGCGATCTTTCTGACCAGAGTTGCAGCAGCCTTCCAAGAGGGCAGTTTTTCGCCAAGGAATGCATGGAATACCGTACCGGAGGTGTATCGGGTCTGCAGCTCGTCCTGAATATCCAACGCCTCAAAGATGTCGGTGGTATAGTCCACGGGCAGGTGCGAGGAGTTGGTATAATAGGGGGTCTGCCCCTTTTCGGTTGCGGTCTTGATATCGGGATATCTCTCTACGTCGTGTTTAGCAAGACGATAAGAGGTAGACTCTGCGGGAGTCGCCTCGAGGTTGTACAGATCGCCGTACTCCTCCTGGTAGTCGGAAAGACGCTCTCTCATGTGATCCAGAACCTGCTTGGTAAATTCCTGGGTCTCGGTATGCGTCATATCCTTGCCGATCCAACGAGCGTTGAGACCCGCCTCGTTCATGCCGACCAGACCGATGGTGGAGAAGTGGTTGTTGAAGGTGCCAAGGTAACGCTTGGTATAGGGATACAGACCCTCATCAAGCAGCTTGGTAATCACCGTTCTCTTGATCTTAAGAGATCTTGCGGAGATATCCATGATGCGGTCAAGTCTCTTGTAGAAATCCCCTTCATCCTTTGCAAGGAATGCGATTCTGGGCATGTTGATGGTCACGACGCCGATAGAGCCGGTGGACTCACCCGAGCCAAAGAAGCCGCCCGACTTCTTACGGAGCTCACGGAGGTCAAGACGCAGACGGCAACACATCGAACGAACGTCCGAGGGCTCCATATCCGAGTTAATGTAGTTAGAGAAGTAGGGAGTACCGTACTTTGCGGTCATCTCGAAGAGGAGCTTGTTGTTCTCGGTCTCCGACCAGTCAAAGTCGCGGGTGATGGAGTAGGTGGGGATAGGATACTGGAAGCCTCTGCCGTTGGCGTCGCCCTCAATCATAGTCTCGATAAACGCCTTGTTTACCATATCCATCTCAGCCTTACAGTCCTTGTACTTGAAGTCCATCTCCTTGCCGCCTACGATACAGTTGAGCTCTGCAAGGTCTAAGGGAACGGTCCAGTCAAGGGTGATGTTCGAGAAGGGAGCCTGAGTACCCCAACGGGAGGGGGTATTTACACCGTAGATAAAGGACTCAATGCACTTCTTTACCTGGTCGTAGGAAAGGTTATCAACCTTTACGAACGGTGCAAGGTAGGTATCGAAAGAGGAGAACGCCTGTGCGCCTGCCCACTCGTTCTG